>JAFDWG010000358.1 GCA_018268605.1 Actinomycetota bacterium | reverse complement strand
AGCCTGCCCGGGCCGTGGCCGGGACGGCCGTGCTCGCCGCAGACCCTTGCGTCCCTTGCCCGGGCGCCGCTCCGTCCTAAGCCACCGGCGGGGGATTGCTTTCCGCCGTCGCCGCCAGCGCCGGGTCCCAGCCGCAGGTCGCGCAGGCGTGCCGGAAGGTGGAGCGGGCGAAATCGAGGGCCCGGGTGTGAGGGTCATCGGCCTTCACGAGGTCCTCCCACTCGAGGACGTACTCGCCGAGATCGTCGTCCCAGCGGGAGCCGGGGACGCCCAGGTCGGCACCGGCGAAACCCGGATTGGCCGGATGGGCGTAGGCGTAGAAGGCGGCGCCACCGTGTTTGGGATCGCCCGGCCACCAGCCGACCGCGACCTCCTGGGCGTCCATCGCGTTGCGCATGATGAAGTCGTCGGCAGGCGGTTTGGCCGGATCGCCGGAGAAGAGGTTGACAGCGAGGTCGAAGGAGCCCCACCAGGCGTTGACCGGGGTCGAGCGACCCCGCCAAGGCGCCCGGAACGCCGTCAGGACCTGGCTCGCGCGCGTCGCCATGCGGAAGTACGCGCCGACCGCCTGCTCGTCGTAGGTGGCGTGCTCGGTGTCCGCGTCCAACGGCGTCGTCCAGGGCACCTCCTGGGGTTCGGGGTCGATCTTCGCCTCCCCCGCCACGTCGGCGATCGCCTTGAGGAGTTCGCGGGTGACCTCGCCGACGGCCCGGTTCGGGACCAACGGGATCACGCGGCGATCGCCATCGGTGGTTTCGACGAACGCCTCGTGCCGGTGCAGGTCCAGGGCGACGACGAAGGCGCCGTTCCCGTCCGGGGTCGGCAGCGGCGCCGTCTCCCAGCCCCGCGCGGTCAGGCGCAGGGCCGCGTGCTGAAGCTGCGGCTCCGGCGGCGCCAGTTCAGCGGCGAGCTTGCCCAGGACCTGCGTGTGGGCGTGCAGGGTGTCGCACGTCGCGCTCCACTCCGGGTAGGAAATGGAGGGCCACGTCATCAGGACTGGTTGAAGAAGCCCTTGTCGAGCAGGCGCGCTTTTTCCTCCGCCGAGACCTCGACATTGCGCGGCGTCAGCAGGAACATTTTCTCGGCGATCCGCTGCATACCACCGTCGAGCGCGTAGGTGAGGCCCGAGCAGAAGTCGATCAGGCGTTTGGAGAGCTCGTGGTCGGCGGTCTGCAGGTTCAAGATCACCGGAACCTGCCGTTTGAACTGGTCGGCAACCTGCTGTGCATCGTTGAAGTTGCGCGGGATGACCAGGTGGACCTGGACGTCGCCGCCGACGCCGCCACCGCCACCGCCGTTGTCGACCGGGCGCAGGGTGCGAGTGCGGCTCGCGGCGATCGGTTCGTCGTCGCCGAAGATGTCGTCGATCTCGTCGCGGCGGGCGCGGCGCGAGGTCGGCAGCCGGCGGACCGAGGCCGGTTCACGATCCCGCTCGCGGTCGCGGCGCGATTCGTAGGCTTCTTCCGTCCCGGTTTCCGGTTCGAAGTCTTCTTCGTAGTCCGGGTAGTCGTGTTCCTCGGCGAGTCCGAAGTAGACGAGTGCTTTATGCCAGCTATCCCTCAATGCCATGACGCCTGATTCGGCTTAAGAACGCCGACTCCTTTTGACGACTTTCGATGATGTTGCCAGAGGGTCAGGTTAGCGCCGTCTTGCGGCCTATCACACAAACAGCGCGGATCCCAGACGGATGATCGTCGCGCCCTCCTGGAGGGCGACCCGCCAGTCCTGGGAAGTACCCATCGAGAGCCTGGCCAAGCCGTTGTCCGCCGCCAGCTCGGCGAGGCGCGCGAAGTGGGGGCGCGAGGCCTCCTGGTCCTCTGAGAACGGCGGCATCGTCATCAGACCCGAGACACGCACCGGGCAGCGGGCGATGAAATCGGCGAGCTCCGGGGGCGCGACGCCGCCCTTCCCCTCCTCTTCGGCGACGTTCACCTCGATCAGCACCTCGGTCTCCGGCGTGCCGTGGCGCCCGAGCTGCTCCAGCGCCGAATCGGTGCCGACCGAATGGATCAGCCGCACCAGCGGCAGGATCTGCTTGACCTTGCGACTCTGCAGGTTGCCGATGAAGTCCCAGGTGAAGTCGGCGGCGTAGGCGGCGTGCTTGGCGGCGAGGTCCTGCTGGCGGTTCTCCCCGACCAGGGTGACGCCGGCCTCCGCAAGCGCCCCCATCTCCTCGAGCGGCACGTACTTGCAGGCGACGAGCACCTCGGCACGGCCCGCCGCGGCCTCGGTGGCCTCCTGGAGGTTCGCGCGCACGCGGGCGGGGTCGATGTCGTGGAAGAGGGCTCGGGGCATCTACGCCGCCTCCCCGCCCGGCTCGATCCAGGCCAGGCTGCCCATCCGACCGGTCACGCCCTTGTCGCGACGGTGGGAGAAGAACAGTTCGGCCTCGCAGAAGCTACAGAGGCCCGCGGACTCGACCTCCTCGACCCCGGCGCGGGCGAGAAGCCGCCGGGCCACCTCGGGCAGGTCGAGCATGCGGCCGCCGGCGATCCCATCGCCGAGGCCGGCGAACTCGTCGAGGACCTCGGGGCCGACCTCGAAGCAGCAGGGCCCGATGCCAGGACCGATCGCGGCCGACGTGGCCTCGACGGCCAGGGCGCCGCGGCCGATGATCCCGCGGGCCAGCCCCCGCCAGCCGCAATGGAGCATCGCCACGCCGCCCGGACCGGCGAGCGCCACCGGCAGGCAGTCGGCGGTGAGGACGACGGGTGCCAGGCCCGGTCGCCGGACGACATGCCCGTCGACCTGCTCAAGAGCCGAGCCGGGCTCCGCGTAGGGGCTCGGCTCCTGCGCCCCTTCGTGGACGGCAACGTCGGCCCCATGGACCTGGAGGCCGATCGGCACGTTCTGGGGATCGATCCCGACGGCGGCCGCGAGCCGCGCCCGGTTCTCGACCACGGCGGCCTCCGCGTCTTCGGTGAGCACGCCGATGTTCAGCGAGTCGTAGGGCGCCTTTGAGACGCCGCCGACGCGCGAGCCGAACCCGACCCGTCCCGTCCCGTCTCCCGCGGCCCCCAGCGTGGCCTCGAGCCACCGCACACCATCCGTCTCACGCCAGTCCATGCCGTGGAGCCAAGCAGATCATGTCGACGGGCCGAAAACTCGCCTATACGTCAAGTTTTCGGCCCGTCAACGCGGGGGCTCGAGGGCGAGGCGGAGCTCGTCGGCGCGGGTCGGGGCTTTGCCATCGAGCTTCGCGGACAGGGCGCGTTCCAGGGCCTCGCCGATCGCCGGGCCCTCGAGGCCCGCTGCTACCAGGTCGGTCCCGGTGATCTCCAGTCCCACCTGGCGCCATTGGAGCCAGTCGTCAAGCCAGGTGGCGCCCGCGGCGCGGGAGAGGACGAGCTCGATCGGGTCGTGGCCGCGGGCCATTCGCACGCCCTCGGACGGGAGAGTTGGGGCCAGCCCGGCGAACGGGTCCCTCCACGGCCCGAGCGCGGCCGCCAGGATCGCCTCGGCGCGGTCGGCCTCCCCGATCCAGGGAGGCGCAGCGAGCAGGCGGTCGACGTCCCGGGCGAGCGCGAAGGACTCGCCGCCCTCGCGCGGCTCGACCAGCCCCCACCCCGCCAACAGCTCGAGCCCCCGGACGGCATTCGCTTCCTCGGCCAGCTTGCGCAGCTCGGCCCAGCGCCTTTCGGGCGTGACCGTGCTCAGGTCGGTGTCCTGGAGCAGCTCCCGCGTCCTCGGCTCGATCGCGAAGCTGAACCGCGCCGCGTAACGGGCCGCGCGGATCGCCCGGGTCGGGTCGTCGACGAACGAGCCCGCGTGGATGGTCCGCAGGATGCCCCCCTCGAGGTCGGCCTGCCCGTCGTAGGGATCGATCAGCTCGCGCGGTTCGGCCAGGTCGACCGCCATCGCGTTGACGGTGAAGTCGCGCCGCGCCAGATCGGTGCGGATCGGGGCGCCGACCTCGACCGTCGGCAGGGCGCCTGGGCGCGCGTAGCTCTCACGGCGGGCGGCCGCGATGTCGACCTCATGCCCGTCGAGGTCCACCTTCAAGGTGCCGAAGCGTGAGTGGGCGGCGAGCGACTCGGCTCCGAGCGCACGCCCCAGCGCCTGCGGGTCCCCCTCGACCACGAGGTCGATGTCGGCCCGGCCCCGTCCCAGCAGCAGGTCGCGAACGGCGCCACCCACAAGGTAGACCGGATCGAGAGCCACGGCCTCCACCTTGGCGAGCTCCGGATAGGCGCCGGCGAGCGCCTTGGCGAGTTCGTCTCCGCTGGTCATCGCGCGCACATCATCGCTTGCCCCCTACGATGATCGGCGACGCGGATGCCGAGCGACTGGGAAGACGAGGACGAAGTGACGGAGCGACGTCCCGACCCTGCCCGGCGCCATGCGCCGACCCGGGCCCAGGTCATGCGTCGGCGGGTGGTCGCGCTCGCCTCGCTGATCGTGGTGGCCGTGGCCGTGGTGATCGTCCTCACCTCGGCGGGCGACGAAGACGACAAGGGGGCTGCTGCCTCGCAGACGGGAGCGACCGGGGCCGCGGCCAAGAAGAAGGCGAAGAAGGCCAACTCCGGCGCCAAGTCGAAGGAGGTCCGCAACGCGACTCCGCAGTCGAACTGGAAGCCCTACAAGGGCCCGGTGCCGATCCTCGAGTACCACGTCCTCGGCCACCCACCCGAAGGCGCTCCCTATCCCGAACTGTACGTCGGCCGCACCGACTTCGAAAAGCAGATGGACTGGCTGGAAGAACGCGGTTACGAGGCGGTGACCCTCGAACAGGTGCAGGAAGCCTGGTACGGCAAGGGCACGCTGCCGCCGAAACCGATCGTGATCTCCTTCGACGACGGCTACCGGCCCCAGTTCACGTTCGCCCTGCCGACCCTGCGCAAACACGGCTGGGCGGGTGTCCTCAACCTCAAGGCGGCCGGCTCGGAACTGTACGAGTCGAACGTCAAGGCGATGATCGCGGCGGGCTGGGAGCTCGCCGCCCACACGATCCACCACCTCGACCTGACCGAACTGGGGCCGGAAGAACTGAAGGAAGAAGTCGCGGGTTCGCGCAAGATCCTCCAGGAAGAATTCAACGTCCCGGTCAACAACTTCTGTTATCCGGCGGGCCAATTCGACGAAACCGTCGTCAAGGCGGTCGAAGCCGCAGGCTATAAAGGTGCGACGACCGAGATCTCGGGTTTCGCCGAAAGGGACAAGCCCTTCGAACTCGCCCGCCTGGAGATCCTGCGCGAAGCGCACGTCGCAGGGCTGGCCGAAGACCTGAAGAACGGCGAAGGGTCGACGAGCGAAGGCGGCGGATAGCGGTAAGGGTGAAGCCCCGTCTGTTGACGGCCGGGGTATGAGAGGTGTGGAGGAAGTCCAACGCCGTTAACCGAGACGCGGGAGATGGCACGAAGTCCACGGTTCCGTGCGTGTTATGACGCTCAGGGAGATCCCTACCGCCGTACGTCGATCCCATCGGCCGCCAACCTCTCCTTCGCCTCCGCCACCGTGTGCTGCCCGTAGTGGAAGATCGAGGCGCAGAGGACGGCGTCGGCGCCGCCCTCGGCGATTGCCGCCGACAGATGTGACAGCTCGCCGGCGCCGCCGGAGGCGATGACCGGCACGGAAACTGCGTCGGCGACGGAGCGGGTCAGCTCGAGGTCGTAACCGTCGTTGGTGCCGTCGCGATCCATGCTGGTGAGCAGGACCTCCCCGGCCCCGCGCTCGACCGCCTCGCGGGCCCAGGAGACCGCGTCGCAGCCCTCCACTCGTTCGCGGCCTCCCTTGACATATACGCCCCAGGTGCCGCCGAACCAGCCCGGAGGCGCCGCGCAGGTCGGCGAGGAGGTCGCCGGCTCCTTCTCGAGGTCGCGCTTGGCGTCGATCGCGATCACCACGCACTGGGAGCCGAAGTGGTCAGCGAGCTCGGTCAGGAGCTCCGGCCGCGCCAACGCCGCCGAGTTGACCGAGACCTTGTCGGCGCCCGCGTCCAGCACCGCCTGGGCGTCGGAGACCGATCGGATGCCGCCGCCGATGGTGAACGGGATGAAGACGTTGTCGGCGGTGCGCCGGGCGAGGTCGACGATCGTCTCGCGCCGCTCGTGCGACGCGGTGATGTCGAGGAAGACGAGCTCGTCGGCCCCCTCGGCGTCGTATCGCTCGGCCAGCTCGACCGGATCGCCCGCGTCGCGCAGGCCGACGAAGTTGGTGCCCTTGACGACGCGCCCGGCGTCGACGTCGAGGCAGGGGATGACCCGTTTGAGCGGCATACACCCAGGCTAGCCCAGCACGTTGATGGGCCGATAACTAGCCATATAGGCAAGTTATCGGCCCATCAACATCAGGCCAACGCGGCCACGGCCTCGTCGACGGTGAAGCGCTTCTCGTAGAGGGCGCGGCCGACGATCACGCCCTCGACGTTCGGCGCCGCCTCGGCGCGCAGCCGCACCAGGTCCTCGAGCGTGCCGACGCCGCCGGAGTAGATGAGCGAGGCCGAAGTGGCCGCCGCCACCGTCGCGAGCTGCTCGAAGCCCGGGCCCGACAGCGTCCCGTCGACCTCGATCGGGGTGAAGAGGAACCGTTCGACCCCCCGCGAGGTCAGATCGGCGACCGCGTCGGCGACCTCGACATCGGAGGTCTCGGTCCAGCCCGCCAGGGACACCTTGCCGTTCCGGGCGTCGACCGAGACGACGATCCGCTCGCCGTGAGCCTTCAGCATCGCCGCGAGGAAGTCGGGGTCGCGCATCGCCGCGGTGCCGATCACCACCCGTTCGGCTCCCGCCCGCAGAACGTTGGCGACGCAATCGGCGTCGCGGAGCCCACCGCCGACCTGGATCGGGAACGGGACCGCGTCGGCGATCCTTCGCACGGTCTTCAGGTTCTTCGGCTCCCCAGCTTTCGCCCCGTCGAGGTCGACGACGTGGAGGACGTGCACGCCTGCGTCGGCGAAGCGCAGCGCCGCGTCGACCGGATCGGCGTCGAACACCGTCTCGCGGTCGTAATCGCCCTCGACCAGCCGCACCGCGTGGCCGTCGCGGATATCGATCGCCGGATAGAGGATCACGCCGCGGCCGGCGCCTTCGCGCAGATGCCGGCGAAATTGGCGAGCAGGCGGAGTCCCGCGGCGCTCGACTTCTCCGGGTGGAACTGGACTCCGTAGACGTTGTCGCGCTCGGCCGCGCAGACGAACCGCTCGCCGTACTCGGCGGTGCCGAGAGCGTCCTCGGCGGCCGGTCGGGCGACGAACGAATGGACGAGGTAGAAGGGCGTCTCCGACGGGATGCCCGCGACCAGGCGCGAGTCCCGCTCCCAGCGGACCGGCGCCCAGCCGATGTTCGGCACCTTCAGTCCGGGCGCGTCCAGCATCGTCACCGTGCCCGGGAGCAGCCCTAGCCCCTCCGCCCCACCGAGCTCCTCGGAGCCCTCGAAGAGCAGTTGCAGGCCGAGGCAGATGCCGAGCACCGGGGTGCCCGCCGCCGCCCGCTCGGCGATCAGCTCGTCGAGGCCGGTGGCGCGGATCCGCTCCATCGCCCGCGGGAAGGCGCCGACGCCGGGGAGGATCAGCCCGTCGGCCGCACCGATGACGTCGGGATCGGAACCGATCGCGGCACTCGCGCCGACATGCTCGAGCGCCTTCTCGACCGAGCGCAGGTTTCCCATCCCGTAGTCAAGGATCAGGATGCGGGCGCCCTCACTCATGAAGGGTTCCCTTGGTCGAGGGGACCCCCGTCTCCTCCGGGTCGATCGACACCGCCACGCGGAGGGCGCGGGCGAAGGCCTTGAAGGCCGCCTCGATCATGTGGTGCACGTTCGAGCCGTACCGGACTTCCAGATGCAGGGTCAGCTTCGCCGCGTTGGCGACGGCGTTGAAGAACTCCTCGGCCAACTCGGTTTCGAAGCCCGCGATCGAGGCCTTCGGCAGATCGGCGCGGAAGACGCAGTGGGAGCGCCCGGAGATGTCGATCGCGCACTCGGCCAGGGCCTCGTCCATCGGCACCAGGGCGGAGCCGTAACGGCGGATCCCGACGCGGTCGCCGAGCGCCTCGTCGAGCGCCTGCCCGAGCACGATGCCGACATCCTCGACCGTGTGGTGGGCACCGGTCTCGGTGTCGCCGTCAGCCCTCACCTTGAGGCCGAAGCGGCCGTGACGGGCGAACAGGTCGAGCATGTGGTCGAAGAAGCCGACCCCGGTCGAGCTCTCGTACTCGAGCATCCCGTCGAGCGAGAGCTCCAGCGTGATGTCGGTCTCCCCGGTCTTGCGGCTCTTGGCGGCGGTGCGTCGGCTCATCGGCGGATCATGGCCGATTCGCCGTGGACGGGGAAGCCCTCCGCGCGGGCGATGCGGTCGACCGTCGGTGCGAGCGCCGAGGCGGCCGCCTGGTCGAGCTCCACCGTGGAGATGCGGCGGCGGAAGGCGCCGGGCCCGAGCGGGCCGGTGAAGCGCCCCGAGCCACCGGTCGGCAAGACGTGGTTGGAGCCCGCGGCATAGTCGCCGAACGCGGTCGCTCCCCAGCGGCCGGCGAAGACACAGCCTGCCGTGGTCACCTGCCCGGCGAGGAGGGCCGCGTCCTCCTCGAAGATCTCGAGATGCTCGGGCGCGAACGCGTTGCAGAGGTCCACCGCGTCGGTGGAGTCGGGGACGTGGACGAGCGCCAGCGGCGCCGCGCCGGAGACGCCGGGACGCAGCGCCGCGAGGCGCTCGGTGGCCTCCGCGACGGCGTCGAGGATGTGCTCCTCCACCGCCGCGACCAGGAGCGCCCCGTCGCCGTGCTCGGCCTGCGCACAGAGGTCGAGCGCCGCCCACTCAGGCTCGGTGTCGTGCCCGGCGATCACCATCAGCTCCGACGGCCCGGCCAGCGAATCGATCCCCACCGTCCCGTAAACGGCCCGCTTGGCCTCCTGCACCCAGGCGTTGCCGGGACCGGCGATCACGTCGACCGGCTCGATCGTCTCGGTGCCGTAGGCGAGCGCGAAAACGGCCTGCGCGCCGCCGACCGCGTAGATCTCCTCGATCCCGCAGAGCGCCGCGGCGGCCAGCGTCACCTGGTGGACGGCGCCGTCCGGCCCCGGTGGGGTCGCCAGGACGATCCGGCCGACGCCGGCGGCCCGGGCGGGGAGCGCGGTCATCAGGACGCTCGAGGGGTAGGCGGCACGCCCCCCCGGCGCGTAGAGCCCGGCGGCGCCGACCGGCACGTCGCGCAGGCACACCGAGTGGCCCTGCGGCAGCCCGACCCGCTTCTCCTCGCCGATCTGGGCGACGGCGACGGCGCGGATGTTGGCGGCGGCGGTCTCGAGAGCCTCACGCAGCTCGCCGTCGATCGCCTCGAGCGCCGCCGCGGCCTCCCCCACCTCGACCCGCAGGCGGGTGATCTCGGCCTCGGGTGCGTCGTAGCGCTTGGTCAGCGCCAGGAGCGCCGCGTCGCCACCCTCCCGGACCAGCGATCCGATCGAGTCGACCTCGACCGGCGGCGAGGCCTCGGCGCTCCAGTCGCGCACCGCCCTCGCCGTGGCGCCCGCCCCCGCCCACTCGAAGCGTTGGACCTTCATCGCCGACCCCCCATCAGTTGCCCATCATCCTCATGCCCGGCTCGCGACGCGCAGGCGGGCGGTCAGGTCGTCGACCTCGGCGGCACGAAGCTTGTGGGCGACGCGGTTGGCGACCAGGCGGGCGGTGCAGTCGACGATCTCCTCACGGACCTCGAGGTCGTTCTCGGCCAGCGTGCGGCCGGTGGCGACGAGGTCGACGATGCCGTCCCCCAGGCCGATCAGCGGTGCGAGCTCAACCGACCCCTTCACCTCGATCAGTTCGATCTGGCGGCCGGTGTCCTCGAAGTAGCGCTCGGCGATGCGCGGATACTTCGTCGCGATCCTCATCATCCCCAGCCGGCGCTGGGATTCGCCGAGCCGCTCGTCCCCGCGCCGCCCGGCCAGCACCATGCGGCACTTGCCGTAGCCGAGGTCGAGCAGCTCATAGACGACCCGGTCGGACTGCTCGAGCAGTACGTCCTTGCCGGTGATGCCGACGTCGGCGGCGCCTGCCTCGACGTAGGTCGGCACGTCGGAGGGGCGCATCGTCACCAACGTCATCTCGTCGGTGTGAAAGATCAGCGAGCGCGAGTCGCCACGGGCCGGCGCCGTGTCGACGCCCGCCGCGTCCAGCAGGTCGAGCGTTTCCTCGAAGAGTGCGCCGCGCGGCACCGCGAGGGTGAGCGGGCCCTCCGGGTGGGTCGGGCCGCCGATCACGCCGGGCCCGCTAGACATCGGCCGCCGCCCGTTCGCGCCGCCGCGACTCCTCCTCCATCTGCGCGACGTGGACGCGCTCCAGATAGAGCGAGAACCCCGCCGCCGGCAGGTCGAGGCCGAAGTTGGCGAGGAAGCCGTCGTAACGGCCGCCGCCCCCGAGCACGTGCCCGACCGCCGGGTCGTAGACCTCGAAGATCGTGCCGCTGTAGTAGCCGAGGTCACGCAGCAGGCCGAAGTCGATCTGGACGCGGTCGGCCGTTCCCGCCGCCACCAGCGCCTCATAGGTCGCCTGCAGGCGGGCGGTGGTGCGTTCGACCGCGTCGCCGCCGATTTCGCGGGCGCGCTCGAGGACGTCGGCGCCGCCGCGCAATTGCGAGAGGGCGACGCAGGTCTGGATCGCCGGGTCGCCGATGCCGGCGTCGGCGAGCGCCGCCTCGAGCCCGACCAGGTCGTGGGTGGCGAGCCGCCCGAGGACCGTGTCGCGCGCCTCCCCCTCGACCCCGAACTCGGTCAGCAGGGACCTGTACAGGTCGGCGTGGCCGAGGCCGATGACGGCGCGATCGAGCCCGGCGGCGTCGAGTGCCGCCTCGAGCACACCGATCACCTCGGCGGTCCCCTCGGCGCCCGGGGCGCCGATCAGCTCGATCCCCGCCTGGACGTATTCGCGCATCTCGCCTCGCTGCGGCAGAACCGCACGATAGGCGGAGGCGAGGTAGCAAAGGCGCAGCGGTAGGGGCGCGTCGGCGAAGCGGGTGGCCACCAGGCGGGCGATCGGCACCGTCATGTCGCTGCGCAGCGCCAGCAGGTCGCCGTTCTCGTCGAAGAATCGGTACGGCGAGGCCGAGGAGGGCCGGTTGCCGCGGGAGAGCACCTCGTCATATTCGATCGCCGGCGTCGCCACCTCGCCGTAGCCGGCGCCTTCGAAGACCTCGATCAGGCGGCGGTTGAGACGGCGCAGCTCACGCATCTCGTCGGGGAGCACGTCGCGCGTGCCGGGCGGGATCGGATGGATCATGAGCCGGACCTTACGAGAACCGGCGGTAGGAGCGGGTCAATCCACCGCCACCGGGCGGCCGACGGGCGCGTCGGCGGAAACCCGCTCGATCCGCGCGCCGAGGGCTCGCAGGCGCTCGTCGATCTGCTCGTAGCCACGATCGATCTGGTGGATGTCGCCGATTTCGGAGGTTCCTTCGGCGGCCAGAGCGGCGATGAGGATCGCCATGCCGGCGCGGATGTCGGGGCTGGCGGCGCGCTCGCCGTGAAGCCGGCTCCGGCCGCTGACGATCGCCCGGTGGGGATCGCAGAGCGTGATCCGAGCGCCCATCGCGACTAGTTTGTCGACGAAGAACAGGCGGTTCTCGAACATCTTCTCGAAGATCAGGATCTCACCTTCGGCCTGGGTGGCGAGGGCCAGGGCGATCGAGGTCAGATCGGCCGGGAAGGCGGGCCAAGGGCCGTCCTCGATCTTCGGGATCGCCCCACCGAGGTCGGGTTCGATCTCCAACCGCTGCCCGGCCGGGACGACCACGTCCTCGCCGCGGACCTCGGAGATCAGACCGAGGCGGCGGAATTGCCGGCGCACGTTGCGCAGGTCCTTCGGGCCCGCGTCGCGGATCGTCAGCTCTCCCCCGGTCGCCGCCGCCAGCGCCATGAAGCTGCCGACTTCGATGTGATCGGGGCAGATCGTGAACTCGGCGCCGCCAAGGCTCTCCTGGCCGTTCACGGTCATCACGTTGGATCCGACCCCTTCGACCTCGGCCCCCATCGCGGTCAGGAGGCGCGCCAGGTCCTGCACATGCGGCTCCGACGCGGCATTGGAGATCTGCGTCTGCCCGGGCGTCAGGGCGGCGGCCATCAGCGCGTTCTCGGTGCCCATCACCGAGGGCTCGTCCATGAAGATCTCGCAGGCGCAGAGGCCGGTCGGCGCGCTCAGCTCGATCCACCGGGAGCCGTCGACGCGGGCCCCGAGATCCTTGAAGGCATCGAGGTGGGCGTCGAGGCGCCGGCGCCCGATGAAGTCCCCCCCAGGCGGCGGCATCTTGGCGGCGCCGAAGCGCGCCAGCAGTGGTCCGGCCAGGAGGAACGAGGCGCGGATCCGGGCCGAGAGCTCCTCGTCCACGACGGGATCCGAGACGGCGGCCGCGCACAGCTTGACGCTGTTGTCGGCTACCCAGTCGACCTCGACCCCGAGCTGTTCGAGCAGCGCGATCTGGGCCTCGGTGTCGCGAATCCGTGGAACCCTGTGCAGCAGCACCTCCTCCTCGGTGAGGAGGCAGGCGGCGAGGATCGGCAGCGCGGCATTCTTGTTGCCGGCGACGGTGACCTCGCCGGACAGCGGCACGCCGCCTTCGATGACGAATTTCTCCATCGCCACGCAGGGTAACGACCAGCCGCCCCGACCAGGATGGCCGACCTCACATAGCGTCGGCAAATCGACGGTTCCTAAATTTTGCGGACCGGGCATGCAAAGTGACGGCCGTCACGCTACGATCCAGCCCGCGAGACGCGAGGAGCGTGGCAATAGCCACAGCAGAAGCTCCGGGGAAGGACGTCTCGCTTGCGCTTCTGGGGGTT
>JAFDWG010000357.1 GCA_018268605.1 Actinomycetota bacterium | reverse complement strand
GGCCCTGGTTGATGTCCTGGCCGAACCAGGGGTAGACCGGGGCGGTGTTGCCGCGTCCCAGCATCAGGTCCATCCGGCCCTTGGAGAGGTGCTGCAGCAGCGCGTACTCCTCGGCCAGGCGAACCGGGTCGTTGGTCGTGATCAGCGTGGTCGAGGTAGTGAGGGTCAGCCGCTCCGTCTGCGCCGCGATGTGCGACAGGAACGTCGTCGGCGAGGAGGAGAAGAACGGCGGGTTGTGGTGCTCGCCGATCGCGAACACGTCGAGCCCGACCTCCTCGGCCTTCTTCGCGATCTGCACCGTCGCGTCGATCCGCTCCGCCTCCGAAGGGGTCCGCCCCGTGGTGGGGTCCTGGGTGATGTCGCTCACCGAAAAGATTCCGAACTGCATGTCAGACCACTCCTTCGGGGGTCGAGAGATATATGCAACTGCATCTACTTTAGCGTGTCGGGGTAGTGGGTTCAAGGGGGGCGGCCGTCCGAGCTGCTGACGGAGGGGGTGCGGTGTTTCTCCGAGGGTCCGTGCGTGAGAGGCCACACCTGGCCGAATCGTTGACGAAGAGCGTGAGAAGTCCACGCTTCCTCGCGCCTTCCGTCTGATTCGTGGCCTTCCGTCACGGTTCCGCCGCGGCCGACAGCGGTGATTTCGGTGCTGTGCAACACGCACGGAAGGCGGGACTTCTCACGCTCTCACGCACGAAAGCGTGGACTTCCCGACATCTCCCGCACGTCTCCCGCGACGGCGTCGCACTTACTCCACACCTTCCATACCCAGGCCGTCTCGGCCACGGCCACAGCCTGCCCGGGCCGTGGGCGGGCGGCCGTGCTCGCCGACACGCCTTGCGTCCCTCTCCTCGGGTCCCCTACCCCGCCAACCACCCGAGCCGTAGCGCCACACGCAGCTCGAGCTGGCGCTCCGTCACCGGCCGTCCCAGCAACACTTCGGCGCGTCGGACCCGGTACGCGACGGTGTTGGCGTGGATGCCTAGGCGGCGGCCGGCGCGGACGAAGCTGGAGCCCTCTTCGAGGAAGACCGCAAGGGTCGAGGCGAGGCGGACGGTCGGGTCGTCGGCGGCGCCGAGGGGGCCGAGCTCACGGGCGACGAAGCGGCGCCCGGCCTCGGCGTCCTCGGTGAGGAGCGCCTCGAGGGCCAGGTCCGGGTAGGTGACGACGACGCCGTCGGCGTCGTCGCGCATCTGTGCGGCGCGGCGGGCAGAGAGCGCCTCGCGGTGGCTGAGGGCGAATCCCCAGGGCCCGTCCGCCGGGGTCCCCGCGGCGACCGAGAGCCCGCGGGCGCCGGTGCGGGGGAGGCGCAGGCGAGAGACGTCGGGGGCGCTCCGGCGCCCGGCCCAGCAGGCGAGGTGCCTGCCCTCGGCGACGGTCAGGGGCGCTTCTGACCCGAGCGACCTGGCGACCGCGCCCGCTACGCGCTCCATGCGTGCGAACAGTGCCCCGGCGTCGCCGGGCCGCTCGTCTTCGGCCTCGCTCCAGACGACGAAGCCGAGGTGGAAGCGGTCGAGCTCATAGCCGAGGCGGAGGCTGACCGCCAGAGGGTCGACCGCGCCGGGATCGGCCAATAGCGCCCGCACCTCCGCCGCCCGGACCGCGGCGCCGCTGTCGACCCACCGGGCCTGCTCAGCCACGTAGACGTTGCTCAGCCGTCGCTCGATCGCCTCGACGTAGGCGAATATCCAGGCGTTGAAGTAGGCCATCCCGTTGGCCAGCAGGTCGGCATCGTCGGACGCCGTCCGCAGGCGCTCGAGGACGATTCCGCCGAGCACTCCCTGGCCGGTGCGATAGGCGCGCTGCATCAGGCTCAGCTCGAGGCCGCGGACGGCGTACTCGCGCGCGTAGCCGACCGCCTCGGGTGGGGGCTCGACCGACGCGGGGTCGTCGCCTTCGCGCATCATCGTCACGATCACGCCGAGGTTGGCGCGGGCGACCTGCTCCGTCCACGGCCGCATGTCCTCGTCGAGCTCGGTGAGGTGTTCGTGGACGGTGTCGGCGAGCGTGGTCGCGATCTCGTCGAGCTCCGGGCTGAGGAGTTCGACCAGGCCTTCTATCTCGCCGCCGCTCGCACTGGGCGATGAAGCTATCCCAGCCTTGGATCGCATCCCACCAATCTAGATTACTTGTGCTTTGAACACAAACTGCGCAATCAGGGCCGGCGGCGGAGGACGACGACAAGCCCGGCGCCGAGACCTAATCTCGTCAACAGGCTGCCGGGGGGCGGCCAGGGCGGAGCTGCTCGCCGGAGGTGGCAAGGCGAGCGGCTCCCGCCTGCATCCGGGCTGTCAGGTCGCGATTTGCGGCTAGTGGGCGCGGCGGAACGTGACCGCCTCGGTCTGCGCCGCGGTCCCGTCGCCTTGGCGGACAGCCTCACCCGGACCGTCGTCTGCTCGTGCGGGGCTTGGTCCTTCGAGGAGATCGCAGGAGAGCGTTTCCCCGTCACAGGCGACGTAGGAACCGTTGGCACGCGGCTCGGGTCCGTTGAGCGGCGACACCTGGGCGATGAACGACGACGGCTCGGGACAGCGCCTGCTGATCGCGAAGTCGGCGGTCCCCGCAGCAGCCTCGCGCCGTCCGCGAAGGTCAGACCGCTGAGCCGACCAGGGCGCCGATACCGGCGGTGGCGGCCATCGCGACGGCGCCCCAGAAGACGACGCGGAAGATCGCGGGGAGCTCGGGGGCGCCGCCGAGGCGGGCGCCGAGGCCGCCGAGGCCGACGAGGGCGAGGATCGTGACGACGACGCAGGCGGCGATGCGGATCGAGCTGCCGAATAGGCCGATGGCGAGGAGGGGGAGGATCGCGCCGACGGCGAAGGAGAGGGCGGAGGCGCCGGCGGCCTGGAGGGGACGGGCGCGACGGTCCTCGGGGAGGCCGAGCTCGTCGCGGGCGTGGGCGGCGAGGGCGTCGTCGGCGGTCAGGGCTTCGGCGACCTGGAGGGCCAGCTCGGAGGGGAGGCCGCGGCCTTCGTAGATGCCGGTCAGCTCGGCGAGCTCACCTACCGGGTCCTCGGCGAGCTCGCGTCGCTCGAGGCGCAGGTCGGCCTCCTCGGTGTCGCGCTGGGAGCTGACCGAGACGTACTCGCCCGCGGCCATCGATCCCGCTCCGGCGACCAGGCCCGCGATCCCCGCGGTGACGATGGCGCTCCGCGAGGCACCCGAGGCGGCGACGCCGAGGACCAGGCTCGAGGTGGAGAGGATGCCGTCGTTGGCGCCGAGCACCGCCGCCCGCAGCCAGTTGGAGCGGAAGCTGAGGTGCTCCTCTTCGTGGGGACGTTTCCAGGGCACCCGAGGAGGCTAGCGGTGCGGCTGGCGCTCAGGCGCGATCCGGCACCCGCGCGCCGACCGGGGCGTTCCACCAGCGGTCGAGGTAGCGCAGGCCGAGGAGTGCGGCGGCGGGGACGACGACCAGGCCCGAGGCGATCAGGAACCAGAGCTGCGCCGAGTCGGAGCCGGCGCCGATCGTGTGGACGATCGCCAGCACCCAGAAGAGGGCGGTGAAGCGGTGGAGCTTGCGCCAGCGGGCGGCGCCGATGCGGTCGCGCATGTAATAGGTGAGGCCGAGGGCCGCGAGGCCGTAGCCGGCGACGATTCCGAGGCCGGTCCAGAGCGGCCGGTAGAAGCCGACGAAGGGGACCGCGATCCCGGCGATCCCCGGGTTCAGGTAGGCGTCTCCGAGGAGCGAGAGGCCGTGCAGGACGACCATCGCCAGCGTGGTCAGCGAGAGCGCCTCGTGGATCGCCCGGAGGTCGCGCTTGTTCGAGTTCGCGCTCTGGCGCTTGGCGCTCACCATCAGGCCGACGGCGACGGCGACGCTCGCCAGGATCAGGGCCGCGCCGCCGGCCGCGCGGCTGGTGATCCAGAAGATGTGTTCGCCCGCGATCATGCCGCCCACACCTCGGGGAGGACCCGGGTCAGCGGCTCGACCACGCGGGCGCGACCGTCGGCATCGACGATCACGCCGCCGTAGGGCAGCCACGCCTCGGCGCTCTCGGGCCCGCTGAGGAGCGCCGACTTGGCGAGCGTCTCGGCGAGCAGGCCGGTGGGCGCGACAGCGGTGACCTGGAGGACGCCGGTGTAGGCGGGTTCGCCGCTCGCCGGGTCGATGATCTGGTGGGCGGGGCGCCCGTTCTCGTCGGTCCAGGCGCGGCGGGTGATGCCGCTGGTGGCGACGCCCCCGTCGGCCACTCTGAGCAGGTGGAGGGGCGCGCCGCCGCGCGGGTCGTCGACGGCGATCTGGCGCGGACGCGAGGCCGTGCCGCCGATCCGCAAGTCACCGCAGCAATCGACGGCGAAGCAGTCGAAGTCGGCCAGCGATTCGCCGACCAGGTCGGCGAGGAGACCCTTGGCGATGCCGCCGGGATCGATCCGCAGCCCCGGCGGCCGGGAGACGGTGCCGGCGCTCTCGTCGACCCCGAGCTCGCACCACCCGGCACGCGGGTTGGCGCCGGCCGCCCGCGTCGGCGGCAGGTCGCGCTTGGCGCCGTCGTCGTCGAACCGGCGCGACTCGGCGTAGCCGGCCGCCTCGATCTCGTCGACCAGGGTCGCGTCGACCAGGCCGCCGCTCCGCAGCCCGGCGGTCAGCGCGGCGGCGACGACCCGGCGCATCAGCGGGGAGGAGGGGACGACCGGGCGCGGGTCGCGGTTGAGGCGCGACAGCTCGCTCTCGGCATCGAAGCGGGAGAGCGTGGTGTGGGCGTCGAGCAGGCTCGCGCGCGCCTCGCGCACGGCGGCGAGCGCCGCTTCGGCGTCGCGGTCGACCACCCGCACGGCGCAGCGCCCGCCGAAGCACTCGAAGGTCCGGCCTACCTCGCGGATCATGACTGGCTCGTCACCAGCGGTTCTTCTTCGACGAATTCGGGTTCGACTTCTTCGAATTCCGGTTCCGGTTCGACTTCTTCGAATTCCGGTTCGGCTTCCACTTCTTCGAATTCGGGTTCGACTTGGGCTTCGTTCGGGGGGCCGAATTCTTCGAATTCCACTTCCGCTTCGGGCTGGACCACTTCCCCGGACGCCCTCACTTCCGGTTCGAGTTCGAGGGATTCGTGCTTCTTGTGATGGTGCGGCCGCTTCACGCTCGCCGTCATCCTGCCGGTGTTCGACTTCTGCTTGGCGCTCAACACCGGGTCGTTGCCGGTCGCCATCTGCACGAAGACGATCCCCCAGAGCAAAGCGAAGCAGACCAGGGAGAGCGCGACGACGCGGCCGCGCAGGAGGCCGGCGCGGTGCTTCTGCGCGCTGAGGCGCATCCAGGCCTGCCGTTTCAGTTCTCGTTTCTCGATCGGGTCCATTTCTCGAGGTTCGCTCCGTTTCGCCAAGCCGACCTAACGGCGGGCTGTGAGTTCTCTTAGAGCCACGCCTTGCCCGCCGACAGGGCGAGGAAGCCGAGGGCGACGCCCGCGACGAGCGAGGCGGCCAGCAGGGTCGCCCGCATGCCGGCGCCCGCCAGGCGGGCCTCGCGCGGGCCGCTCCGCCGCCAGTCGGCGCTCGCCAGCCGCGGCAGCTCCAGCAGGTGGCCGAGCACGTGCAGCGCCATCAGCGCGATCCAGGCGATGAAGCTCGCCTTGTGGGCGAAGATCAGGGTGTTGCTCGGCGGCCCGGTGAAGATCAGGGCGACGCCGGTGCCGAACAGGGCGATCGTGGTGAGGACGACGCCGGGGGCGAGGAAGCGCAGGATCGTCGGCGGCGGCCCCTTGCGCACGTAGGGCTCGTCGTGGGTGTAGTAGCGGGCGAAGCGGTAGCCGGTGCTGCCGAGCTTCAGCGCCACCGGTGGGATCAGCAAGAGGCCGATGAACATGTGCGGGCCGAGCAGCTGGCCGATGAAGGGGATCGTCACGCCCTCGGCGGCGAGCAGGACCAGCAGGGCGACGGCGACGGCGCCGGTGAGGCGGGCGTTACCGGCGACCCCGCCGGTGCGAGGTGCGACGCGCGGCTCGGCGCGGGGGCCACGGAGGGTGGCTGCTTGGGAGTCGAACATGGCGACCATGCTCGGCGCCAGGCATGGGTACTCCCTAAGCGGTCGGTGAGATTCTTCTCATCTTCCCCTCAGGGGGCGCCCCGCAGCGGCAGCTCGAAGCTGACCCGGGCGCCGCCCAGCGGCGATTCTCCGGCGCGGATCGTGCCGCCGTGGGCCTCGACGATCCCGCGGGCGATCGCCAGCCCGAGGCCGGAGCCGCCGGCCGAGCGGGCGCGCCCGGCGTCGGCGCGATGGAAGCGGTCGAAGACCCGCTCGCGCTCGGCGGGCGGGATGCCGGGGCCGTCGTCGTCGACGTCCACCCGCAGGCGCCCCGCGGCGGCGGTCGAGGACACCCGGACCGTGCCGTCGGCGCCGGCGTGGCGGCGGGCGTTCTCGACCAGGTTGCGGACGACGCGGGCGAGCATGTCGGGGTCGGCGTCGATCCGGCCATGGGCGAGCGCGCCGACCTCGGCGCCGCCCGGGGCGCCGGTGACCGCCTCGCGCAGGAAGCGCTCGGCGTCGAGCTCCCGCCGCGCCGGCCCGACCCCCTCGTCGAGCCGCGCCAGCGCCAGCATCTCCTCGACCAGCCGTTCGACCCGCGCCAGCTCCGTCAGCGTCGCCGCCTCGACCCGGTGGACGTCGGCCGCGTCGGGGTGGGGGTCGCGCGCCAGCACTTCGATCTGGCCACGGATCGCGGTCAGCGGGCTGCGGAGCTCGTGGGAGGCGTCGGAGACGAAGCCGCGCTGGCGGGCGAACGCGTCCTCGAGCCGGTCGAGCATGCGGTCGAAGGACTCGCCGAGGACGCGCAGCTCCGCCGGGGAGGCCGGGTCGACCCTGATCCGCGGGCTGAGGTCGCCCGCGTCGACGTCGGCGGCGGTGGCGGCGAAGCGCCGCAGGGGCGCCGCCGCGCGAGCGGCGACCAGGTAGCCGGCGAGGAGGGCGGCGAGGAGGGCGACGGCGCCGACCAGGAAGAAGGTGTGCTGGACGTCGGAGCGCGCGTCCTCGATCGGTGACTCGCCTTCGCCCTCGTGCCCCTCGCCTTGGGGCGACGGTTCTTCGCGCGCCTCCCGTTCCTCCTCGCGGTTGATCACGTTCTGCTCGTGGGACATCTGCGCGCGGACCGTGATGAAGACGGTCGCGAAGGCGAGCACGACGATCGCGCCGAAGGAGAGCGTCAGTCGGCCGCGCAGGCCGAGCCGCTCCCAGCGCGTCCTCACCGTGGCTCCCGCAGCCGGTAGCCGACCGACCGCAGGGTTTCGATCGGGGCGGGCGAACCCGGCCGGGCGAGTTTCCGCCGCAGGTAGCCGACGTAGACCTGGACGATGTTCGTCCCCGGGTCGTGGTCGTATCCCCAGACGGCGGAGAGGAGCTCCTCGCGGGTGCAGACGTGGCCCTCGTTGCGCATCAGGTAGGCGAGCAGGTCGGCCTCACGCCGCGGCAGCTCGGTCGTCTCACCGTCGCGCTGGGCGGTGCGGCCGATCAGGTCGAGGCGGATGTCGGCCGCTTCGAGGCTCGTTTCCGAGGCGGCGGAACGCAGCTGTGCCCGGACGCGCGCGAGCAGCTCATCGAAGGCGAACGGCTTGGTGACGTAATCGGTGGCGCCACTGTCGAGGCCCTCGATCCGGTCGGCGACTTCGCCGCGGGCGGTGAGCATGATCACCGGCAGCGCCGGGCGGACCCGTCGCACCCGTGCCAGCACCTCGATCCCGTCGACGCCGGGCAGCATGCGGTCGAGCAGCACCAGGTCCACTTCCGGATCGAGCGCCAGACGGGCCCCGGCCTCGCCGTCCCCCGCCACCTCGACGTCGTAGCCCTCGGCGCGCAGGCCGCGCCCGAGAAAGTCGGCGATGCCGGCCTCGTCCTCGACGATCAGGATCTTCATCGCGCGATCGTATGTCCCGATGCTGAGAGCAAGGTTTGCCGGCCCATTGCGATCGCTTTACCTGGAGGGGCGCAGAATCGAGAGCGTTCCCTCACCTAGGAGGTTTGCGATGAAAGGAGATCGACGTGCAAAGGTCGCCGCCGCGGCGACGGTCGTCGGCCTCGCCACCCTCGGCGGTGTCGCTCTCGGCACCAACCACGGCATGACCCCGACCCTCGGCAGCCCGGTCGCGAGCACCGGCGGCAACGGCCGGGCCCCGATCGTCACCAGTGCCAGCGGCTCGACCACGACGACCGCAGCCGCGACGACCGGGCAGGCGGCCGAAGGTCGGCATAACCCGATCGTGACGCGGACGAGTGGTGGCGCGGCGGGAGGTGGTGGGGTGGTGGCGGACGATTGAGTTCGGGGCGGGGCGGCCGTCCGTGTGGCGGTGCCCTGGGCGTCTCATGGAGGTCCTGGCAGGCTGTGA
>JAFDWG010000356.1 GCA_018268605.1 Actinomycetota bacterium | reverse complement strand
GGACGCAGAGGTGTTGAAGGTAGGAGCAGGGGCCGGCGCGCCGGCCGCATCGGGATCCTGGTGATGGCACTTGCCACCGCCTGGGCCCTCATCGCGGCGGTGACCGCGGGGGCGACGACGGTGACGGTGGGAAGTGTGTTGCCGCCGGCGTTCAAATCGACGCCGTTCGAAGGTGTGCGTACGCAGTTCAACACGACCCTGCCGGAGACCGGGGCGAACCTCGCCTCGCCGGTCAACGGTGCGATCGTGCGCTGGAAGATGCAGGGCGCGGTAGGCGGACCGTTCACCTTGCGGGTGCTCCACCCGAACGGCACCGGTGCCTTCACGGCGGTCGGTGCCAGTCAGTCGGTGAAGCCGAACGGGACCGGGATCGAAACGTTCCAGACCCAGCTGCCGATCCGCAGCGGCGATCTCATCGCCGTCGACTCCAGTAACCCGACCGATGAAATCGGCGTGGCCGACGCCGCCGGCGCGGCGTACGGGATCTTCTCGGCACCGCCGTTCGAAGGCGCGACGCTGGCCCCGTCCCAGAGCAAAGCCGGCCAGGAGATCGAGCTCGCCGCCGAAGTGCAGCCGGCCCCGGCGATCAGTGGTGTGACCCCGGGCGAAGGCACCGTCCTCGGTGGTGAAAAGGTGACCATCACCGGTACCAACCTGAACGGCACCAACACCTTGATGTTCGGTGAAGTGCCGGCGTCGAGCTTCACCGTGGTGAACGAAGAAAAGATCACCGCGGTGGCGCCGGCCCAGCCGAAGGTGGGCACCGTCGACATCGTCGCGACGACGCTGGCCGGCGAAAGCCCGACCGGTTCCGCCGACCATTACCTATACCGCGGCTGCACGGTCCCGAGCCTGCTGGGTAAGAAGCTCGGCCCGGCGAAGACGGCCATCCGCAACGGCGGCTGCAAGGTCGGCAAGGTGACGAAGGTCAAAGGACCGAAGAAGAAGCAGGGCAAGACGATCCACCAGAACCCGCAGCCGGGCCGCGTGCTCGCTCCGGGCGCGACGGTCGCGATCAAGCTCGCGAAGTAGCTCCCACCCGCGGTCGTCCTTAGGCCCGCCGGACGGGCCAAAGGACGACCGCGGCTTGCGGCATTCCATGGTGGAATCCCTGGCCGGCCTTGAAGGTTCAAGCGCTCGCTCGCGGCGGGAGGTTTCGCACTGATCTCCGACCTGGCGCTCGAACCCGACCTCTCGGCCCGCCGCCTCGTCGCGGTGCCGCTCAAGGGCCTGTCGATCGAGCGCCCGCCGACCGCGATCCGCTGCGCGCGCGGCCGTCCCCACGAAGGGGCGAAACGCTTCTGGGCATGGCTTCCGCAGGTCGATTGACGGCCGGCCGCCGGGGTAATTGGGGCGGCATGAGCGACAACGTCTATTCAGTGTCGGAGATCGTCGGCACCTCACCCGATGGGGTAGAGGCGGCGGTCAGGAATGCGCTATCGCGGGCGCGCAAGACCCTGCGCAACCTCGATTGGTTCGAGACGACCGAGATCCGCGGTCACCTCGACGACGACGGGGAGATCGAGCATTGGCAGGTGACCCTGAAGCTCGGCTTCCGCATGGAGTAGGGCCGACGTAGGCACGAAAGAGGGATGCGAGACCGCGGCGGCGCAATACTTGATCGGAAGTGATCGACGCCGCCGCCGTGATCGAGACCGAGCGCCTGCGCCTCGAGCGTTGGGACGACCGCCATACCGACCTCTTGGTGCGGCTCGCCTCGACGCCCGCGGTGATGCGCTTCATCGGTACCGGGGACCCGTGGCCGCCCCTGTTGGCCGAGGACGTCGCCCGGGCGGAGCGCCGACATTGGGAGGATCACGGCTTCGGCTGGCGCGCCGCGATCGACAAGGAGACCGGGCGCGGCATCGGCCTCGTGTCGCTGAACTACGCCGGCGAGGGCACCGCGGGCCTCGATCCGGGAGAGCGTGAGATCGGCTGGTGGCTCGAGCCACCAGCCTGGGGGCGCGGCCTCGGCTCCGAGGGCGCCGCCGCCCTCCGCGACGAGGCCTTCCAACTCGAGATGCCCAGCATCATCGCCCGCATCCAACCCCCGAACTCCGCCTCGATCGGCGTCGCCAAAGCGCTCGGCATGGAGTTCGACTTCGAGACGACGGGGCGGAGCGGGGAGCGGTTGGTGGTGTACCGGATGGTGCGGCCTCGGTAGCTCTTACGGGGGTGGCCGTCCCAGGACGGAGGGAGTGCGGTGTTTCTCCGGGGGTTCGTGCGTGAGAGGCCACCCCTCGGCCGATCCGTCGGACCCAGATCGCCGCTCGCTGAGTTTGGCGCGCCATCGGCGGCTCAACTCAGCGAGCGTCGCCGCGGTGTTGTGCGACACGCACGGAAGCGTGGGCTTCGTGGCATCGTCCGCACGTCTCCCGGGACGGCCGTGCTCGCCGCAGACCCTTGCGTCCTTTCCCGGGCGCCACCCTGGCGCCCCACCCCTACAACCCTTCCCGCACCCCGCCCATCTGGGTGAAGACCGCGCCGCGGCCGCCGGCGTCGCTCTGCTCGTCGGCGATCACGTGGGACACCGCGTTTATCAGGGCCAGGTGGGTGAAGGCCTGGGGGAAGTTGCCGAGGTGGCGGCCGGACTGGGGGTCGAGCTCCTCGGCGTAGAGGTCGAGCCAGCCGGCCATCCCGAGGAGGCGTTCGCAGAGCTTGCGGGCGCGGTCCTGGTCGCCGATCTCCGAGAGAGCGGAGACCATCCAGAAGGAGCAGATGAGGAAGGTTCCCTCCTTACCGGTGAGGCCGTCGTCGGTCTCGTCGACCTTGTAGCGCAGGACGAGTCCTTCCTCGGTCAGGTTCTCGGCGATCGCGTTCACGGTCGCGACGATGCGCGGGTCGTCCCCGGGAAGGAAGCGGTAGAGCGGCATCAGGAGGAGCGAGGCGTCGAGCGCGTCGGTGTCGTAGTGCTGTCGGAAGACGCCGTCGCGGCACCCCTTCTCGCAGATCTCCGCCTTGAAGGCGTCCGCCTTCGCGCCCCATTCCTCGGCGAGGTCGTCGTTGCCGATCTCGCGCGCCAGGCGCGCGCCGCGGTCGGCCGCCACCCACATGCTCACCTTGGAGGAGACGTAGTGCTGGGGATCGCCGCGGGACTCCCAGATCCCCTGGTCGGGCTCGGGGAAGGATTCGATCGCTTTTTCCACCTGGTGGCGGATCAGCGCGCGGTCGGCCTGGGTCCCGGTGCCGCGCAGCGCTTTTTCGTGCAGGTAGACCGAGTCGAGCAGCGCGCCCCAGACGTCGTTCTGGCGTTGGTCGAAGGCGCCGTTGCCGATCCGGACGGGCTTCGCGCCGCCGTAGCCGGAGAGGTTCTCGAGCGTCGACTCGGTCAGTTCGCGCTCGCCCCCGATCCCGTACATGATCTGCAGTTCGGGATGGTCCCGGCAGACCTGGAGGATGAACTGCATGAACTCGCGCGCCTCCTGGTCGAAGCCGAGCGTGTGCAGCGCCCAGAGGCTGAAGGTCGAGTCGCGCACCCAGCTGTAGCGATAGTCCCAGTTGCGTTCGCCGCCGGGCGCCTCCGGCAGCGAGGTGGTCGCCGCGGCGACGATCGCCCCGGTCGGGTGGTAGGTGAGGCCCTTGAGGACGAGCGCCGAGCGCTGCAGGTGGATGCGCCACGGGTGGTCGGGGAATTCGCCGTGGCGCAGCCACAGTCGCCAGAATTCCTCGGTCGCGGCGATCCGTTCGGCCGCCTCCTCGGCGTCCCCCGGTCCGCAGAGCCCCGCCTCGCCCCAGCTCAGCGCCACGAACGCCCGCTCGCCCTCGCGCAGGTGTCGGTGCCCCCGCACCGCCCCGTCTTCGCTCGTCAGGTGGAGGTCGGTACGCAGCTCCAGCCGTGGGCCGTTCGGCCCCTCGGCCACCATTTCACCGGCCACCTGGTCGCCCTCGGCCCAGTTCGCCGCACCGCGGCCGTAGTCGAACCGCGGCAGGCACTCCATCTCCACGTCGACCTGGCCGTCGATGCAGGTGATCGAGCGCAGCAGCGAGTGGTCGGACTCGTGGGAGACGATCGGGGTGCTCTCGCTCGGGTCCCAGGAGGCGATCGACAGCGCGTCGTCGACCACCATCCAGCCGGTGTCGGTGACCCAGGTCGTCTCGACCACCAGCGTCCCCGGCCGATAGCGGCGGCTGATCGGGACGACGACTCCGGGCGGGCGCAGGGTGAGGCGCCCGGCGCCGCGGTCGAGCAGCGCGGCGAAGACACTCGGCGAGTCGAAGCGGGGCAGACAGAGCCACTCGACCGCGCCGTCGAAGGAGACCAGTGCCGAGGTATGGCAGTCGGAGAGGAAGCCGTAACCGCCGATGGTGGGAAAGCTGTCTGGGGCGCTCGGGCTGCCTGGCACGGCGGCAAGCTAGCACCGCGAGGGGCGGCCGGGCGGGACGAATGCCCCGCTACGCTGGGAAACGGTGCATCTCGTCCCCGTCGCCCACGTGAGCGGCATCTTCGGTCCGCTCGAGCTTCTCCCCATGCTGATCGCCGCGGCGCTCTACGCGCGGCGGGCGACCACCCTTGCCGCGCACGGCCGCCCGGTCCCACTCTGGCGCCAGATCTGCTTCGCCTCGGGCCTGCTGGTGATCGCGCTGGCGCTGATCACGCCGCTTTCGGACCTCGCCGACGAACTCGTGATCGCGCACATGATCGAGCACCTGGCGATCGGCGACATCGCCACGCTCCTGATCGTCCTCGGCCTCACCGGCCCGCTCCTGCAGCCGATCCTCTCGATCAAGCTCTTCGACCGGATGCGCATCCTCTGCCACCCGGTGGTGGCGATGGGTATCTGGGCCTTCTTCATGTTCTTCTGGCACGCGCCGCCGCTGTACGACGCCGCCTATGGCACCTCCTTCGTCCACTTCGTCGAGCACGGCACCTTCATCGCCACCGGGATCCTGCTGTGGATGCCGGTCTTCGGCCCGCTGCCGATGCCGGCCTGGTTCACCGCCGGCTGGAAGGTCGTCTACGTGATCCTGATGCGTCTGATCGCGACCGTGCTCGGCAACATCCTGATGTGGGACGGGCAGGTCCTCTACGACGTCTACGCGGCGGGCCAGGCGAAGCACCACATCGACGCGATCACCGATCAGTCGATCGCCGGCGTGGTGATGATGGTCGAGGGAGTCTTCCTCGGGCTCGGCGTGCTCGCGTGGTTCTTCTTCCGGGCGGCGAGCGAGGGGATCGAGAAGCAGCGGCTGCTCGATCTGGCCTTCGAGAACGGGGTGGAACTGGACCCCGACCGGGCGCAGCGCGCGGTCGCCGCCGGGCACGCGAAGCGCCTCGAGGCGCAGATCCGCCGCGAAGCGGACGGCGACGGGCCCGAGCACGGCCGGGAGGCGATCGCGTGAGGCGCCCGTGGGCGCTCGGCGCGCTCGTCTTCGTCGTCGGCGGCGCCAGCCTCGGTGTCGAGATCGCCGCCGCGCGCCTCCTTGCCCCGTACTTCGGCGCCTCGACCATCGTCTGGGCGAACACGATCGGCATCGTCCTCGTCGCCCTCTCGGCCGGTTACTGGTTCGGCGGCAAGGTCGCCGACCGCAATCCGGATCCCGCTCGCCTCGGCGCCCTGGTCCTCGTCGCCGCGGCCCTGATCGCCGTCGTCCCGTTCGCCGCGCGCCCGTTCCTCAGCTTCTCGGTCGAGGCCTTCGACTCGCTCTCGATCGCCACCTTCGGCGGCTCGCTCTTCGGCGTCCTGATCCTGGTGGCGGTGCCGGTGGCGCTGCTCGGCGCGGTCGCGCCATGGGCGGCGCGGCTCGCCGTCGGGGATGACGCGGCGGGCGCCGGCGAGGCCGTCGGGCGCCTCTACGCCATCTCCACCGCGGGCTCGCTGGTCGGCACGATGACCTCGGCGCTGGTCGCGATCCCGCTGCTCGGCACCCAGCGCACCTTCATCGCCTTCGCCCTGGCGCTCGCGCTGGTCGGGGCCCTGGCGGTCGGCCGCCGAGCGCTCCCCGTCACCGCCGCCCTCGCCCTGGCGCTGGCGATCCCGCCCGGCTCGATCAAGGAAGCCGGCGACGAGCGAGTCCTCTACGAGGGAGAGACGGTGCAGCAGTACGTGCGGATCGTCGAACGCGACGACGGCACCCGCGCGATGGAGCTGAACGAGGGCCAGGCCGTCCACTCGCTCTGGAAGCCGGACACCTACCTCACCGACGACTACTGGGACGGGATGGTCGTCCTGCCGACGATCGGCCACGTGGAACCGCGGAAGATCGCGATCCTCGGCAACGCCGGCGGCACCGTCGCGCGCGGCCTCGGTCACTACTTCCCGCGCACGGCGGTCGATGCGGTGGAGATCGATGGAGAGCTGACGACCTTGGGACGGAAGTACCTCGGCCTCGCAAACCCGCGGATGGAGGTCTTCACCGAGGACGCGCGGCCGTGGCTCGAGACCTCCGACGGCGGCTACGACGCGATCCTCGTCGACGCCTACCGGCAGCCCTACATCCCCTTCTACCTGACCACCGCCGAGTTCTTCAGCCTCGCCGCCGAACGGCTGGCGCCGGGCGGCGTGGTGATCGTCAACGTCGGCCACCCGGAGGGCTCGGCGAAGCTCGAGCAGGTGCTCGGGGCGACGATGTCCGCCGCCTTCCCGCGTGTGCTCCGAGACCCGATCGCCGACGTCAACACGCTGCTGGTCGGCGGCGACGCCGGGATCTCGGCCGAGCGGATGGAGGCGGCCGCGCCGCTCCTGCCGCGCGACCTGCGCCGGGTCGCGCTCGAGGCCTCGGCCCGCCTCGCCCCGCACCTTCCTGGCGGCGAGGTCTACACCGACGACCACGCGCCGGTCGAGTGGTTGATCGACGATTCCCTGCTGGAATACGCCGGTGCCGCCGATGACTGACCTCTCGCCGCTCGACCGGGTACGCGCCTGGCTCGTCACCGGGGCGCCGGGCCGTGGCCTCGCCTTCGCGGTCGACTTCGCCGCCGCGGCGCGGACGATGATGCGTGCCCGTCGTGGCTGAGAACCGCCCGGAGCCGCGATTCCTTATAGATGATCGATTCCGATCTCCCGCACGCCCGGATGACGTGCCTCGCCTTCGCATCTCTGCGTCCTCGGGCATGCCTTTGCCACCAGCAAAGGCATGCCCTGCGTCCTTGACCTGCTCGGCCAGGCCCGCCCCCGGTCGCACGCGAAATCGGAATCGATCATCTAGGGTCCTCCGACGATGCAGACGACCCTGAAAGAGCTTCCCGACTCACGCGTGGAGGTCCAGGCGGAGGTTGCCGCCGAGGACGTCCAGCGCGCCGCCAATCGCACCGCTCGCGCGATGGCGCGCGAACTCCGCCTTCCCGGCTTCCGCAAAGGCAAAGCGCCGCCGAACCTGGTGATCCAGCGGATGGGCTTCGCCGCCGTCCTCTCCGAAGCGGTGCGCGACGCGTTGCCGGAGTGGTACGAAGCCGCCCTCCTCGACGCCGGCGTGACGCCGATCGGCGATCCCGACATCGACCTCGAGTCGACCCCGGAGGCCGAGGGTGAGCCGCTGACCTTCAAGTTCACCGTCGGCGTGCGGCCGAAGGCCGAGCTCGGCGAGTACAAAGGGCTCGAGGTCGGCAAAGAGGACAAAGAGGTCGACGAGGAGATCATCGACACCGAGGTCGACCGGATCCGTGAGGGCTTCGCCCGCCTCGAGCCGGTCGAGCGCGCCTCGAAAGAGGGCGACGCGGTGCTGATCGACTTCGAGGGCTTCGTCGACGACCAGCCCTTCCAGGGCGGCAAGGCCGACGACTACCTGTTGACGCTCGGCTCGGGGCAGCTGATCGACAACTTCGAGGACCAGCTCACCGGCGCCAACCCCGGCGACGAGGTCGAGGTCAACGTCACCTTCCCGGACGACTACCAGGAAGAGAAACTGGCGGGCGAAGACGCGGTCTTCAAAGTCAAGGTAAAAGAGGTGCGGGAGAAAATCCTTCCCGAGCTCGACGACGACTTCGCGTCCGACGCCTCCGAGTTCGACACGCTGGAGGAGCTCCGCGCCGACATCCGGGAGAAAGTCGGCAGCGCGCTGAACAGCCGCTCCGAGGAAGACTTCCGCATCGCGGCGGTCGACGCGGCGGTCGACAACGCGACCGTCGAGATCCCTGAGGAGATCGTCACCGCGCGGGCGACCGAACGCTGGGAGCGGATGGAACGCCAGCTCGCCCAGCAGGGCATGGATCCCAACATGTTCCTGCAGATGCAGGGCAAAACGCGTGACGAGCTGATCGCCGAATCGATGCCGGACGCGGAGAAAGAGCTGAAGCGCGAGGCCGTGGTGACGGCGATCGCCGAGGCGGAGGCGATCGAGATCTCCGACGAGGAAATGGTCGAGGCGCTCGAGCACTCCGCCGAACACGAACGGACGACACCGGAGAAGCTGCTCGAGCGCCTGCGCGAGAACGGGCGCGACGCGGTGATCCGCGAAGACCTCTCGGCGCAGAAGGCGATCGCGCTGGTGGCCGACGAGGCGAAGCCGATCCCGCTCGCCGAGGCCGAAGATCGCAAGGGCAAAGCGGAAGCCAAAGAGAAGCTTCTGGCCCCCGAGGGCTCCGAGGAGAGCGACGACAAACCGACCGGGAAACTTTGGACCCCGGGCGACGCCTGAGGCGTCGCGAGCCCGCCCAACGCCTTCTATAGAGTGCGCGCACGATGAGCCCACTTATCCCCATGGTGGTCGAGCAGACCTCGCGCGGCGAGCGCGCGTTCGACATCTACTCGCGCCTGCTCGGCGAGCGGATCGTCTTCCTCGGCACGCCGGTCACCGATGACATCGCCAACCTGATCGTCGCCCAGTTGCTCCACCTGGAGTCGGAGGATCCCGACAAGGACATCAGCCTCTACATCAACTCGCCCGGCGGGTCGGTGTACGCGGGCCTCGCGATCTACGACACGATGCAGTTCATCAAGCCCGACGTGCAGACCATCTGCGTCGGGATCGCGATGAGCATGGGCGCGCTGCTGCTCGCGGGCGGCGCGGCGGGCAAGCGGATGTCGCTGCCGAACTCGAAGATCCTGATCCACCAGGTCTCGGCCGGCTTCCAGGGCCAGGCGACGGACATCGAGATCCACGCCAAAGAGATCATCGACGTGCGCCGGCGCCTCGACGAGATCATCGCCCATCACACCGGGCAGGATTTCGAGAAGGTCACCAAAGACACCGAGCGCGACTACTTCATGAGTGCGGACGAGGCGAAGGAGTACAACATCGTCGACCGCGTCATTGAGCACCACTAAGCGGTTTCTCGCCGTAGCGCTCGTAGTCCTGGCGGTTCCCGCCTCGGCGTCCGCCACCGTGCCCTTGGGCGCGAAGGACGGGGCGATCCAGTACTTCAGATACGTCTTCCCGATCCGCGGGCCGCACGCCGAACGCGGCCCGGTCGGCGAATTCCACGCGCCGCGCAGTGGCGGGCGGATCCACGAAGGCTTCGACATCCTCGCCGCCTGCGGGACCGAACTGGTGAGCGCCGTCACCGGCAAGGTCCGCGAAGTCGGCTACGACCCGGTCCTCTACGGCAACTACCTCCTCATCCACGGGCAAGGCGAACACCGCACCTATATGTATGCGCACATGAAGAAGCCGCCGCGCGTGCACGAGGGCGAACGCGTCTGGGCGGGGGAGAGGGTCGGCGAGGTCGGCAAGACCGGCAACGCGCGCACCGTCGGCTGTCAGCTCCACATCGAGGTCCACGTGAACGGCGTGCCGATCGATCCGAAGCCGATCGTGCAGCGCTGGGATCGCGAAAGCTGAATAGGCTGCAAGCGTGCCCGATCCGTATGAGCTCGACGACGAAGGTCGTCCGGTGGCCGAAGACCGCTCCGAGGAGGAGTCGGCGGCCAAAGCCGACCCGAGCCCCGACCTGGTCGCCGGTACCGAACCCGTCGCCGACGCCGCGCCCGCTCCCGACCCGTCGGCCGAAGAAGCCGCGATGCGACGTCAGATCGAGACGACGCTCCGCTTCATGCGCATCCAGACCGTGGTCGGCATCGTGGTCATCCTCGGCCTGATCGCCTTCGTGCCCAGCATCCGCGGCCTCCTCGTCTTGGTCGAGATCATCTTCGTCTTCTCCTCCCTCGGCGCCTACTGGTGGCTGCGGAGGAATTTGAACTCGCGCCTCGGGGGGTCGCGGCAGTCCTAGATTCGGTGCCCTGGGAGTGCGGCGTCTCTCCGAAGGTCCGTGCGTGAGAGGCCACACCTCGGCCGATCAGTCGACGAAGACGTCTGGAACTGGGCGCGCGGCTCGGTCAGACGTCCAGCTCGTACTCGAGCCAGGTCGATTTCTCGGTGGGCAGCGAGTCGTAGAGGCGCTGGGCGGTGTGGTTGTCGGGGGCGGTGGCCCACTCGAGCCAGCCGGCGCCGCGGGCGCGGGCGACGTCGCGGCTCGCCTCGATGAGGGCTCGGCCGACGCC
>JAFDWG010000355.1 GCA_018268605.1 Actinomycetota bacterium | reverse complement strand
GCGTCGTCAGTTCGCGCATCATCTGGTAGAGGCGCGGCGCTTCCGATTCGTCGATCGGTTTCGCGCGACTCGCGGCCAGGGCCAGTTTGTCGCTGAAGAAGTAGGAACCGAGGTTGATCAACAGAGCGATCGCCAGGAACAGCCCGGCGCCCTGCGGACCCCCGATCAGCGCGCCGATGACGACCAGCAGGCCGCCAAGGGAGGCCATCAGGATCGTCGTGCGCAGCGTCGCGCTGAAGGTCGATTGCTTGGTGGTTTTCATCTTTCAGGTCTCCTCATGGAGAAATGCAGTTGACGGAGTATTCCCCTGGACGAACGTCTGCACCATAGGGGCCAGCCCCTGAAGGAGCCCCGGGAGGCACCTAGTGGTCCTGGGTCCCCGGCCGCCCGCCTAGGCTTGGGGCGTGCGAAGGCGAGCGCTCTTCACCCAGGTCCTGGTCGTCAACGCGGTGCTGCTCGGAGCGGTCGCGATCGTCGCCGGGGAGATCGCCGGGCTGAACACGCTCGAGGTAATCGGCATCGCCGCCCTCGCCGTGGTCGCGGGCGCCGCCGCCAACGCGATCCTGCTGCGGCAGCGCTTCGCCCCGCTGGAGAACCTGATCGACGAGATGGAGCGGGTCGACCTCTCGCGGCCCGGGTCCCTGCTCCCCCGCTCGATCGACGGGGTCGGTGAGACCGAGGAGGTCGAGCGGATCGAGCTCGCCTTCCTGCGCATGATGCGGCGCCTGGAAGCGGAGCGGCGGCGGGCCGGCTCGGCGACCCTGCACGCTCAGGAGGAGGAGCGGGCGCGCGTCGCGCGCGACCTTCACGACGAGGTGAACCAATCGCTGACGGGGCTGCTGCTGCGCCTCGAGGCGGCGCGCGAGGCGGCCCCTCCGCAGTTGGAGGCGGAACTGGCCGAGACCAAGGCGCTCGCCAATCAGGCGATGCGCGAGCTCCTCTCCCTCGCCCGCCAGCTCCGCCCCACCGCGCTCGACGATCTCGGCCTGGCGGCGGCGATCGCAGGCCTGGTCGAGCGGCTCGGCGAGGGCGAGATCGAGGGGGCGCTGGAGGTCGACGGCGACTTCGCCGACCTTTCCGACGACGCCCAACTGGTCGTCTACCGGGTCGCCCAGGAGGCGCTCTCGAACGCCGCGCGCCACGCAGGCGCCGTCCACGTCGCGGTGACGCTCCGCCGCGACGCCCGCGGCGTCGAGCTGACGGTCGCCGACGACGGACGCGGCTTCGCCTTCGACGAGGCCGACCGCGGCCTCGGCATCGGCGGCATGCGCGAGCGCGCCCTCCTGGTCGAAGGAGAGCTGACGATCGAGTCCCGTCCCGAGGCCGGGACGACGGTCCGCCTCACCATCCCGGCACAATCGAGCCGATGAGGTCGCCGTGTTGAGAGTGCTGATCGCCGACGACCACGGGATCGTGCGGTCCGGGTTGCGGCTGCTGCTGGAGCGCCAGCCGGACATCGAGGTGGTCGGCGAGGCCGCCGACGGGGCCGAGGCGCGGGACCTGGCGATCCGCGAGCGGCCCGACCTGGCGATCCTCGACGTGAAAATGCCGAACCTGACCGGGCTGCAGGCCACGCGGGAGATCAAGCGCCAGGCGCCCGAGGTCTCGGTGCTGATCCTCTCCATGCACGACGACGAGCGCTATCTCTTCGAGGCGCTGAAAGCGGGCGCATCGGGCTACGTGCTGAAGGCGCAGGCCGACACCGACCTGCTGGCGGCGATCCGCGCGGTCGAGCGGGGCGAGCCGTTCCTCACTCCCGAGGCCCAGCGCACGCTGATCAAGGACGTGCTCGAACGCGGGTCCTCGGGCGAGGAGGAGCTGACCCCGCGCGAGGAGGAAGTCGTGAAGCTCGTCGCCGAGGCGAACACGACGAAACAGATCGCCGAGCTGCTCCACCTCTCGGAGAAGACCGTGGAGAACCATCGGGCCAACGCGATGCGCAAGCTCGGCATGCGGGACCGGGTCGAGCTGGTGCGGTACGCCATCCGGCGGGGGCTGATCGAGCCCTAGCGCTTCGGCCGGGTCGCAAAACCTAGTGTTCCGGTAGGATTTGGCTCGATGTTGTTCTCGACCAAAGCCGAGTACGGCGTGCGCCTGATGATCGAGCTAGGTCGTCAGCCTGGGTCGACCCCGATCTCACTGAATTCGGTGGCCGAGGCGGAGAACCTGCCGCTCTCCTATCTGGAGCATCTGGTCGCCAAACTGCGCAAGGCGGAGCTGGTCACCTCGACCCGCGGCGCCCACGGCGGGTACCGTCTCGCCAAACCGGCGACCGAGATCAGGATGGACGACGTCGTCCAGGCACTCGAAGGGCAGATCGCCCCGATGGAGTGCTTCCACGAGACGCCGGAGGGCCGCGTGCTCTGTTCGCACGAGGACAACTCTGCGGGCGGCTGCGCGACCAAGCTGTTGTGGACGCGGGTGCAGAACGGCGTCAACAAGGCCCTGGCCGGCACGACGCTGGCGGAGCTGGTCGAATTCTCGACCCCGCACCCGCCGCCGGCCGCGGAGGCGCGCGACAAGCCGCCGGTCGTCCACGCCCTGTAGGCAGCGCCGAGCGTCACGAAAACTTCCCGAAAGAACCGAGAAACGGAGCGAAATGGCTGAGCTGGAGATACGCAACCTGCACGTGCAGATCGAGGACAAGAAGATCCTCAAAGGACTCGACCTCGATGTCGACAAAGGCCGTGTCCACGCCCTGATGGGGCCGAACGGCTCCGGCAAGTCGACCCTCGCCAACGTGATCATGGGCCACCCGGCCTACGAGGTCACCGAGGGAACGATCACTTTCAAGGGCGAGGACATCACCGAGGCCGCCCCCGAGGACCGCTCGCAGGCGGGCCTCTTCATGGCCTTCCAATACCCGGTCGCGATCCCCGGGGTCTCCGTCTCCAAGTACCTGCGGATGATCATCAACGCCCACCGCGAGGCCCGCGGCGAAGACCAGATCAAGATCAAAGACTTCGCCCGCACCGCCCAGGAGGCCATGTCGCTGGCCAATATTCCCAAGGACTTCTCCAGCCGCTACCTGAACGACGGGTTCTCCGGTGGTGAGAAGAAGCGGATGGAGCTGCTGCAGCTGGCGTTGCTGCGGCCGGAGATCGCGGTGCTCGACGAGACCGACTCGGGCCTCGACATCGACGCGCTGCGCACGGTCGCCGAGGGTGTCAACAAGTTCTCCGGCCCCGACATGGGCGTCCTCATCATCACCCACTACCAGCGGATCCTGAGCATGGTCAAGCCGGACCAGGTGTCGATCATGTTCGAGGGTCGGATCGTCAAGGAAGGCGGCCCGGAGCTGGTCGGCATCCTCGAGGAGAAAGGCTACGGCTGGATCCGCGAAGAACAAGAGGGGGCGGCGGTCCCCGCCTAGCGCGATGGAGCAGGCGACGGCCAACAGCCCGGCGGGCGCCTTCCCGATCGAGCGCGTGCGCGAGCAGTTCCCGCTGCTTGCCCGCGAGATCGGCGGAGCCCCGGTCGCCTACCTCGACAGCGGGGCGAGCTCCCAGCGGGTCCTCGCCTCGATCGAGGCGGTGGACGACTACGAGCGTCGCCACCACTCCAACGTCCACCGCGGATCCCACACCCTCTCGGCCGAGGCGACGGAGGCCTACGAGGGCGCGCGCAACATCGTCGCCGGCCACATCGGCGCGGCGGACCGCCGCGAGGTCCTCTTCGTCCGCAACGCGACCGAGGCGCTGAACCTCGTCGCCCGCGCCTGGGGCGACGCCAACGTCGGCGCCGGCGACCGGATCGTGCTCACCGAGATGGAGCACCACTCGAACATCGTGCCGTGGCAGCAACTGGCGGAGCGGGTCGGGGCGGAGATCGACTGGGCGCCGATCGACGACGACGGGGTGCTCGACCTCGACGCGCTGCGGGCGCTCCTCGAGCGCGGCCCGAAGCTCCTCGCGGTCGCCCACGTCTCCAACGTCCTCGGCACCGAGAACCCGCTCGCCGAGATCTCGGCGATGGCCCACGACGCGGGCGCGATCGTCGTCGCCGACGGCGCCCAGGCGGCGCCGAAGACGGCGCTCGACGTCGCCGCGCTCGGCGTCGACTTCTACGCGATCACCGGCCACAAGCTCTACGGCCCGACCGGGATCGGCACCCTCTGGGGCAAGCTCGACCTGCTGCGCGCGATGCCGCCCTTCCTCGGCGGCGGCTCGATGATCCGCAAGGTGACCCGCGAGGGGACCACCTATGCAGACGTGCCGGCCCGCTTCGAGGCGGGCACCCCGGCGATCGCCCAAGCGATCGGGATGGGCGCGGCGTTCGAGTGGCTCGACACCGAACTCGGCATGGAGGCGGTCCGCGACCACGAGCGGGCGATGGCCGACTACACGCTGGAGAAGCTCGCCGATGTCCCCGGCCTGAAGGTCTTCGGTCCCCCCCGCGGCCCAGAGCGCCTCGGCCCCGTCTCCTTCGAGATCGACGGCATCCACGCCCATGACGTATCCGAGATCCTCGACCGCCACGGCATCGCCGTCCGCGCCGGCCACCACTGCGCCCAGGTCCTGATGGACCGCCTCGGCATCACCGCCACCGCCCGCGCCAGCTTCGGCGTCTACACGACGACCGAGGAGATCGACCGCCTCGTCGACGGCCTCGAAGACGCCCGCCGGGTGTTCGGGCTTTGACGACGGAGACGCTTCGCTAGCCTCGAATCATGGACGAGCTCTACCGCGACCAGATCCTCGAGCACTACAAGCGGCCCCATAACTTCGGGGTCGTCGAGGGTGCCGACCTCGAGTACGAGGACACCAATCCGTTCTGCGGGGACGAGCAGCACGTGACGATCAAGTTGGGGCCCGACGACAGGGTGAGCGAGATCGCCTTCGAGGGGAAAGGCTGCGCGATCTCGACCGCGGCCACCTCGCTGCTGACCGACGAGCTGGTCGGGATGAGCCGGGAAGAGCTGCTGCGGCTGCCCAAGGACTACGTGCTGGAGCTGCTCGGGATCGACATCTCCGCGACGCGGATGAAGTGCGCGATGCTCGGGCTGAAGATCGTCAAGTCCGCCGCCCTCGGCCGGCCGGCCGAATGGGAGGACGAGGGCGAGACGGGTAGCCCGGCCGAAGCGGCGACCTTCTAGCCGCCGCTCCGGCCGCGGCCGCCTACGGCGCCGCCGCCCGGGTCTCGTCGGTCGGGGCCATCACGGCGAACATCGCGCCGGCAGGGTCCATCAGGATCGCCAGCCGTCCGACGGCGATGTCGAATGGGCCGTTGAGGGCCTGACCACCTTTCGCCTTCGTCGTCTCCACGGCCGCGTCGGCGTCGGCGACGGTGAAGTAGACGAGCCAGCTGGACGGCGCGCCGTCAGGGGCCATGCCGGTGATGTCCATCATCCCGCCGCGTGAGCTCTCGCCGTCCTTCCAGACGTAGTAGGTGCCCATGCCGGGCATCTCCTGCTCTTCGACCGTCCAGCCGAAGACCTTGCCGTAGAACTCACGAGCGGCCGCGGGATCACGGGTGCCGAGTTCGTTCCAACCGAACGTGCCGTCCTCGTTGACGAGCTCGGACCCGATGAAGGTTCCGGGCTCCCAGATGCCGCAGGTGGCGCCGGTCGGATCGGTGAAGACGGCCATCTTCCCCATCCCCATCACGTCCATCGGCTCGACGATCACGGTGCCGCCGGCGTCGCGCACCTTCGCCATCGTTGCCTCGGCGTCCTCGACCGAGACATAGGTGTTCCACTCGCAGGGCTGACCGTCCTGCATCACCGGGCTGGCGCCGGCGACGTCACGGCCGTTCAGCTTCGCCCGTCGGTAACCCCCCAGTTGGGCCGAGTTCTCCCGTTCGGGGATCTCCCATCCCAACAGGTCCCGGTAGAAGGCCTCGGCGGCTTCGAAATCGGGGATCCCGGCCAATTCCACCCAGCACGGGGTACCGGGCTCATAGCTGGTCCTCTGGCTCATCTTCTCTCCTCTCGTCGGTATTGCCCGTCCCCTATAAGACCATCGAGGGAGTCGAAAGTCATCGGCCGCTAAAATCCGACTACGTCAGTAGGTTTAAGTCGTACACCGTCTCAACGGGGGCCGTGAGCCGCCCCGGGAAGCAATCACCCTCTTGACCGACACCGCCGGAACCACGATCTCAGTCTGCCCGCTCGCCGAGCTGCCGCCCGGCGCGATGCGCCTTGTGGAGCACGAGGGCATGAAGATCGGCGTCTTCAACTGCGACGGCACCATCCTCGCCATCGAGGACCGCTGCTCGCACGACGACGGCCCGCTCGCCGAGGGCGAGTTCGACCAGGCCGCCTGCACTGTCGAGTGTCCGAGGCACGGCTCCCTCTTCGACCTCACCACCGGCAGGCCGAAGACGCTCCCCGCATTCAAGCCGGTGAAGACGTTCGCGACCGCCGTCGCGGACGACACCGTCACCCTGGAGGTCGCATAGAACATGGCTACGTCGCCCGAGGTAATCGCCGAGAAAGAGTCGCTCGCCGGGATCAACTCCGACTACAAGGAGAAGTTCGGCTTCAACGATCCCGAGACCGGCTACGCCTACAAAGCGCCGAAGGGGTTGACCCGCGAGGTCGTGGAAACGATCTCGGAGTTCAAGAACGAGCCGCAGTGGATGCGCGACTTCCGCCTCAAAGCGCTGGAGCACTTCGAACAGCGCCCGACCCCGAAATGGGGCGGCGACCTCGACCAGATCGACTTCGACGACATCCATTACTTCGTCCGCGCCTCGGAGAAAAACTCGCGCGACTGGTCGGAGGTCCCGGAGGACATCAAATACACCTTCGACCGCCTCGGGATCCCGGAGGCGGAGCGCAAATTCCTCGCCGGCGTCGGCGCGCAGTACGAGTCCGAGGTCGTCTACCACCAGGTGAACGAGAAGCTCGAGGAACAGGGCGTGATCTTCACCGACATGGACACCGCGCTGCGCGAGCACGAGGACCTGCTGCGCGAGTACTGGGCGACGGTGATCCCGCCGAACGACAACAAACTGGCGGCGCTGAACTCGGCCGTCTGGTCAGGTGGGTCGTTCGTCTACGTGCCCGCCGGGGTCAAAGTGGAGATGCCGCTGCAGGCCTACTTCCGGATCAACACCGAGAACATGGGCCAGTTCGAGCGGACGCTGATCATCGCCGAGGAGGGCGCCGACGTCCACTACATCGAGGGCTGCACCGCGCCGGTCTACTCCTCTGACTCGCTGCACTCCGCGGTGGTCGAGATCATCGCCAAGCCGAGCGCCCGGGTCCGTTACACGACGGTCCAGAACTGGTCGCAGAACGTCTTCAACCTCGTCACCAAGCGCGCCGTCGCGCACGAAAAGGCGACGATGGAGTGGGTCGACTGCAACCTCGGCTCGAAGCTGACGATGAAGTACCCGGCGATCTACCTGCTGGGCGAGGAAGCTCACGGGGAGATCCTCTCGATCGCCTTCGCGGGCGCCGGCCAACACCAGGACGCGGGCGGCAAGATCATCCACGCCGCGCCACGCACGTCGTCGTCGATCTTCTCCAAGTCGATCTCCAAGGACGGCGGCCGGGCGACCTACCGCGGGCTGATGGAAGTCGCCGACGGGGCGAGCGAATCGCGCTCGAAGGTCGTCTGCGACGCGCTGCTCCTCGACGAGGACTCGCGCTCGGACACCTACCCGACGATCCGCATCGACGAGAACGACGCCGACGTCGGCCACGAGGCCACGGTCTCCAAGATCGGCGACGAGCAGCTCTTCTACCTCCAGAGCCGCGGGCTCGACGAGGAGGAGGCCTCGAAGATGATCGTCAACGGCTTCATCGAGCCGGTCACCAAGGAGCTGCCGATGGAGTACGCGGTCGAGCTCAACCGGCTGATCGAGTTGCAGATGGAGGGTTCAATTGGCTGAGCTCGCCACCCTCCCGCCCCTCCCCGACGCGAAGACGAAGGGCTGGGAATTCACCGACATCTCAGGGCTGGACTTCGACGCCTACGACGAGTCTTCCGCCGAGGTGACGACCCAGGGTGGCGACGGCGCGACCGTGATCCGACTCGCCGACGCTCGCGAGTCCCATGCCGCGCTGCTCGATGAGTATCTCGGCAGCCTGGCGGACGCCGATGACCCGTTCGTCGCGCGCAACTACGCCGCGGCAGGCGATGGCGTGCTCGTGCATGTGCCGCGCGGCGTGAAGCTGAGCGAGCCGGTGCGGATCGAGGTGCCGATCGCCGCGAGCGGCGATGCGGTCAGCTGGCGCACCTTGATCGTCCTCGAGGAGGGCGCCGAGGCGGAGGTCTGGGAGCACTGGTCCTCCCCCGACGACGAGGTCGACGCGCTGCTGAACTCGGTCGTGGAGCTCTCCGTCGGCCAAGCCGCGACCCTCCGCTACATCAACACCCAGGACCTCTCCGAGAAGTCGTGGATCTTCGCCACCCAGCGCGCCCAGGTCGAGCGCGACGGCCGGCTCGACTGGTCGGCGCTCGGCTTCGGCTCAGGGCGCGGCAAGGTGCGGATGGAGACCAAGCTTGCGGGCCCGGGCTCCGAGGCGCGGGTGACCGGCGGCTACGCCGGCGGCCCCGGCCAGCACCTGGACTACGACACGACCCAGGAGCATGCGGCACCGAACACGATCTCCGACCTCGCCTTCCGCGGCGTCCTCGCCGCCGGCTCGACGGCCGTCTGGCGCGGCATGATCAAGGTCGATCCGGGCGCCCAGCAGACCGACGCCTTCCAGGAGAGCCGTAACCTGCTCCTCTCCCCCGAGGCGCACGCTGACGCGATCCCCGGCCTCGAGATTCTCGCCGACGACGTCCGCTGCACCCACGCCGCGGCGATCGCCCAGGTCGACAAGGACCAGCTCTTCTACCTCACCTCCCGCGGCCTCGGCGAAGCCGCCGCGAAGACCCTGGTGATCGAAGGCTTCCTCGAGTCTCTGGTCGAACGGCTGGCCGAGGGCCCGGTCCGGGATGAGATCTCGGCCGCGCTCGAGCGGCGGCTCGCCGAGATCCTGTAGCGCTCTTCAGGCGGGGGTGGCCGTCCGAGGGGCGGCAGTCCTAGGGGCGGTGCCCTGGGCGTCTCATGGAGGTCCTGGCAGGCTGTGACCTCCATGAGACGCCCAGGACGTGAGGGAGTTCTGACTTCCTCCACAGGTCCGTGCGTAAGAGGCCACACCTCGGCCGATCTCGTGACGAAGAGCGTGAGAACTCCACACTTCCGCGCGCCTTCTGTCTGAATCCGTGGACTTCCGCGACGGTTCCACATCACCCCGGAACGCGCTGCATGACTTAGGGCCCCCATAGGGGGGTCAACCCGTGCAGCGCTGAATCCGGTGTTGTGCAACACGCACCGAAGTCAGCGCTTCCCACGCTCTCACGCACGGAAGCGTGGACTTCCCGACATCTCCCGCACGTCTCGCGCAACGGCGTCGGAGTTTCTCCTCACCTTTCATCCCCCGGCCGTCTCGGCCACGGCCACAGCCAGCCAGGGCCGTGGACGGGACGGCCGGACGCAAGCCCTTGCGTCCCTTTCCTCGGGTCCCCACTACCGACGCTTCCGCTCCTCCTCCTCCCGTTCGCGCTTCTTCTCCGCCCTCGTCGACCGAAGGATTCCGCCGACCACGATCAGGACCGGGATCACGTAGAAGACCCAGAGCCAGTGGCCCAGGTGGGCGGAGGGGATGACGATCGCGGCCGACATCAGCTCGCGCCTACCGAGAGGAGGTAGAGGCCGAAGCAGGTGAAGGCGACCATGACGGCGAGCATCCAGTACTGGGAGCGGGAGGCGCGGCGGTAGTCGCGCCAATAGACGAGGGCTTTGTCGTGGGCCAGGGTGAGGCCGAGGACGTGGCCGGCGAGGAGAGCGGCGACTTGGACGTACCAGATGACGTTCGGGCTCAAGGCACTGAAGTCGATGCCGTATTCGGCGGTGCCGAAGAGGTTGGTAGTCGAGGTCCCCAGGGGATCGGAGAGGAGGTAGGTGAACTGGGCCTGCTCCTGGTAGACGAAGAGGCTGAAGTAGTGGGCCACGAGATAGGCGAGCGCGATCGGGATGAGGCTGTGGGCGAAGCCGCGGACGAGCTCCTTGAAGCGTGGCGCGCCGGGGACGGACTGCATTCCCTTCACACCCAGCAGGTAGACGGCGGCGACCCCCGCGACGGTGAGGGCCATGAAGACCGTGTCGGCGATACGGATCGTCGCCAGCGGTCCTACGCCCGCGTCGGAGATCCACTTCTCGACGTGTTCCAGGGCCGGTTTGTAGGCGCCGTCCTCGGCCCCGTCGAAGCTGGTCGTGGCGATCGAGGCGATCACCACCGCGGTCGAGCCGCGCACGCTGGTCGCCCAGTGGGTGGCGGCGGCGAGGGCGCGCCGCCGACCGATCCGCCCGTCCTTCACCCCGAACGGGGCGAGCTGGGAGAACATCCCGAAATAGACGGAGAAGGTCTCCCCGCGGGAGCACCACCGCTCGCGGCCGAAGAGGGCCATCATCGCCAAGGTGTAGGCGGTGTAGGAGCAGGCCGCGACCCCCGCGGCGTGGGGTTCCAGACCGACGGCGACGCCCCCGCTCGAGCCATAGACGACCTCCAGCCAGACGAAACCGAGCAGGCCGACCGCCGCCGGCCAGCGTCCCAGGCGCTCCGGGTAGGCGAGGTGGCGCAGCGGACGCCGGGCGACGAGACGGTAGGCGCCGCCCGCCACGCGGGCGGTCGCCCGCCACGGGTTGAAGGCCGGGAAGACGTTGCCGAAGAGCGCCGAGACGAACGGGAAGCCGATCCAGGCGGTGACGAAGAAGAAGGTGATCGCGTAGTTGCGGTCGGGGGCTTCGGTGCCGTGGATGCCGGCGTAGATGCCGACGCCCAGGAGGAAGACGCCGAGCCCGCCGCAGAGGACCTGGATCGACCAGGAGCGGAGGACCGTCGTCAGCCAGGCGGCCGAGGGACGCCAGCGTTCCACCTCGAACTGCGGCCTGCGCCAGGCGGCCGAGAGGGCGAAGAAGGAGACGACGAGGACGATCGACGCGGCCCAGGCGAAGAGCCAGGCGGGCAGCGGTAGGTCCTGCTTGGCGACCAGCGCGTGGGCTTCGGGAAGGTGGGGGAAGATCATCGGAGGGGCCTCCCGGCGGTGCGCCAGGGTAACGTCCCGCGCCCGTGCGCCCCGGACGCGACAACATCGCCGCCCCCGACCTGCCGACCAACCTCGAGTGGATCGGTGCCGAACCGGACTCGATGCCGGCGCTGACCGCGGGCGGACCGGCGATCGTCCACTTCATCGACTTCGCCCAGCTGAACAGCGTCCGCACGCTCCCCTACCTCGGTGAGTGGGCGCGGCGCTACCGCGAGATGGGCCTCTCGGTGATCGGCGTGAACACGCCGCGGTTCCCCTTCGGCGCCGACCGCGAGGCGGTCGAGAAGGGCCTGGCGCGCCTCGGCGTCGAGTTCCCGGTGGCGATCGACGCGGGTCGCGACCTCTGGCACGTCTACGGCTGCGAAGGCTGGCCGAGCCTCTTCCTCTGGGCGATGGGCGGCGCGCTCGCCTGGGTCCACTTCGGCGAGGGCGAATACCTGGGGACCGAGATGGCGATCCAGGAGGAGCTGCGGGAGATCGACGCTCTGCGGCCCCTGCCCCAGACGATGGCGCCGCTGCGCCCGCAGGAGGCCCCGAACGCGCAGGTCGTCGCGCCGAGCGAGGAGCTCTTCCCCGGCGGGGGTTGGGAGCAGCCGTGGATCGCCGGCGAGGAAGCCGACGAGCTGGTCGTCGAGTACGAAGCGGGGGGGGCCTGGGCGACGATCGAGGGTTTCGGCTCGGTCGCGGTCACGGTCGACGGCGAGCCTCACGGCGCGCTCGAGATCCCCGGCCCGGGGATCTACGAGCTGGCCGCGCACGAGCGCCACGGAAAGCACACCGTGACGCTCATCCCCGAGGCGGGGATGAGCGTCTGGTCGGTGAGCTTCGACCCTGGACTGCCGTAGGGTCACGCCGTCCTCCGGCGGCTGCCGCGCACCGCCACGGCGGCGCCGAGCAGGGCGATGAGGGCGACGACGAGCGCCGCGATCGCGAGGCCCTTGTCGCTCGAGCCTCCAGAGCTCGACTCATTTGAGGTCGAGGTCAATTCGAGGTCCTTGTTGTTGACGGCCACCGGTTGCCCCTCTTCCTTGGGCGGCGTCACCAGCACCTGCGGCGCCGGGTGTTCCGATTCCGGCGCGCCGATCCAACGGACCACTTCCCCTTCGTAGGTCTGCACCGCCTTGAAGGTCAGCTCTTCGCCGGCCTTCCCGGGGATCTGCACCGACAGCGGGAAGTCCTGGAACTCCCCTGGTGCCAGCTTGCCGCCGCTGAAGATGACCTCTTTGACGCCTTCGGTGATCGGTCCGTCGTCGGTCTGGATCGGCTTCTTCAGCTTGTCGTGGATGACTTCCACGTTCCAGCCGGGGACCGGCTGGTAGGAGACGTCCCCGAACCCTTCCGGGAACTGCACCGCCACCTTCGTCGTGTTTTCGTTCTCGGTCTCGTTCGGGACCCGCACGTCGAGCACCGTGTAGGAGCCTTCGGCGGCTTCGTTCGGCTGCAGGGTCACGTGGGCCTGCGCCGTCGCGGGGACGAGCAGGGCGAGGGCGAGCAGCATCGCCGGCACCAGTTGTCTGGCTTTCATCTGAATCCTTTCGTCGAGCCACGCCGAGGGTGTCGGCGCGGTCGGCTTCGCGTTGTCGTCGGTGATCCCGAACGACGGCGGCGCGCGGCCGGCGAGGGCGGCACCGAGGAGGGCGCCGCCCCGCGCCAGTCGACCACGGGCGAAGGGAAGATTCCGCCGGAGCGGGGCGGCCGCGGCGAGACGCGCCGCCCGGGCGCGAACGCCCGCCAGACGCAGCCGTAGCCGCTCCCCCGGGTAGCGACCGAGCAGCAGGGCGCCGAGCAGGAGCAGCGCCGGGACGAGGTAGAAGAGCACCGTCACCCGACCGGCACCTCCACCTTCTCTTCGAGCTGTTCGAATTCCGAGACGCGCAGGGTGAGGTCGATCTCCCAGTCCCCGGGGGCATTCAGGAGCGCGCTCGGGACGACGTAATGCCCCGGGCCGGCGGGCTGGGCTTCCAAGGGCAGTGGCCCGATCTCCTTGTCGGGGAGGGTCGCGGTGACCGTCAGTTCCTTGCCCTGCTTGTACGGGGCGCCGGTCTTGGCGTCGAAGAAGTAGACGTGCATGACGTTGGACCCGACCTGGGCCGGGTCGACGTCCATCTCGAGCGTGGTCGGGCCGACTTCGGTGGTGATCGAGAACGGGCCGGAGCGAGCGGAGATCGGCGGCGCGTAGCTGGCGAGGGCGGCGGTGATGCCGATCACGACGACGAGCAGAGTCACCTCGGCGCGCAGAGCGCGGCGCAGCAGGAGGCCGGGGGCACCGGGCGATTCGCCCCGTTCGGCGATCGCCTCCAGCCGCGGCACCGAGGAGCGGCGGTTGTAGGCGGCGATCGCCATCACGCCGAGCAGCAGGATGAACTTGGCGAGGACCGCACGCCCATAGCCGGTCGACAGCAGGTCACCAAGGTGGCGGACGTAGACGTAGGCCTGGATCAGGCCAGTGGCCATGATCAAAGCGACCATCGCCAGGGCGACGGCCGAGAAACGTGCAAGCGGCCCTGCGAGGAGGCGACTCCGATCGGCAGGCGTGGTCGCCGAGCGGGTCGCGGCCGGGAGGACGAACAGCAGCGTCCCGAGACCACCGAGCCATACCGCCATCGCCCACACATGGATCGCGTTGGCCGTGAAATTGACCACCACCGGGGACTGGCTGGACCCGTGCCCGCTCAGCGCCGGACACAACACCAGATAGCCGAGGGGGATCGCGAGCAACAGCAGCGTCCCGAGGGACCCGACTGATGGGCTCCTGGACGAACCTCCCCTTTTGTGAGGGAAGGAGCCCATCAGTCGGGTCATCGCCGCGACCACAAGCCACGCGACAAACGCAAACCCCCAGACCGTGCCGAAGCGGGTCTGCAGGGTCTCTTCGACGATCGTCTTGGTGATCGCGGAGAAGCCGGGGACGCCGGCGGCCTCGGCGCCCTCGAGGACGATCTGGGCGGCGGTGGCGAGGAGGCCGATGCCGGCGGCGACCAGGAGGACGAGGCGCAGGCGGCGGACGAAGGCACGGGCGGCCGCACGGCGCGACTCCTCCCCCACCCCGGCCGCGGCGCGCAGCGCGGGGAGCCAGCAGAGCAGGAGGAAGGCGACGCCGCCGACGGCGAGGGCGATCGCCAGGTACTCGAGCCCCCGCGCGATCCCGTAGGCGACCTCGGTCACCTTGCCGTTCCCGCCGCCGCCGATCAGTTCGCCGACGGTCTCGCTCGGCGCCCTGCCTTCCTTGCCGATCGAGAAGACGTAGCCGCTGGAGACGATGTGGCCGTCGGCCGAGACGACCCGGTAGGTGGCGGTGTAGGAGCCGTCGGGCAACCCCGGCTTCAGGTGGACGCCGAGCTTCGGCCCTTCGCCGTCGGGGTGGAAGGCATCGCCCTCGTCGACCCGTTCCCCCGCCGCGTCGTAGACGCGCACGGCGCCGAAGTTGCCCTCGACCGGCTCGTCGAATTCGAAGACGACGGCGCTCGGCTCGGTCTTGACGACCGCGCCCTGCGGCGGGCTGGTCCCTTCCAGGCGCGCGTGCGCCGACGCCGCCGCGGGGAGCAGCAGCGCGAGCGCGCAGACGAGGATCGCTGGAAGGGACCGGCGCATCTACCAGGCCTCCGCCGCGGGCACCTTCGGCCCGGGACGCTCGCCGTCGTCGGCTTCCCCGCCGTCGTCGTCCCCGCCCCGCCGTCGCCGCCGCCACAGCACCAGCGCGCCGCCGCCGAGCACGATCACGATCGCCGCAACGATGAACGGCACCTTCGAGGTCTCGGCATTGCCCACCCACCAGAGAGTTCCGTGCAGGGTCGACTTCGTCCCGTCCACTTCCAGCGGGATCTCGTAGGTGAAGATCTTCGTTTTCTGGGACTTGTCCTTGACCTGCGGGGGCAGCTGGTTGGCGATCATCCAGTGCATCCGGTGGTCGTGCCAGATGAACGTCCCCGAGTCGTCGACCGTCTTCCACTTCGGCGGCGCCTTGGAGTCGGCTCGCGGCGGCACGGCCACATCGGTCTCGAAACGGCTGTCGTTCAGGTAGTAGGCGGGCGAGAGTTCGTTGACCTGCACGGTCCCGTCCTTCTCGATCCGCGCGTAGGGCTCGTCGCCGTAGCCGTCGATGACGACTTCGTGGCCCTGCATGTCCTTCAGCTGCAGGTAGCTGTCGTAGTCGAGCACTTCGATCGAGACCCCGCTGGGCAGCGGTGGCTGGACCGAGTTGATTTCCGACCGGAAGTTCGGGTTGCCCCCATGGGCGAGGGCCTGGGTGGGTGCCGCCGCCAGCGCCGACCCGAGGGCGAGCGCGGCGACCAGCAGCGCCCGGATGGCACTCCTCATCGCTTCTCCTTGATTCGCGATTGGCGCGCGCCGAATCGCGCGGCGTGGATCGACCACACCACGGTGTGGTCAAAGCACGCAGCGGTGCTCGGGCGCTAGCGGATGCGGAGCGCGAGCGGCGGCGCGCGGCCCGCTGCGGCGCCCGCCAGCGGCACGGGCCGCGGCAGGGCGAGGCGACGAGGACGCGGAGCGGGCGCGGGTCGCCCGTAGGAAAGCGCGGGACGGGGGCGACGAGAGGCGGCCCAGCGGATCGCGGCGCGCGCCCCGCGCAGGGCGGCGGCGATCACGAGGCCGGAGGCGAAGGAGAGCGGCACAGCCCACCAGCCGCCGTCGCCGAAGACGCCCTCGAAGCCGCGGGGGTGGCCGCTGGAGAGCATCCCCTCCAGGAGCTCCTGGCACGAGTAGAGGGCGAGGAGCGCGGCGCCGATGGTCAGCGCCAGGCGCAGGAAGCTCCGACGCGGCGCGGCGTCGTCCCCGTCACCACCGCGCCAGGCGCTCGCCAGGCGGGCGACGAACAGGCCGACGACGATCGCCACCGACATCGCGATCGGCACCGCGAGCGCCCCCAGGTACTGGTGGCCCTGCTTCTCCAGCTCCTGTCCCGTCCCACCGCCGAAGGCGAGCAGGTAGCGCAGCTGGTGGACCGTGAGCAGCGCGGCCGGCATCAGAGCCGCGGCCCGCAGGCGCGGTGACAGAAGCCTGTTCATCTGACCAGACACCGGCGCCCACTCTATGGTCTTGGGAGAGACATCACTTTCCCAAGGAGGAGGAGCGGATGATCACCAAGCTCGATTTCGTCGGAATCCCGTCGACCGACGCCGATCGCTCGAGGGCGTTCTACGTCGACACGCTCGGACTACGCCCGGACCCCGATGGCCAGTACGAGTTCTGGGTCGGCGACACCTGCTTCGGCATCTGGGAGCCCGGCCGGATGGGCCTCGAGTTCGCCCCCCAGAAAAACGCGCACCCGGCGCTTCACGTCGACGACGTCGCCGCCGCCCGCGCCGAGCTCGAAGCCAATGGCGTCGAGTTCCTCGGCGACACGTTCGACACCGGCGTCTGCCACATGGCGCTCTTCACCGATCCCGACGGGAACGACCTGATGCTCCACCACCGCTACGCCCCGGTCGGGACGACCGGCAACGAGAACGCGACGCCCTAGCTCGCGGCGGGCGCCGCGGGGCGGATCTCCTTCGGCAGCATGAAGCGGACGTCCTCGTGGACGGTCCGCAGCTCGCCGACGTCCTCGGCGCCGCGCTCGCGGAAGAAGTCGACGAGGCGCTCGACCAGCTCCTCGGGGGCGCTTGCGCCGGAGGTGATGCCGACGGTCTCGACGCCCTCCAGCCACTCGTCCTTCACCTGGGCGTGGTTGTCGATCAGCCAGGAGTCGGCGCCGTGTTCGCGGGCGACCTCGACCAGGCGGTTGGAGTTGGAGGAGTTGGTCGAGCCGACGACCAGGACCAGGTCGCACTCCTTCGCCAGCTGCTTCACCGCGATCTGGCGGTTGGTGGTGGCGTAACAGATGTCTTCCGACTTGCTGGAGACGATCGAGGGGAACTTCGCCCGCAGGGCCGCGATCGTCTCGGCGGTCTCGTCGACCGACAGCGTCGTCTGGGTGATGAAGGCGACCTTCTCGGGATCGGCCACGTCGAGCGACTCGACTTCGTCGGCGGTTTCGATCAGGACGATCGAGTCGGGCGCCTCGCCCATCGTCCCTTCGACCTCCTCGTGGCCGGCGTGCCCGATCATCACCATCGTGTAGCCCTGCGCGGCGAAGCGGCGGGCAGACACGTGGACCTTGGTCACCAGCGGGCAGGTGGCGTCGATCGTCCGCAGGCTGTGGGCGGCGGCGTTCTCGTGGACCGCCGGGGAGACGCCGTGGGCGGAGAAGACGACGATCGCGCCCTCGGGCACCTCGCTCTCGCGGTCGACGAAGATCGCGCCGCGCTTGGAGAGCTCCTCGACCACATGTTTGTTGTGGACGATCTCTTTGCGGACGTAGACGGGGGCGCCGTGGACCTCGAGCGC
>JAFDWG010000354.1 GCA_018268605.1 Actinomycetota bacterium | reverse complement strand
GCTAATCGCCCGGGGACGGCGATGATAGCGACGCGCGGGCGAGTCGATCACTTGCCCCAGCGTCGCAGCTCACGAGCCAGGTGGTGCGCCTCGTCGACGTTGTCGAAACGGAGCTCGGCGACGATCGCGCTGCCGCGGACCTTGACGGTCACCTCGCGGCCGAGGGCGGACTCCAGGGCATCGGTGGCGTCGTCGAGGGCGGCGCGCTGGTCGGGATCGATCGGCGCTTTCCTCGGTCGTGCTTTTGGCTGGCCGGCCAGCCGAACCCGTTGTTCGGTCTCACGGACCGACCACCCCCCCGCGACCGCCTCGCGCGCGAGACGCCGGCGGACGTCGTTGCCCGGCGCGCCGAGGATGGTGCGGCCGTGGGCCTCCGAGAGGTCGCCTTTTTCCAGCATCTCGAGTGCCTCGTCGGGCAGCTCCAGCAGGCGGATCAGGTTGGAGACGGCGGGGCGACTGCGGCCGACGCGGCGGGCGAGCTCCTCTTTCGTCAGCCCGAGGTCCTCGACCAGGGCGGCGCAGGCTTTCGCCTCCTCGACCGGGTTCAGGTCCTCGCGGACCATGTTCTCGATCAGCGCCGCCTGGAGGCGCTCCGGCTCGGCCTGGTCGCGGGCGACGACGGGGACTTTCTCCAGCCCGGCCTGCTGGGCGGCGCGCCAGCGGCGCTCGCCGGCGACCAGTTCGTAGCTACCGTCGGCGAGCGGCCGGACGAGCAGCGGCTGGACGATCCCGGTGGCCTCGATCGAAGAGGCAAGAGCGGCGAGCGCCTCGGGATCGAAGTGGGTGCGAGGCTGGTTCGGGTTCGGCTTGATCAGGTCCACCGGGAGCTCGAGCAGCTCGCCGTTGGCCGCGTCGGCGGGCGTCTCCGGCAGGATCGCGGCGAGGCCACGGCCGAGTCCCGGGCGCCGTTTTTTCGTCGAGCTAGCCACGTCTCGAGAGCTCCTTGGCGAGGGCGCGGTAGGCCACCGCACCGCGTGAGGAGGGAGCGTGCTCGGTCACGGGGAGACCATAGCTAGGGGACTCGGCGACCCGGACACTACGTGGGATCACGGTCTCGAAGACCATGCCCGGGAACTGGTCGCGTAGCTCGGCCTCGACATCCTGGGCCAGTCGCGTGCGCTCGTCGTGCATCGTGATCAGCAATCCCGACACCTCCAGACGCGGGTTCAGCCGGCGGCGGATCATGCCCAGCGTATCCAGGAACTGGACCAGGCCCTCCAACGCCAGATACTCAGCCTGCACCGGGACTATGACGCGGTCGGCGGCGACCAAGGCGTTGACGGATACAGGGCCGAGGGACGGCGGGCAGTCGAGGAAGGTGCGGGCGAAGCGCTCACGCACCGGGCCGAGCCGTTCCCGTAGGCGCGTCTCGGAGCTCTCGATCCTCGGGAGCTCGACCGCGGCGCCCGCCAGGTCGACGTTGGCCGGGACGATCCAGAGGTTGTCCGGGCCCGCGGGTCGGGCGGCGGCGGCCACCTCCGTATCGCCGGTCAGACAGTCGTAGGAGGACGGATGCAGGTCGCGATCGCCGCCCAGGGCGACAGTCGCGTTGCACTGCGGGTCGAGGTCGACGAGCAGGGTCTGCTCGCCTTCCGAGGAGGTGCAGGAGGCGAGATTGACCGCGGTAGTGGTCTTTCCGACGCCCCCCTTCTGGTTCGCGATCGCGTAGACGGTGCCCATCGGCGCCCAGACTAGATGAGCGTCGGATCCGCCGGTTGCGCGCGCGATGCGGACGGGTCGGATAGCCTGGGCGCGTGTCCGACCTGGCCGACTGGCCCGACGATCCCGCCGAGCGCGCCCGCGAGCTGGTCGAGGGCGTCCTCGATGAGCTCGACCTCGACGGCGACGTCGAGATCGAGGAGGACGACGATCGCATCGTCGTCACCGTGGTCGGCAACGACGACTACGGCCTCCTGATCGGCAAAAGGGGGCAGACGATCGACGCTCTGCAGCTGCTCTGCTACCAGGCCGCCTTCCGCGGGCTGCGTGAGCGCAAGCGGGTCGTCGTCGACGCCGCCGGGTATCGCGGCCGCCGTCGCGAGACCCTCGAGAGTCGCGCCGACCGTGCCGCCGAACAGGCGCTCACCAACAACCGGGTCGTCGAGATGGACCCGATGAGCGCCCAGGAGCGCCGCGTCGTCCACGAACGGTTGAAAGGCCGCTCGGGGGTCGAGACCTACAGCGAGGGCGACGAGCCCCACCGCTGCGTGATCGTCGCGCCGCTCGTCGCCGAGTAGTGGGCGACGACGGGACGCCGTCCCTCTCCGCGGCCCAGCGCCGCTCGCTGGAGACCGTCCTCGCCCTGCTCGCCGAGGAGCGGGCCTCGGTCAGCTCCGTTGTCGACGATCGCGCCTGGAAGGTGCACGTCGAGGACAGCCTCACCGGCCTCGAGGTCCCGGAGCTGCGCCAGGCGTCGCGAATCGCCGACGTCGGCGCCGGAGCGGGCTTCCCCGGCCTGGTCCTGGCCGTGGCACTCCCCGAGGCTCAGGTCGACCTGATCGAGTCCGTCGGCCGCAAGACGGCCTTCATCAGCAGGGCAACCGAGGCTGCAGGGATCGGCAACGCCCTCGCGGTCACCTCCCGATCCGAGGATGTGGCCCGAGTGTCACGCGAGGCCTACGAGGTGGTCACGTCGAGAGCCGTGGGTCGCCTCTCGACCCTGGCCGAGCTGGCGAGCCCCCTCCTGTGTCAGGACGGCGTCCTGGTCGCCTGGAAGGGCAAACGCGACGCCGAGGAAGAGCAGCAGCTCCAGAACGCCTCTGAGGCCCTCGCAATGACCCCAGAACACATCCTCGACGTAGGCCATCGCGCCGGCTCCGAGCACCGTCATCTCCACGTCATCCGCAAGTCCGGGCCAACCCCCCCGAATCTCCCCCGCAAGTCCGGTCTGGCCAAGAAGCGCCCGCTCGGCTGAGGCCTTTTCAGCTTCTCGGAGCAGTCAAGGGCTCCGGAGGCCGGAACCCTTCGCGCCGGCTCGCTGGGAGGTGTCCGACCCCCTCCGAACGGCTTGTAACGAGGGCGCTGGGTGCTTTCTCGCACGGTCGGCAGGCATGATCGCCCGAGTTAGAGAAAGGAGGGGGTCGGACACCTCCCCCACGACACCTCCACGAAAAAGGGCCCCCAACCTCGGGAGCCCTTACCTTCGACGCTTCTTTTTTTTCGGCGGTTTAGGAGGCGGTTTGGCCGCTTGGACCTCCTCTTTGGTCGGCACCACCGGCGCCGGGATCACTTTGTTGATCACGAGGCCCTGCCCGACCGTCCAGAGGTTGGTCGTGATCCAGTAGAGGATCAGGCCCGCGGGGAAGTTGATGATGAAGGGGACGAAGACCAGCGGCAGGATGAACATCATCATCCGCTGCGATTTATCCGCCGTCACCGACATGAAGAACCCGGACGCGAGCTGGGTGCCGACGTAGAGCACGATCAGGGCGATCAATTCGGCACCGTGCGCCGAGGCGGTCAGGTCGTTGATGAAGAGGAAGGACGCGTGGCCCGCGGTTTCGCAGCCTTCGGGCAGGCCGAGGTTCGAGCAGATGTCCTTCGGGAGCTCGTGGCGGAGCGTGTAGAAGAGCGTGATGAAGACCGGGAGCTGCGCGAGGAGCGGGATGCAAGAGGCAAAGGGGTTGACTTTGTTCTCTTTGTAGAAGCGCATCATTTCCTGCTGCATGCGCTGTTTGTCGTTTTTGTATTTCTCCTGGATCTCTTTCATCTGCGGCTGGAGTGCCTGCAGAGCCCGCATGCCTTTGAGCTGTTTGTAGGTCAGCGGGATCAGGAGCGCACGGGTGCAGACCGTGATGGCGATGATCGAGAGGCCCCAGGAGAGTCCGACGTTGTCGTGGAAGAACTTGAGGACCGCATTCGCGACGTCGATGAGCGGCTGGAGGATGTTCGCGTCCGGGACCATCACGAGTGCGCCTCACCGTGGTAGTCGGCGGGGTGGATGTGGCCCAGGCCGCGGAGGGTGAAGCGATCCGGCACCGGGTCGAATCCGCCGTGGCTGAAGGGGTTGCACCGGATCACTCGGTACGCAGCGAGGACGAAGCCGCGGATCACGCCGAAGCGTTCGACCGACTCGACGGCGTAGGCCGAGCAGGTCGGCTCGTACTTGCACCGACGGGGTCGGGCCGGGGAGATCCAGCGCTGGTAAGCCCGCACGGGGCCGAGCGCGACGCGTTTCACGTGGAACGGGGAGGACGAGGCACCGTCAGAGCGTTTCACGTGGAACGCCCTCCGCCAAAGCTGGCATCCATGGCCTCTTCGAGCGATTTGGTGACGCCCGCGGTCCCTTCCTTCTCGATCAGCCCGCCGATGTCCGACCGCGCAACGATTACGAAGTCATGTTTGTCCGGCAGGCGATCGGAGAGCGACCAGAAGGCTTCGCGCAGGGTCCGCTTCACCTTGTTGCGGTCCACGGCTCCGCCCACCTTCCGGGATACGGACACGCCGAGCCTCACCTCTTCGCGCTCCTCATCGCGACGCGGAAACGTGTAGAGGACAAGGTAGCGGGTCGCATGCGACGAGCCATCGCGATAGACGCGGTCGAACTCGCCGCTGCGCGAGAGCCGACGGCGCTTCGACGGCGGCATCTACGGGGTGAGGCGCTTCCGACCTTTGCGCCGGCGACGCTGCAGGACGGCGCGGCCACCGCGGGTGCTCATGCGGGCGCGGAAACCATGGGTTTTCGCCCGCTTCCGCTTCTTTGGCTGATAAGTGCGCTTCATTGCCGGCGGGAGTATAGGGACACGGGAGAAATCTTTTCCCCGCCAATTGCGGGTGGTCGGGTTCCCCCAGCAAATGACGGCGCTATCGTCGCCGCCCCCCGTGCCTGACGACTCCCACACGACCGACATCGAAAGCCTCTGGCAAACGACCCAGGAAAGGCTGGCGAAATCGGTCCCGGAGTCGACCTACAGGCTATGGCTGGAGCCGCTCGAGCCCGTCGGCGCCGACGAGGAGACGCTCTACCTGAAAGCCCCCGAGGGCATCCGGGCGTGGGCGGAGCGCCGCTACTCGGCGCTGATCGCCGCCGCCCTCGCCGAGCTGGGCACAAACTTGCAGCAGGTCAGTTTCGCGGCCCCCCGCGAGATGACCGAGACGCCGACGCCGGGCCCCGAGCTGAACCCCAGCTACACCTTCGAGCGCTTTGTCATCGGTCCCGGCAACCGGCTCGCCCACGGCGCCGCACTCGCGGTGGCCGAGGCGCCATCGGAGGCCTACAACCCGCTCTTCCTCCACGGCCCTCCCGGCCTCGGCAAGACCCACCTGCTGGCGGCGATCGCCAACTACCTGCACGACAATGCCCCGGGCCTGAGCGTCCGGTACACGACCGCGGAGTCGTTCACCAACGAGTTCGTCGGCGCCCTACGCACCACCGGCGCCGAGGCCTTCAAGTCGCGCTACCGCGACATCGACGTGCTCCTGATCGACGACGTGCAGTTCCTCGAGGGCAAGCCCGCCACCGAAGAGGAGTTCTTCCACACCTTCAACGCTCTGTACGAGTCCGGCAGCCAGCTGGTCCTCAGCGCCGACCGGATCCCGAGCGAGCTCTCGACGCTCGCCTCGCGCCTACGCGACCGCTTCGAGTGGGGCCTGACGGTCCCCGTGGAACCGCCCAACCTCGCCACCCGCGTCACCGTCCTGCGGCGCCTGGTGGAGGAGGCGGGGATCGAGATCGCAGACTCGGGCGCGATCGCCGAGCTCGCCAACCGCATCGACGCCAACGTCCGCCAGCTCCACGGAGCGTTGACCAGGGTGATCGCCCACGCATCCCTCCTCGCCAGGCCGCTCAGCTCCGAGCTGATCGCCGAGGTCATCCCGAGAACGACGGCGCGCACCGCCCAGGCCACCTCGGTCGAGGAGATCCAACAGCAGGTCGCCGAACGCTTCGGCATCTCCCGGGCCGAGCTGATCGGAACCAGCCGCGCCGCCACCCCGCTGCGGGCCCGGCAGGTGGCGATCTACCTCACCCGGGAGCTCACCGACCTCTCGCTGCCGCAGATCGGCCGGCTCTACGGCGGCCGTGACCACACCACCGTGCTGAACAGCCTGCGACGCATCGAAGCGCGTCTCGACGAGGACGAGGCGCTGACCGAGAAGGTCGCCGAGTTACGCACAGCAATCCACAACCCGGCCGCCGGCTGAGCGGGTAAGGAGCTCTCGGCGCCGCTGCCACTGCAAGAATCCACGGCCGTCCACAGGCGCGTCCACAGGCCGATTCCCGCTTGACACCGCCGAATAGTCTTCGTCCCACCTCTTTTCAACAACTCCTAACCCAACTCCACAAGGCAATCTTTTGAAGCTCACGACCAAACGCGAAGAACTCGTCTCCAAGCTCTCGACCGTCTCGCGTGCCGTCTCGACCCGCGCCGCGACCCAGGCTCTGTCCGGCGTCCTGATCGAGGCAGGCGAGGGTTCGGTGACGCTTTCGGCGACCGATCTCGACCTCGGCCTGCGCACCGCGGTGGAGGCGACCGTCGAGGGTGGCGGCTCGGTCCTGCTGCCAGGGCGCCTGCTCGCCGAAGTGACGCGCTCGCTTGCCGACGACACGGTCGAAATCGAGACGCGCGAGGCCGAGCGCGACGTCGAGATCCGCAGCGGCACCTCCAACTTCCACCTGCGCGTGCTGCCGGTCGAGGACTTCCCGAAGCTGCCGACGAGCGACGCCGAGCCGATCAAGATCCCGGCCGCGGCGCTGGCGGAGAGCATCGACCTCGTCGCCCGTGCCGCCTCGCGCGACGACATGCGCCCGGTGCTGACCGGGGTCTTCGTCACCGCGTCGGGGAACGAGATGACCATGGTCGCCACCGACTCCTACCGCCTGGCGGTGAAGCGGACTGAGCTCGAGGCGGCGCTCTCGGGGGAGATCGAGGCCAACATCCCGGCGCGGGCGCTGCGGGAGCTTTCCCGGATCCTCTCCGGCGAGGGGGTCGAGGAGGCCGCGATCACGCTGCAGGCAAACCAGGCGATCTTCGAGGCCGGGTCGATCACGCTGACGACGCGCCTGATCGAGGGCCAGTTCCCGAATTTCCGCCAGCTCCTGCCGGAGTCCTACGAGCACGACGTCCGCCTGCCGCGCTCGGAGTTCCTCGACGTGGCGCGGCGGATCAGCCAGCTGGCGCAGCGCAACGCGCCACTGCGGTTCTCCTTCGAGCCGGGCGAGTTGACCGTCTCCGCCGAGACGCCGGACGTCGGCGACGCGCGCGAGACGATGCCGGCCGTCTTCGAGGGCGAGCCGCTGGAGATCGGCTTCAACCCGGAGTACCTGCGCGAGGGCATCGAAAGCGTGGCCGGCGACGAGGTGCTGCTGCGACTGATCTCGCCGCTCCGTCCCGGCCTGATGCAGCCGGTCGAGAACGAAGACTTCCGATATCTCGTGATGCCGATCCGTCTCAACGTCTAGCCGCGGACCATCTAGGCTCGACCGGTGCTCGTCACCGCGATCGACGCCCGCCCGCTGCGCAGCCTGGAGCGCGTCCGCGTCCCGCTGGGGCCGGGGATCACGAGCGTCGTCGGTCCCAACGGTGTCGGCAAGACGAACCTGGTCGAGGCCCTCTACTTCGCACTCACCGGGCGTTCTTTCCGTACCTCCGACCGTCGCGACCTGATCCCCTTCGGCGAGAGCCTGGCGCGGGCGGAGGTGACCATGCGCGACGACGACGGGGTCGAGCGCAGGCTGCTGGCGTCGGTGAGCCGGACCGAGGGGCGCCGCCACCTGCTCGACGGCTCCGCAGCGGACCCGGCGACGATCGCACGCTCGCGCCCCCCGGTGGCCGTCTTCGCGCCGGACCGCCTCAGCCTGGTGAAGGGCCCTCCGGCCGAGCGCCGCGCGCACCTCGACGGCTTCCTCGCCGCCCGCTGGCCCTCGAGGGGCGAGTTGCGGAAGAACTTCGGCCAGGCGCTGGCCCAACGAAACGCGATGATCGCCCGGGTCGGAGCCGGCTTCGGGTCGCAGGACGGCCTGGACGTCTGGGACGCGGGTCTCGCCGCCGCCGCCGCGCCGCTGGTCGAGGCAAGGGCCGAGGCGGTTGCCGAGCTGGCGCCCGCGTTCGCGGAGGCGCTGGCCGATCTCGGCCTCGAGGGCGGGGAGCTCGCCTACGCGCCGCGGGCCGAGGGCGATGTCGCCGAGATCCGGGCCGGGCTGCGCGAGCGGCGGGATGCCGACCTGAAGCTCGGTCGCAGCTCCTGGGGCCCCCACCTCGATGAGGTCAAGCTGAGCTTCGGCGGGCGGGCGCTGCGCAAATACGGCTCACAGGGCCAGCAGCGCGCAGCCCTCTTGGCGCTTCTCTTCGCCGAGCGCGAGGCGCTCCTGGCGGCCCGGCGGGTCACCCCGCTCCTGCTGCTCGACGACGTGATGAGCGAGCTCGACCCCGGCCGGCGCGAACGGCTCGTCGCCCGCCTCGCGGCCGGCGGCCAGACGCTGATCACCGCGGCTGACGTCGAGTCGCTGCCGCCCGCCGCCCGTGAGTCGATGGTCCGGATGTCGAGTCCGGGGGTCATCGAGACGCCCGGGTCGGCGCCCGCGGAGGCGGCGTGACCAGGCGCCGCGCCCCACGCCCGGCCGGCGAGGCGTTTCGCGTGGTGCGCGACCAGGCGGCACCGAAGACCGGGCTCGCCGCGGTGCAGGCGGCGTGGACGGCGGCGCTCGGCGAGCGCCTCGCGGAGGTCGCGACGCCGGTCTCCGAGAGGGCCGGAACGCTGACGGTCGAGTGTGCCGACGGGGTCTGGGCGCAGGAGCTGGACCTGATGCAGGAGCAGCTTTTGGAGCGCCTCCGGGAGGAGCTGGGGGAGAGGGCTCCGGCGGTGCTCCGCTTCCGCGTGGCAAGAGGTTCTTGATCAGACACACTTAATGCAGGATTTGCAGGCAATTTGCCACTCCAGGAGCGCTGATCCGGCCTCCCGAACTGGTATTCTTATGGCAACTCGCCTTTGCCCCGACCACCTGTGGAGGGAGTCTCCCTGCGTCGGGGCTTTTTGTGTCAATCGGAAGGATCTCCTTGCCTGAGAAAAAAGCCAAAGCCGACGCCTCCTACGGCGCCGCGGACATCACGGTGCTCGAGGGGCTCGAAGCCGTCCGCAAACGCCCCGGGATGTACATCGGCTCGACCGGTCCCCGCGGACTGCACCACCTGGTCTACGAGATCGTCGACAACTCGGTCGACGAGGCCCTCGCGGGCTACTGCGACACGGTCACGATCGTCATCCACCCGGACAACAGCATCACCGTGGCGGACAACGGGCGCGGCATCCCGGTAGGGATCATGGAGAAAGAGAACCGTCCGGCGGCGGAAGTGGTCCTCACGGTCCTCCACGCGGGCGGCAAGTTCGGGGACGGCGGCGGCTACAAGGTCTCGGGCGGCCTCCACGGTGTCGGCTCCTCGGTGGTCAACGCGCTTTCCGAGCGCCTGCACCTGAAGATCGAAACCGACGGCGCAGTCTGGGAGCAGGACTACGAGCGCGGCAAACCGCAGACCAAATTGGAGAAGGGCGAATCCACGGATGGCCACGGGACCGAGATCACCTTCCTGCCCGACCTCGAAATCTTCGAAGAGATCGAGTACGACTTCGCGACGCTCGCCGAGCGGATGCGCGAGACCGCGTTCCTCACCCGCGGGCTGAAGATCTCATTGACCGACGAGCGCGGCGAGGGCCAGTCGGTCGAGTTCCAGTACGACGGCGGGATCGAGGACTTCGTCACTCACCTCAACGAGAACAAGGAGGTGATCAACAAAAAGCCGATCTTCTTCGAAGGCGAGAAAGAGGACGGTGAAGTCGAGGTCGCGATGCAGTGGAACAACTCCTACCAGGAGTCGATCTTCAGCTTCGCCAACAACATCAACACCCACGAGGGTGGCACGCACCTCTCCGGTTTCCGCGGTGCGCTGACCCGCACCCTGAACGCCTACGCGCGCGCCAAAGGGCTGCTGAAAGACAAGGACGACAACCTCGCCGGCGAGGACGTACGCGAGGGTCTGACCGCCGTCATCTCGGTGAAGCTCCACGACCCTCAGTTCGAGGGCCAGACCAAGACCAAACTCGGCAACCCGCCGATCAAAAGCCTGGTCGAGGAGACGGTCAACCGCAAACTGGCCGAGTACCTCGACGAGAACCCGCCGGAGGCGCGGCGGATCATCTCGAAGGCGATCGACGCGGCACGGGCCCGCTCGGCGGCGCGCAAAGCCCGTGACCTGACCCGCAAGTCGGCGCTCGAGAACTCGACCCTGCCGGGCAAGCTCGCCGACTGCTCGGTGAAGGATCCGAGCCTGGCCGAGATCTTCGTGGTCGAGGGCGACTCCGCCGGAGGCTCGGCCAAGCAGGCCCGCGACCGCTCGACGCAGGCGGTGCTGCCGCTGCGCGGCAAGATCATCAACGTCGAGAAGAGCCGGATCGACAAAGTCCTCGCCAACAACGAGGTGCAGGCGCTGATCACCGCGATCGGCACCGGAGTCCACGACGAGTTCAACATCGAGGACGCGCGGTACCACAAGATCGTGATGGCGACCGACGCCGACGTCGACGGTGCCCACATCCGCACCCTGGTGCTGACCTTCCTTTACCGTCAGATGCCGGAGCTGATCGAGAGCGGCTACGTGTACATCGCCAAACCGCCCCTCTACCGCGTGAAACAGGGCAACCAGGAGACGTACCTGGAGCGCGAGTCCGAACTCGAAGAGCTGTTGCTGCGCGACAAGCTCGAGCAGTTCGAGCTGACCGACGTGACGGGAGAGACCCGCAAATTGACGCCGAGCCGCTGGCAGCAATACATCCGGCGCTCGAAAGAGTACGAAGGATGGGGATCCTCCCTGCAGGCCGATTACGGCCACGAGGTGGTCCGATTCCTCGAGGAGTCGACGCTGCTGGACGAGGGCGTCACGACTCTGGCGGCGGCGAAGGCCCTGCTCGAACGCGAGGCGCCCGAGGGGGAGCCGTTCGACACCGAGGTCGTCAGCGCGACCGACGACCTGGTGGTTGTCAAGGCGATCGCCCGCAGCTCCGGCCTGGCGCGGACCCATCGACTGCCGCGCGAGCTGTTCGAGGACCACGAGTACCGCAAATTTGCCGAGGTCCACGCGGCGCTGCTGAAACAGGTCGGCCGTCCCGCGTTCAAGGTAAGGCGCGGCGAGAAAGAAGCCGTGGCCCTCTCCTTCCAGGCGCTGCGCGGAGCGGTGCTCGACCTCGCCCGCGCCGGTGCCCACATCACCCGGTTCAAGGGACTGGGGGAGATGAACCCGAAACAGCTGCGCGAGACGACGATGGATCCGGCCACCCGTACGCTGGCCCGGGTGACGCTGGAAGACGCGACCGCCGCGGACAGGATCTTCTCGATGCTGATGGGGGACCAGGTCGCACCGCGAAGGGACTTCATCGAGACCCACGCGAAAGAGGTCAAATTCCTCGATGTCTGACACGGGCACTGCAAACCGACGCATCTCGGGGTCCTCGGCCGCTCGGCTCGGATCACGCACTGTCAGTGCGCTCACCTCACCTCGCTTCCTGCGTCCCTCGACCTGCTTGGTTTTCGCACCCGTGTGGCGCGAACTCTAGCCCGGCGACATCTATGACTACTACGAGTAACAGTGTGAAAGTGGAGGTGCGCTAGATGGCACTGGAGGCACTCACGGGCAATATCGAAGACCGCGGCCTCGAGCAGGAGATGCGGTCGTCGTACCTCGATTACGCGATGAGCGTGATCGTCGGGCGGGCGCTGCCTGACGTCCGCGACGGGTTGAAGCCGGTCCACCGTCGGGTGCTCTACTCGATGCACGACCTCGGCCTGCAGCCGACGCGGCCTTACCGCAAGTGCGCGTTCATCGTCGGCGAGGTCATGGGCAAGTACCACCCCCACGGCGACTCGGCGATCTACGACACGCTGGTTCGCATGGCGCAGGACTTCTCCCTGCGCTACACGCTGGTCGACGGCCAGGGCAACTTCGGGTCGATCGATGAAGACCCGGCCGCGGCGATGCGGTATACGGAGGCGCGGATGGCGCGCATCGCCACCGAGATGCTGCGCGACATCGACGCCGACACCGTCGACTTCGGTCCCAACTACGACGAAGAGAACCAGGAACCGCTGGTCCTGCCGTCGCGTTTCCCGAACCTGCTCGTCAACGGCACCTCCGGCATCGCCGTCGGCATGGCGACGAACATCCCGCCGCACAACCTGCGCGAGGTCTCGGCCGCGGTGATGGCCTACATCGACGACCCTGAGGTGGATCTCGACGGGCTGATGATCCACATCAAGGGCCCCGACTTCCCCGGCGGCGGCCTGATGAGCCGCGAGGGGATCCGCACCGCCTACGAGACTGGCCGCGGCAGCATCAAAGTGCGCGCCCGTGCGCACGTGGAGCCGCTGAAAGGGGGCAAGGAGGCGATCGTCGTCACCGAGCTCCCGTTCACGGTGAAGAAGCTCGGCGAAAACGGCCTGGTCGCGAAGATCGCCGACCTCGTCCGCAACAAAAAGCTCGACGGAATCTCCGACATCCGCGACGAGACCGACGAACGCGGGATGCGACTCGTCATCGAGCTCAAACGCGGCGGCCCGCCGGCGAAAGTCGTCCTCAACAACCTCTACAAGAAAACCGCGATGCAGTCGACCTTCGGCGCCAACATGGTGGCGCTGGTCGACGGGGTGCCGAAAACCCTCACCCTGCGCGAGCTGATCAAGTACTACGTCGACCATCAGCGCGAGGTCGTCACCCGCCGGACCCAGTACGAACTGCGCCGGGCCGAGGCCCGGGCCCACATCCTCGAGGGCCTGCTGGTCGCGCTCGACAACCTCGACGCGGTGATCAAACTGATCCGGTCCTCGAGCGATCCGGATGCCGCGCGCCAAGGACTGATGGACCAGTTCGATCTTTCCCGCGAGCAGTCGCAGGCGATCCTCGACATGCGCCTCCAGCGCCTCACCGCGCTCGAGGCGGACAAAGTCCGTGCCGAGCACGCCGACCTGATGGAGCGGATCGGCGAACTGCGGGAAATTCTCGGCGACGAGTCCCGCGTGATGGGCCTGGTCAAAGACGAGCTCACCGAAATCGTCGAGTCCTACGGCGACGAACGGCGCACCGAGCTCGCCGCCTTCGAGGGCGAGGTGGGGATCGAGGACATGATCGCCGACCAGCAGATGGTGATCTCGCTGACCGCCTCGGGCTACGTGAAGCGGCTGCCGCTGGCGACCTACCGCCAGCAGAACCGCGGCGGCGTCGGCGTCATGGGGATGAACATGAAAGATGACGACTACATCGCTCATCTCCACATCTCCTCGACCCACGACTACCTACTGTTCTTCACCAACCGCGGCAAGGTGTACCGGACGAAAGTGTATGAACTGCCGGAGGGCTCGCGGACATCGAAAGGCTCGAGCCTGCGCAACGTACTGCCGCTTGTCGAGGACGAGAAAGTCATGGCGGTCATCCCGACCCGGGACTTCAAAGAGAACCGTTACCTCGTCTTCGCCACCGCCGACGGACTGGTGAAGAAGACGGAATTCATCCAGTACAACACGCCGCTGCGGGCCGACGGGATCATCGCGATCAAGGTGCGTCCGGGCGACGAATTGGTGCAGGTGCGCCTCACCTCGGGCGAAGACGACATCCTGATGGTGTCCCACTCCGGCCACGCGGCCCGCTTCTCCGAGGAGCTGCTGCGGCCGATGGGCCGCGACACCAGCGGCATCAAAGGCATGAACGTCAGCGGCAAGGACAACCGTGTCCTGGCGATGGACATCGCCCGCAACGACACCGAACTTTTCGTCGTCACCGAGAACGGCTACGGCAAGCGCACTGTCGTCTCCGACTACCCGGTGAAGGGCCGCGGCACCAAAGGCGTCCTGACGATCCGGATGACCGAGAAGAAGGGCGGCCTCGCCGGCGCCCTGATCGTCAACGCCCACCAGGACCTCCTGTTCATCTCCCAGAACGGCATGGTTCAACGCACCTCCGTCGACGGCATCTCCCAACTAGGCCGCGCAACCCAGGGTGTGAAAGTCATGAACATCAAGGACGACGACAGCGTCAGCGCCGTCGCCCTGGTGGTCGAGTCCGAAGACAACAGCGCCCCCGGTGATATCCCGGTGGACCAGCCCGAGCTCGAGGAGGGCACCGAGCCCCCCGGCGTCGACGGAGACGCCCCGAGCGCGGAACACAACGGCGCGTCCCCAGACGCCACCGACGACGAGTAGCCCCGGTGCCCGTAGGTTGACGGGCCGAAAACCAGCCCTATCGCAGTATTTTTCGGCCCATCAACATCGCAGCCCGAAGACGACGCCGCTAAGCGGCCTGCGGCAGGTACTGCTGCCAGTTCGCTGGAATCTTCGGCGAGGCGACCTGGATGAAGACCGTCGGCGCCGGGGCCTTCGGGGTGTTCTTGGGATGCATGTGGATCTCGCGGGGCAGGCGGTTGCCCTTCTTGCGGTTGCAGGTGGCGCAGGCGGCGACGATGTTGTCCCAGGTGGAGGCGCCGCCGCGGGAGCGGGGGATGACGTGGTCGACGGTGAGGCCAGATTTGGTCGAGCCGCAGTATTGGCAGGTCCAGGAGTCGCGGGCGAGGACGGCGCGGCGGGTGATCTTGCGCCGGTGGGCCTCGCGGGGGATGCGGACGTAGTTGACGAGGCGGATCACGTCGGGGCGCTCGATGGTCATGTGCTCGGAGTGGAGGGCGTCCCCTTCACGCTGCTCGAGGAGCTCCGCCTTTTCCTTCAGGAGCAAGACCGCGGCGCGTCGCAACGTGCAGACGTTGATCGGCTCGTACGTCGCATTGAGCACCAGCACCCTGGCCATGGTGCGGGAATTGTAAGCGGGTAGGGAAGCGGCGCTCTAGATGATCGGATAACTGCCGAGGATCCGGACCGATTCGGCCTTGGTCCGCAGCGCCGCGATCGCCGCCGCCACGCCCACGTCCTCGAGGCTTCCGTCGGCGTCGAGGAAGAAGAAATATCGGCCCAGTTCGGAGCGCTGGGGGCGGCTCTCGATGCGGGAGAGGTTGATGCCGCGGGAGGAGAACTCGGCGAGGGCGTCGACCAGGGCGCCCGGCCGATCTTCGCCCAGCTCGCTGAAGATCAGGGACGTCTTCCATCGCTCCCCGGCCGCCGGCGCGGTGCCCTCCGGCGCCAGCCAGACGAAACGGGTGACGTTGTTCCGCTCATCCTGGATCCCCTCGCGCAGGATCTGGCAGCCGTAGAGCTGCGCCGCCGCGCGGGAGCCGACCGCGGCCCAGGGGCGCGGCGACTCGGACACCATGCGGACCGCCGCCGCGGTGCTGCTGACGCTCCGCAGTTCCACCCCGGCCAGGTTCTCACGCAGGAAACGGGCCGTCTGGGCGAGGCCCTGCTGGTGGGAGAGGACCGCCTCGATGTCGCCGAGCCCCACCCCCTCGCGGGTGATCAGGTGCTGGCGCACGGGATAGTCGTGCTCGCCGACGATCGCCACGTTCGGCGCGTCGAAGGCGAGGATGTCGAGCGTGCCGCGGACCGAGCCCTCGATCGAGTTCTCGTACGGGGCCAGGGCGCGGTCGGCGCGCCCCTCGACCACCGCCTGGATCGCATCGAAGACCGTGTCGGTGCGCAGCGGCTCGAACTCGACGTCGCCGAGCGCTTCGCCGAGGGCGTCCTCGGTGAACGTCCCTGCCGGTCCGAGATAGGCGATCCGCATCGCCGGTCAAACTATTCGAAGTTGACGGAGTAGGTCGCTTCGTTGTTTTCGGTGAACTGCTCGCCGGGCACCGGTTCGACCTTGACTTCCAGTTCGGTAAGGCCTTTCGGCGCCGGCGTCAGCGGGATCACGGCCGTTTCTTCGGCGGCCGCTTCGAGCGCCGGGATTTCCGAGGTCGTTTCTTTGCCGTTGACGGTGACCACGACGGTGACGCCGTTCTCGGTCGATTCCCCCTGGTTCTGGACCGTCACTTCGATTTCCGGCGTACCTTCGGTGACCACAGAGGTCGTCGATTCCGTCGACAGTTCGGTTTCGCCGATGCTCGTGCCGACCAGGCCGAGGCCGTGGACGCCGGGGCTCGGTTCGCCGCCGGTCGACCCGCTGACTGCCCCCAGCGCTTTCGCCACTTCTTCTTCTTCCAGCCACTTGGTCCCGTCGGGGACGAAGGTCTGCTTCGGCACGTCGGAGCCGGTGATCCCTTCGGCGGCGAGCTTGCCGTTGATTTCGGGACGCACCACCGATTCGTAGATGACGTCGGCGGCGAGCAGGGTCTGCATCTGCTTGGTGATCGCCGCCGTCGCCCGCGCCGCGCCCGCTTCGCCCAGCGCGGTCGGCATCTTCGCGGCGATCGTTTCCATCGCCGCCGCGCGCAGGGTGTAGGCGAGTTCGAGCGACTTCTGCGCGTTGCCCAACCCGCCCGGCGCGCTCAGCCCCTCGATCCGCGTCTTGTAGTTGGTCATCGCGCTGCGGTCGGCGTCCACCTGCCCGGTGAATTCGGTGACCGAGAGGCCGCCCGGTTCTTCGAGCTTGCCGAAGAAGTCTTTACTGGTCTGCCCCGTCTCGATCAGGATCTGCTTGACGTCGCGCGAGTAGCCCGAGAGCGCCCCGCGCGCCCGCGCGTCCAGGCACCCCTTCACACCGAGGACGATCAGGATCAGCACCACCAGCGCCGCGCCCAGGGCAAGCAGGCGCCGCAGCATGATCTGCTGCTGGCGTTCGGGACGGCGGCTGGGCCGACGCGGTCGTCTGCCCTCGCCGCGTGAAGACGAGTACTCCAAGTGGCTGCTCTCCCAGGGGGCGGGTCTGTGCTGGCGGCAGAGTATGGCGACTGCCTAAAGGGGAGGAGCGAGGAATCGGCCGGCGAAGAGAAACTTGCTTTGGTCGGCTCCCTCGTACTTGATCGCTTCCTGATCGAGCGTCGCATCGGCAGCGGCGGCTTCGGCGTGGTCTACGAGGCCTGGGACGGAAGGCTCGAGCGCGCCGTGGCGGTGAAGGCGATCGAGCAGCGCGGTGAGGCCGGGAAGCGGGTCATGCGCGAGGCCCAGGCGGCCGCCCGCCTCAACCATCCTGGCATCGTGACCCTTTACGAGATGGGGGAGGAGGACGGCAACGCGCTGCTGGTCTCCGAGCTGGTCGAGGGGGACACGCTGGCCCGCCTGGCCGCCGAAGAAGTCCTCTCGGACCGCGAGATCGGCGAGATCGGCGCCGACCTCTGCGAAGCGCTCGACCACGCCCACTCGCGCGGCGTGATCCACCGCGACATCAAGCCGCAGAACGTCCAGGTGGTCGACGGCCAGCCACGGGCGAAGCTGATGGACTTCGGCATCGCCCTGATCGCCGACGCCGGCGGGCTGACCGCCACCGGTGACGTGGTCGGCACGCTCGCCTACATGTCGCCGGAGCAGGCCGAGGGCCTCGAGGCCGGCCCGGAGGCCGACGTCTACTCGCTCGCCCTTACCCTGTATGAGTGCTGGAGCGGCGAGAACCCGCACCGGCGCGGTAATGCCGTCGCCACCGTCCGCTCGATCGGCCGCCGCGCCCGCCCGCTGCGCAGGCTGCGCCCCGACCTCCCACCGGAGCTGGCGGAGGAGATCGACGCCTGCCTCGACCCCCGCCCACGCAACCGCCCGTCCCTGGAGGAGCTCGGCGGCACGATCGAGGATTCGCTCGACGAGCTGGCCGATCACGCCGAGGGCGTCTCGCGCCACGTCGGCCTGCGACTCGGCGTGCTCGGGGTCGCAGCAGCGGTCGGCGCCTTCCTCGTCCTCGGCCATGGGCTGGTCCTGCCCTAGAATTCGCGGATTCCTCCGCGAGACGCGGAGACTTGACCCTGCCATGACAAAGGAACCGTTCCTATAGCCCTTCTGCGCAAACTGGAGTCCGGGATCGAAGGCCTCGTCGAGGGCGTGTTCTCGCGCGCCTTCAGCTCCGAGGTCCAGCCGGTCGAACTGGCCCGCAAACTGGCCAAGGAAATGGATGCGCACAAGACCGCCTCGGTGCAGCGGGTCTACGTCCCCAACGAGTACACGGTCTTCCTCTCCAAGCAGGACCGCGCGAAGCTCGAAGGCTACGAGCGCTCGCTGGAGCAGGAGCTCTCCGGCTACCTGCTCGAGCACGCCCGCAAGCGCGGCTACGACCTGTTGACCAGGCCCGCGGTCGAGTTCCAGACCGACGAGCGGCTGCGACTGGGCGAGTTCGGGATCCAGCCGCGGATGGTGAAGGCGCCGGTCCGCGAGGGCGAGGCGCCGCGGCAGGGCGAAGAGGGCCACACCATGGTCTACTCCGCGGTCCGCGAGCGCGACCGCCAGCGGCCCAAAGAACCGGAGCAGGACGTCCGCGCGCTGGTCTCCACCCGCGCCGTCGTCTCGCTCGACGATCGCCGCTACGTCTTCGACGGACCGCGCGCCACGATCGGTCGCTCGAAGTCGGCCGAGTGCGTGCTCGCCGACCCCAACGTGTCCCGTCGTCACGCCGAGCTGCGCCGTTCCGACTCGGGGGACTGGCAGATCGTCGACCTCGGTTCGACCAACGGGATCAAGGTGAACGGCCGTCGCGTCAGCTCGACCCGCCTCAACCCAGGCGACCAGGTGACGATCGGCACTACCACCTTCCTGTTCGACATCGAGCAATAGAGGACCCCAGGTCCGGCCTGCCCTCAGGCCCGGTCCGTAAGGTGCGCAACGATGGCCTACGACCCCCTTTCAACCGCGCTGAAATTCGGCTTCCTGGCCGTCCTCTTCCTGTTCCTGCTGGTGATCGCGCGGAGCGCGTTCCGCGACCTGCGCCGGACCGCCGCGCCGGCGCCGGACGCGACCGGCTTCCACGCCGCCGTCGCCGGGCCGGAGGTGCAGCGCGGCAACGATGCCTGGCTGATCGCCGAACGGGGTGGGGGGCTCACCCGGGACGAGCGCTTCGACCTGATCGGCGGGCTCTCGATCGGCCGCTCCAAAGACGCCGACGTGCAGATCGATGACCGCTACGCCTCCAGCATCCACGCCCGCTTGTTCACGCGCGAAGGACGCCATTGGGTCGAGGACATGAATTCGACCAACGGGACCACCCTGAACGGAGCGGCGCTGAACGGCGAGGCCGAGCTGGTCGACGGCGACACGATCCAGATCGGCGACACCGTCTTCAGGTTCGAGGCCTCGTGACGGTTGGCGGGTTGGGAAGATAGATGACGCTGCGGATCACCGACCAGGCCTACGCCACCGATACCGGGCGCCAGCGCAGCGCCAACGAGGACTCGGTCTTCGTCAGGGCGCCGCTCTTCGTCATCGCCGACGGCATGGGCGGCGCGCGCGCGGGCGAGGTCGCCTCGAAGACCGTCGTCGAGGCCTTCGACCGGCCGCTGCCCGAGGCGTCGCCGGAGCGGGTCCTGAAGGAGACGATCGAAGGCGCCAACCGCACCGTCTACTCGCTCGCCCGTGAGGACCCGAACCTCTCCGGGATGGGGACGACCACGACCGCGGCGATCCTCGACGCGGACTCCGACGAGGTCGCGATCGGCCACGTCGGCGACAGCCGCGCCTACCGGCTGCGCCGCGGCAAGCTCGAACGGCTGACCCGCGACCACTCGTTGGTCGAGGAAATGCGGCGCAAAGGCCAGCTGACCGAGTCCCAGGCCGAGGACCATCCTCAGCGCTCGATCATCACCCGCTCGGTCGGGCCCGAACCGGAGGTCGAAGTCGACCTGCAGACGGTGCCGGCGCAGGCTGGGGACATCTTCCTGCTCTGCTCCGACGGGCTGACCACGATGCTCGACGACGAGCACGTCGAGCGACTGCTGAACCGCGCGACCTCGATGCCGAATGCGGTCCGCGCCCTGGTCGACGAAGCCAACCGCGCGGGCGGCCGCGACAACATCAGCGTGATCGCCTTCAAGGTCGTCGACGCGGCCGAACCGGCGCTGGACGCGGAGGGCGCGACGCTGATCGGCTCGAGCGCCGCGGAGGCGGGGTTGACCGCGACCGAGGTGCGTCGCCGGGCCGCCGCCGACGCCGCCCGCGCGCGTCGCGAGAAGGCGACCGCCGTCCGCCCGGGCCGTCGCCGTCGGATCGTCAGGCGGGTCGCCGGGCTCGTCGCCCTGCTGCTGGTGATCGGCGGGATCGTCTTCGGCGCCACCTACGGCCTCCACCACACCTGGTTCCTCGGCACCGACGAAGCGGGTCGCGTCACCCTCTACCGGGGCGTGCCCTACGAACTCCCATTCGGGGTCAAGCTCTACACCAGGCAGTACTCCTCGCCGGTGCAGACCGAATCGCTGCCGGAACGGCGCAAGGACGCGGTGACCGGCCAGAGCGTGCGCTCGCGCGCCGACGCGGTGAAGCTGCTGGAAGAAATCGAACGCGCCCAAGGGGTCACCGAAGCGACGACCGAAGCCGGCGCGGGCGGCGTCGAACCCGGAGGCGGCGAATGACCCGGGCCCGCAACCGCGAGTTGCTCGCGCTGATCCCGGTGGCGATGCTCCTTACCGCCGGATTCGCCGCCGTCTTCGCCCAGGAGAACTCGAAACTCGGCAACCTCAGCCTGACCTACGGCGCCTACTTCTTCGCCGTCTGCCTGGCGACCCACATCTACCTGCGGATCCGCCTGCCAAACGCCGATCCCTACCTCTTCCCGCTGATGGCGCTGCTGACCGCGTTCGGCCTGGTGATGATCTACCGGATCGACGAAAGTCTCGCCCGAGACCAGGCCAACTGGTTCGTCTTCGGCCTCATCCTCTTCGCGCTGACGATCCAGTTCCTCCGCGACTACGAGGTGCTCGAGCGTTACCGGTACATCATCGCCACGGTCGGCATCCTGCTCCTGCTCGCGCCGCGCCTGCCGGGGATCGGCGAACAGGTCAACGGCGCCTACCTCGGCGTGAAGCTCGGCCCGATCTCCTTCCAGCCGGCCGAGTTCGCGAAGATCGCGATCGTCATCTTCCTCGCCTCCTACCTGCGGGAGAACCGCGAGGTGCTGATCGTCGGCGCCCGCCGGGTGCTCGGCGTGACCCTGCCGCCGATCAAACACTTCGGCCCGATGCTGGTGGTGTGGGGCGCGACGATGCTGCTGCTCGTCTTCATCCGCGACCTCGGCAGCTCGCTGATGTTCTTCGCCGCGTTCCTGGCCCTGCTCTACGTGGCGACCGGGCGGTTCAGCTTCGTCGTGATCGGCATGGCGCTCTTCCTGGTCGGTGCCTGGTTCATCGTCACCACCGTTCCCCACGTCCACGATCGAGTGGAAGTCTGGCTGCATCCCTACCGCGACCCGACCGAAAGCGGCTACCAGATCCTCCAATCGATCTTCGCCCAGGCCGACGGCGGTCTCTTCGGGAAAGGCTTCGGCCAGGGGATGATCTCCATCCCCGGCCATCCCAACTCGGCGCTCTTGCCCGCGGCCGAAACCGACACGATCTACTCGCTGGTCGTCAACGAGCTCGGTCTCTTCGGCGCCTGCGGCCTGATCGCCACCTACCTGCTGATCACGGCACGCGGCTTCAAGGTCGCCCTGCTCGCCAACGACGGCTTCTCTAAGTTGCTGGCGACCGGGCTGACCGCGGTCTTCGCGATCCAGGCCTTCGTGATCATCGGGGGCGTCACGCGGGTGATCCCACTCACCGGCGTCACCTTGCCGTTCGTCTCCTACGGCGGCAGCTCGATCGTCGCCAACTTCGTACTGCTGGCGCTCCTGCTCCTGATCTCGAACCGCGCCCGTCGCGAAGCCGAAGAAGGGGCGACGAGCAGCGAACGACCTGAACCGCTGGGGGCGTTGTCGTGAACCGCCAGATCATCAAGCTCTTCGGCTTCATCGTCGTCCTCTTCGCGATCCTGGTCGCCTTCACGTCCTGGTGGTCGGTCTTCGACGCCAAGGCGCTGAAGGAACAGAACGTGAACAAGCGCCCGCTGTTCGAGCAGCAGCAGATCCCCCGCGGGCGGATCCTCGCCGCCGACGGCACGGTGATCGCCAAGTCGATCCCGAAAGGCAAGGGGAGCGGCAAACGCTACGTGCGCAAGTACCCGCTGGGGTCGCTCTTCGGCCACCCGATCGGCTACAGCTTCATGGAACAGGGGCAATCGGAGTTCGAGAAGGAGCACAGCGCCGAACTGACCGGCGAAGAATCGGAATTCGGGACGATCCTGGACGAGCTGTCGGGCAGCAAGCAGGAAGGCGAACAGGTCGTCACCAGTCTCGACGTCCACGCGCAGGAAGTCGCCGAGCACGCGCTCGAAAGCGCCGGCTACGGCGCCGTGGTGGCGATCGAACCGAGCACCGGTGCGGTCAAGGTGCTCGCCTCGAACCCTTCCTACAACCCGAACGCGATCCCCGACAAGCTCGAAAAGATGCTGAAGGAGAAAGTCAGGGCTCCGTTGGTCAATCGCGCGACGTTCGCGCGGTATCCGCCCGGCTCGACCTTCAAGGTCGTGACCGCGGCAGCGGGACTGGAATCGGGTGTGATCACTCCCGAATCGACGATCAACGCCCCGGGCTCGATCGAAGACGAAGGCCACGAACTGGCCAACGACTACAACCAGGACTGGGGGTCGATCTCGCTCGATACCGCGCTGACCAACTCGGTCAACACCTGGTTCGCGCAGCTTGGTCAGAAAGTCGGCCAGGACCAGCTCTTCAAGATGATGGAAGCGTTCGGCTTCAACGCGACGCCGCCGATCGACCTGCCCGAAGAAGAAGTGCTCCAGAGCGGCGTCTACGATTACGAATCGGGGAAGATGCTGACCCGCAAGGACCCGGTCGATCTCGGCCGCCTCGCGATCGGCCAGGAGCGCCTGCTGGTGACGCCTCTGCAGGACGCGATGGTCGCCGCGGCGGTCGCCAACGGCGGCAAGCTGATGAAGCCGCAGATCTGGAAGCGGGTGGTGAACGTCGACGGCAGCGTCACCAAGACGATGAACCCGAGCGTCTACAGCGAACCGATGTCGGGCAAGACCGCAGGCGAGCTGACCACCGCGATGGAAGGGGTGGTCGACGAAGGCACCGGGACCAACGCGGCGATCCCCGGCGTGCCGGTGGCGGGCAAGACCGGTACCGCGGAAACGCCGGGGAACGAAGCCTGCGGCGGTGGCTCGGAAGAGAACCAGGCCTGGTTCATGGGGTTCGCCCCGGCGAACAACCCGAAGATCGCGATCGCCGCTTCGGTCGAGTGCACCACCGCCTTCGGCAACGATGTCGCCGCCCCGATCTTCCGCGAAGTCGCGGAAGCGATCCTGAACGGCGAATGAGGACGATGGCTGACAAAGCGATCACGAGGGGAGAGAGGCGTGGCTGAGGTCGGAGTCGGCTCGGTCGTCGACGGGCGTTATTCGGTGCTTTCGAAGATCGGCGGCGGCGGTATGGCCGACGTCTGGCTCGCCGAGGACACGACCCTGCAGCGGCGGATCGCGCTGAAGGTCCTGCACCCGCGGCTCGCCCAGGACCGCGAGTTCGTGATGCGCTTCCAGCGCGAGGCGGAGTCGGCCGCGGGGCTGCAGCACCCGAACGTCGTCGCTGTCTTCGACCGCGGCGAATGGGAAGGCACCTACTACATCGCCATGCAGTACGTGGAAGGGCCGACGCTGAAGCAGCTGATCGACTCCGGGATCACGATCGAGCAGGGTGTCGCGGTGATCCGCCAGGTGCTGCAGGCGGCGGGATACGCGCACCGCCAGGGGATCGTCCACCGCGACCTGAAGCCGCAGAACGTGATCGTCGACCCGGAGGGCAAGGCGGTGGTCACCGACTTCGGCATCGCCCGCGCGGGCGTCTCGGAGATCACCCAGACCGGCTCGGTGATGGGCACGCCGCACTACCTCTCCCCGGAGCAGGCCCAAGGCTTCGAAGTCACCGCCGTCTCCGACCTCTACTCGATCGGCGTGATGCTCTACGAGGCGCTCACCGGTCGGGTGCCGTTCGAGGGCGAATCGGCTGTCGCGGTGGCGATGAAACAGGTCTCGCAGATGCCGCAGCGGCCGAGCTCGATCCAGCCGCGGGTCAGCCCGGCGCTCGACGCGGTCGTGATGAGGGCGCTGGAGAAGGACCCCGGGCAGCGCTTCCAGAGCGCCGATGCGTTCATCGCCGCGGTCGATCAGGCGATGCGCGAACCAGGCGGGGCGGGACGGGGGACGACGTCCTTCGCGGCGCTGCCGCCGGTGGTCGCGGTGCCGGTCGAGGGCGAGGAGGATCCGGACGAGCAGCGCAAGCGCCGACGCAACTGGTGGATCCTGGCCGCCCTGGTGGCGATCCTGATCGGCGCGTTGATCGGGATCTTCGCCAGTCGCGGCACCCCGACGACCGAGGTGCCGAGCGTGGAAGGACGGAGCCTGCAGCGGGCCGAAGAAATCCTCGAACAGCGCGGGTTCACGGTGAACCAGCCGCCCGAGCAGGTACACCGCCAGGTGGAGGCGGGGACGGTGCTCGAGCAGGACCCCTCGCCCTCGCCGCCCGGCAAGGAGGCCGAAGAAGACTGCTCGTTCCTCACCCTCTTCTGCTCGAAGCCGAGCGTGACGCTGACGATCAGCGTCGGCCCGGGCGAAGCGGCGGTGCCGCAGGTGAACGGCCTGCCGCGCGCGGAAGCGACGAAGAAGCTGGAAGCGGCGAAGTTCGAAGTGGCGACCGAAAACGTGAACTCGTCCTCGGTCGAAGAAGGCGAGGTCGTCTACTCCGAACCGCACGCCGGCAGCACCGCGACCGAAGGCTCGACCGTGACGATCTTCGTCTCGACCGGCCCGAAGCTGGTCAAGGTGCCGGTCCTCGTCGATAAGCAGCGGCGCCTCGCGGTGCAGGAAATACGCGCCCGTGGGCTGACGCCGGAAGTCGGCGAAGAGGAATCGAACGCCCCGGTCGGGCGGGTGCTGCGGCAGTCGCCGAGCGCCGGCAAGGAACTGGAACCGGGGTCGACCGTGGCGATCGTCGTCTCCTCCGGGCGGGAAACGGTGAAGATGCCGGGCGTGGTCGGCTCCGAACGTCGCGAAGCGGTGGAAGAAGTGCGCGCGGCCGGGCTGACCCCGGTGGTGGAGGAAGAAGAAACCCGAAACGAAGCGAAGATCGGCCTGGTGACGCGCCAGTCGCCGTCGGGCGGGTCGGAACTGACCCCGGGCGCGGAAGTGACGCTGATCGTCGGCAAGCGCGCCGCGGTCGAACCGCCGAAAGAAGAAACGGGCGAAGCCGAAGGGCTCGAAGAAGAAGGAGAAGGCCCGTGAGGGTGGCGGTGCTGAGCGGCGGTCGCTCCTCCGAGCACGAGGTCTCGATCAACTCGGGCGCGGCGGTGATCAAAGGCCTGGAAGAAGCGGGCCACGAGGTGGTCGAGGTGCGGATCGACCGCGAGGGCCGCTGGAGTGCTGAGGGCGAGGCGGTCGAGCTGACCCCCCGCGGCGGCCTGCTCGGCACCGACGTCGTCTTCCCGGCCCTTCACGGGCCCTTCGGCGAGGACGGCAGCATGCAGGGCCTGCTGGAGATGCTCGACGTGCCCTATGTCGGCTCCGACGTGCTTGCTTCGGCGACCTGCCTCGACAAGCTGACGCTGAAGCGGCTGCTGGCGAGCCAGGGGATTGCGCAGGTCGCCTTCGTCGAGGTCGGCGAAGCCGGCTGGCGGGAGCGCTGCGCGGAGCTCGAGACGCCGCTCTGGGTGAAGCCCTCGCGAATGGGATCGAGCGTCGGGATCACCCGGATCGAGGACCTCACGGCCCTCGACTCGGCGATCGAGACGGCGCTGCGGCACGACCCGCGCGTGATCGTCGAGGCCTCCGCGCACGGCCGCGAGATCGAGTGCTCGGTGCTCGGCAATGAGGACCCGCGGACCTCGATGCCCGGGGAGATCGTCGCCCACGCCCAGTGGTACGACTACGAGGCCAAGTACGCCGAGGGCGGCATGGACCTGGCGGTCCCCGCCCCGATCTCCGAGATGGAGACGACCCGCGTCCGCGAGCTCGCAGCCGAGGTGTTCCGCCTGGCCGGCTGCTCCGGCCTCGCCCGCTGCGACTTCTTCGTCGAGCCAGACGGCACCGTCCTGGTCAACGAGATCAACACGATGCCTGGCTTCACCGAGACCAGCGTCTACGCCAAGCTGCTGGAGGCCGACGGCCTCTCCTATCCGGACCTCTGCGACCGCCTCGTCGCCCTCGCGATCGAACGCCACGACCGCGCCCGCTCCTTCGAGTTCTGAGCCGCGTTCGGATTCTTTGCAGGTTCAAGAACCGAGGCATCGCGGTCAAAGTACGTACTCGTATGATCGCGAGGTGCATCTCCTCTATGTGGACGAGTCGGGCAAATCCGGTCCGCGGGACTACACCCAGCCTTGGTACGTCCTAGGCGGACTCATCTTGCCGGAGGAGAAATGGAAGGCAGCCGAGAGAGATCTCAACGAGGCGATCGACGCGGTCGTCCCCCCGCCTCGTTCGGATGACTGGGAGCTCCACATGACTCTGATCGCCCACCGGAAGAAGCACTTCTCTTCGATGCCGGAGGCGGATCGCTTCTCGTTGGTCGATGCGGTATTCGACGTCATGGAATGGCACGACCTCAAGCTCATCTTTGTCGCGATCGACAAGGAGAAGCATCAGAAGAAATACGCGCGGCCGGACCCGGTCGAGCGGTTCGCCTACATGCTCATGCTTGAGCGGTTCAACTACTGCGCTGGGCGTCAGAATGCGATCGGATTGGTAGTGGCCGATGAGCAGAAGGAGGTCGAGCTTTCAACCCGCAAGGCACATTCGCGGTACCGGCGAGACGGAACCGGGATGTCGCGGATAGACCACGTCATAGAGACGCCGTTCTTTACTCCGTCCCACTGGTCGCGACCGCTACAGATGATCGACGTGGCGACCTATTACGTGGCTCGCCATCTCCGAGGCGCGACCACGGCTTCATACTGGGAGCGCATCGAGCGGAGGCTTGATGGATACCCAGACTACGAAGGGAAAGGACTGAAGACGTTTCCCTGAGAAGGCCTGAAAAAGGCGGCCGATGTAGTCGCCGATGGCGGCGGCTCACTAACGGTCGCCATCTAGAAGGCTACAGGTCCCACCGGACACATCGGTACCTAATCCCAATTAGCTATTCGAAGAGCTTCACGTCGGAGATTTCCACCTGGTAGCGGCCTTCCTGATCGGTCGCCGGGGAAGCCTTCGTGAACCAGATCAGGAAGTATTTCGCCGCTTTGCCGAGGTGGAGCTGGACTTCTTCTTCCTTGGCGGCACCCTTCACCTCGCCGACCGGTTCGCCCCATTCTTCGATGCCTTCGGGCGGGCCGGAGGCGGCGGCGAAGATCTGGGCGTTCCACCCCGGGGTCGGGGTGACGATCTTCATCTTGTTCGGCGTCACGGCCGCCTGGGTGGTGACGTAGAGGCCGACGCCGGGGTCCGGGCCTTCCTTGGTCCCGGCGAAGGTTTCCGAGTCGTAGTGCTCGCTCGACCAGGCGGTGCCGGTCGGATTGCCGTCGACCGCGAGTTCGACCGTTTCCGGATCCTCTTCATTGTCGCCCTCGGGGTCGTAGTCGGTGGCGCTTTCGACCCCGACTTCGTGTTCGGCCGTCTTCCCGCCGCCGTTGCCACCGCCACCGTGGTTGGAGCTGCCACCGTTGCCGACGCTGCCGCTCCCTATCAGCTGGGTCGCGAGGAGCACCGCCGCGGCGATCATGATGGCCGCCAGGATCGCCACCCATGACCAGGTCGCTCGCCTCGAGAGCTTGCGTTTGGCCGGCGGCACGGCGTCGAGCACGCTGGTCGCCTCGCCGGTGGTCGAGCCCGCTCGCGCCGCCTCGACCTCGAGCGCGGTGGAGAGGTCGTCGATCATCTCGGCGATGTCGGCGTAGCGCTTCTCCGGGTCCTTCGCGGTCGCCCGCTCGACCACCAGCGCCGTCGCCGCCGAGAGTTCGGGGCGGTCGCCCTGCACGTCGGGCAGCTCCTCGTTGACGTGTTTCATCGCCACGCCGACCTGGCTGTCGGCCTGGAAGGGGACGTGGCCCGTGAGCATCTCGAAGAGGACGACGCCGAGCGAGTAGATGTCGGAGCGCTGGTCGGCGCCTTGTCCCATCGCCTGCTCGGGGGCGACGTAGTCGGTGGTGCCGAGCACGCGCCCGGTCGCCGTCAGGCCGTCCTTTTCCAGCTGGCGGGAGATGCCGAAGTCGGTGAGCTTCGCGCGGCCCTCGGCGTCGATCAGGACGTTCTGCGGCTTGATGTCGCGGTGGACCATGTTCCGCGCGTGGGCGACGGTGAGCCCGCGGGCGATCTCGATCGCGTAGGCGAGCGATTCCTGCACGTCGAGCGCGCCCACCCGGTTGATGCGCATCTTCAGCGTCTCGCCTTCGACGTATTCGAAGACGATGTAGGGGTAGCCGCCGTCCTCGCCCGCGTCGATCACGGCGACGACGTTGGGATGGGAGATCTTCGCCACCGCGCGCGCCTCCTGGCGGAAGCGCTCGAGCTGGTCGGCCTGCTCGGACATCTCGCGGTGCATGACCTTCACCGCGACGGGGCGGTCGAGCGTCGTGTCGCGGGCGAGGTAGACCGTCGACATGCCGCCGGAGCCGAGCTTGGCCTCCAGCCGATAGCGGCCGGAGAGCACCGTGCCGATCATCTTCGAGCTGGTGGGGCGATCGGGCATCAGGCGCCGGGCGTGGGGTAGGGGATCAAGAGGGGAATATTGTCGAGAACGTGTTCGTAGAGGTTCGCTACTACTCCGACCCCGCCTGCACG
>JAFDWG010000353.1 GCA_018268605.1 Actinomycetota bacterium | reverse complement strand
AGGACTTCGACTACTACGAGATCCACGAGGCCTTCGCCGCCCAGGTCCTCTGCACGCTGAAGGCTTGGGAAGACGAGTCGTTCTGCGAGGACAAGCTCGGCCGCGACGAACCGCTCGGCGTCATCGACCGGGCGAGGCTGAACGTGAACGGCGGCTCGCTCGCGGCCGCCCACCCGTTCGCGGCGACCGGCGGGCGCATCGTCGCCGGCCTCGCCAAACAGCTGCACGAAGACGGAAAAGGACGCGGCGTGATCTCGATCTGCGCCGCCGGCGGCCAGGGCGTCGTCGCGATCCTCGAGGGCCCGGAAGGAGCCAAGTAGATGTCAGACCGTTACTCACAGATCGTCAACGCGCCGGTCCTCTCGACCGTCGCCAGGCAGGTGGGCCTTCCCCAGCCGGTCGATCTCGACCGCCACCAACCGGGCCAACCGGTGGTCGCCGGGCCGGTGCTCAGCGGCGCCGCGCCGGACGGGAGGCTCGAGCGCTCCCTGAAGAAGATCCTCGACGACATCGGCACCGAACGCGCCGGGGCCGAGGGCAAGGCCAAGGCGCTCGTCTTCGACGCCTCGGGCATCGCCGACTCGACCGACCTGGTGGAGCTGCAGCGCTTCTTCTACCCCGCCGTCCCACGACTGCGCCGCAGCGGCCGGGTCGTCGTCCTCGGGACCACTCCCGCGCTCGCCGGCTCCGTCCGTGCCCATACCGCGCAGCGTGCCCTGGAGGGCTTCGTCCGCTCGCTCGCCAAGGAGATCGGCGGCAAGGGCGCGACCGCGCAGCTCGTCTACGTCGAGCCCGGCGCCGAGGACCAGATCGCCTCCACCCTGCGCTTCCTGCTCTCGCCGAAATCGGCCTACGTCGACGGTCAAGTCATCCGGGTCGCCGAAGGCGTCGCGCCGACGCCGGAGATCGACTGGGACCTGCCGCTGTCGGGCAAGACGGCGCTGGTGACCGGCGCCTCGCGGGGGATCGGCGCGGCGATCGCGGCGACGCTCGGCCGTGACGGCGCCAAGGTCGTCGGCCTCGATGTGCCGCAGGCCGAGGGTGACCTGCGGGCGGTGGTCGAGGCGCTCGGCGGCGATGCGCTGCCGCTCGATATCACCGCCGACGACGCGCCCGACGCGATCGCCTCACACTTCGCCGCCGGCGGCGTCGACGTCGTCGTCCATAACGCCGGCGTCACCCGCGACCGCACGATCGCGAAGATGCCCGAAGACCGCTGGGCGCAGCTGATGGACATCAACCTGTCCTCCGAGGAGCGGATCAACGAGGCGCTGCTCGACTCCAAACGCCTCAACCCGAACGGCCGCATCGTCTGCGTCTCCTCGATGTCGGGGATCGCGGGCAACTCGGGCCAGACCAACTACGCCGCCTCGAAGGCGGGCGTGATCGGGATGGTCGAATCGATGGCCCCCACGCTGGCGAAGAAGAAGGCGACGATCAACGCCGTCGCGCCCGGATTCATCGAGACCCGGATGACCGCGGCGATGCCGATCGGCCCGCGCGAAGCCGGGCGCCGGCTCTCCTCGCTCTCCCAGGGCGGGCTGCCGGTCGACGTCGCCGAGACGATCGCCTGGTTCGCCTCTCCCGCCACCACCGGCGTCAACGGCAACGTGGTCCGCGTCTGCGGCCAGAGCCTCCTGGGGGCGTAAGGACGGTGGCGAACGCGAGCAAGACCCAGACCAGGAAGCTCACCGGCGCGCCATCGATCCTGCCGCTCTACGGCAAGGCCGCGGCGACGATGGTTCCGGGCGCGTCACTGCTGCCGTTCCTCCCGGGCGGCGGCGGCGAGATCCCCGACGTGCGACTGGAGCTCGAGGGCGTCGTCCCCGACCCGGACGCGGTCGCCGCCTTTGCCAGGGTCTGCGGCTTCGCCCTGCGGGGCCACCTGCCGCCGACCTACCCGCACGTGCTCGCCTTTCCGCTGCACATGGCGCTGATGTCGGAGGGGTCGTTCCCGTTCGGCGCGGTCGGCCTCGTCCACATCGCCAACGAGATCACCCAGCACCGGCGGCTCGGGGTCGATGAGGCGCTCGACCTGCGGGTCCAGGCGACGAAGGTGAAACCCCATCCGAAAGGTAGGGCGTTCGACGTCGTCACCGAGGTACGGGTCGGCCGCCGGATCGCCTGGGAGTCGACCTCGACCTTCCTGCGACGGGGCCAGGGCGACCCGGGCGCCGCGTCCGGTGAGGCGTTCCCGATCCTCGACGAGGACACCCCGGCGAGCGCCACCTGGGTTCTAGACGGCGGCCTCGGGCGCCGCTACGGCGGCGTCTCTGGGGACCGCAACCCGATCCACATGCACTCGCTGACCGCGAAGCCGCTCGGCTTCCCTTCGGCGATCGCCCACGGGATGTGGACGAAGGCACGGGCGCTCGCGGCACTCGAGCCGCGCCTCCCCGACGCGTTCGCGGTCGACGTCCGCTTCCGCCGCCCGATCCTGCTGCCGGCGAAGGTCGAGTTCGCCGGCCAGGACGAGGGCGAGGAGATCGACTTCACCGTTCGCGGCCGCGGCGAGAAGCGCGGCAACCGACATCTGGACGGCCGGGTCGCCCCGGTCGCCGCCAAAACCAGTCCCAAAGGAAAGGCAAAGTGAGTACCACGACCACCGACACCGAGAGGGGCGTCGCCGAGCGCGCGATGGGCATCGGCCTGCGCGGGCTGAACTGGCTCGCGGGCTCCGACCTGCTGGACCGCATCCGCATCCGCAAAGGTGTGGAACGCGCCCTCTTCCAGGGCACCAAACAGGGCTTCCGCACGGCGACCGCCGCCGGGCGCACCTTCGCCGCGGCGCAGAAGCTGGGCAAACCGGCACGCCAGCCGCGCTCGAAATCGAAGGGCCTCTTCGACGTCACGCCCGACGACGAGCAGGCGATGTTCCAGGAGGCCGGCCGCGCCTTCGCCGCCGACCAGGTCCGCCCGGCCGCCAAAGCAGCCGACGACGCGCGCAAGACGCCGCCGGAGATCCTCGCCCAGGCGACCGAGCTGGGTGTCGCGATGCTCGGCGTCCCTGCCGAGCTCGGCGGTGTGATGGAAGAGGGAGCGGCGACCGCCGCGGCGCTGATCGGTGAGGCCCTCGCCCACGGCGACCTCGGGATCGCCTACGCGGCACTCGCCCCCGGCGCGGTCGCCACCGCGATCGGGCTCTGGGGCTCGGCCGAGCAGGAGGCGACCTACCTGCCGTCGTTCACCGGCGAGGACGTGCCCGCCGCGGCGCTGGCGATCCTCGAGCCGCGGCCGCTCTTCAACCCGATGCGGCTGGAGACGAAGGCACGGCGCGAGGGCGATGGCTGGGTGCTGGACGGCGCCAAGTCGCTGATCGCCCGGGCGAGCGAGTGTGAGCTCTTTCTCGTCGCCGCCTACGCGGAGGGGATCGGTCCGGCCACGTTCATCGTCGAGTCGGGGACCAAAGGACTCTCGATCGAGGACGAGCCGGCGATGGGGCTGCGCCCCGCCGCGACCGGCAAGCTCATCCTCGAGGGCGCACGCGTCCCGGCGACGGCGATCCTCGGCGAGGGGGATCGCGCCGACTACGTCGAGTGCGTCAACCGGGCGCGGATCGCCTGGGCGTCGCTCTCGGTGGGGACCTGCCAGGCGGTCCTCGACTACGTCATCCCCTACGTGAACGACCGCCAGGCGTTCGGGGAACCGGTGTCGAACCGCCAGGGCGTCGCCTTCGTCGTCTCCGACATCGGGATCGAGACCAACGGCATGCGCCTCGCCGCCTACCGGGCGGCGGCCCGCGCCGACCAGGGCGTCGACTTCGCCCGCGAGGCGGCGATCGCCCGCCGGCTCGCGTCCCAGAAGGGGATGAAGATCGGCTCCGACGGCGTGCAGTTGCTCGGCGGCCACGGCTTCGTCAAGGAGCACCCGGTCGAGCGGTGGTACCGCGACCTGCGATCGGCGGGCGTCATGGAGGGCGCCCTGCTCGTCTAGGCCCGGCCCCGACGAGTCGAAAGGACACACCATGATCAACCTCGAGATCCCGAAGAAGTACAAGCCCCTCGCGACGCAGGCCAACCAGGTCGCGACCGAGGTGTTCCGCCCGATCTCCCGCAAGTACGACGAGGCCGAGCACGCCTACCCGAAAGAGCTCGACATGCTGGCGTCGCTGATCGACGGCATGAACGAGGGCTCCGACATGGGCGGCGCCGGCGCCGCGGGCGTGCGGCGCTCGACCAACGGATCGGATCCTGGCGAGAACCGCAACGGCTCGAACATCTCCACCGTGCTCGGCATCATCGAGCTCTGTTGGGGCGACGTCGGCCTGCTGCTCTCGATGCCACGCCAGGGCCTCGGCAACTCCGCGATCGCCTCGGTGGCGACCGAGGAGCAGCTCGAGCGCTACGGCGGCAAGTGGGCGGCGATGGCGATCACCGAGCCCGAAGCGGGCTCCGACTCGGCGGCGATCCGCACCACCGCCGAGCTCGACGGCGACGAGTACGTCCTGAACGGCGAGAAGATCTTCGTCACCTCGGGCGACCGGGCCGACCTGATCGTCGTCTGGGCGACCCTCGACCGCTCCAAAGGCCGCGCCGCGATCAAGTCGTTCATCGTCGAGCGCGACAACCCGGGCCTGAAGCTCGACCGCCTCGAGCACAAGCTCGGCATCCGGGCCTCTGACACCGCCAACTTCACCCTGCAGGACTGCCGGGTGCCGAAAGAGGCGCTGCTCGGCGACCCGGAGGTGAAGGAGAAAGGCTTCGCCGGGGTGATGGAAACCTTCGACAACACCCGGCCACTGGTGGCCGCGATGGCGGTCGGCGTCACCCGGGCGGCCCTCGAGGAGACGCGCCGGCAGCTCGCCTCGGCGGGCGTCGAGGTCGACTACGGCGTCCCGGCCCTCTCCCAGCCCGCGGCCGCGGCCAAGTTCCTCGAGATGGAGGCTGACTACGAGGCCTCCTGGCTCCTCACGCTGCAGGCGGCCTGGATGGCCGACAACTCGAAACCCAACTCCCTCCAGGCCTCGATGGCCAAGGCGAAGGCGGGCCGCACCTGCGTCGACGTCACGCTCGGCTGCGTCGAGCTCTGCGGCGCCGTCGGCCTCGGCGAGACCGAGCTGCTCGAGAAGTGGGCCCGCGACGCCAAGATCCTCGACATCTTCGAGGGCACCCAGCAGATCCAGCTCCTGATCGTCGCCCGCCAGCTCCTCGGCAAGAACTCGAGCGAACTCCGCTAGGCAGCGGACGAGGCGGCGGTCCGGCAGACTGCCGCCTCGTGAACATCATCGACGACCTGATGGAGCGCTCGCCGGCGTCGCGGCTGGGGATCGTCGCGATCGATCCGGAGGGGAATCGGCGGGACTGGCACTTCGGCGAACTGATCGCGACCTCGGCGGGGCTCTCGGGGGCGTTCGCGGCGCGGGGGGTGAAGCGCGGGGACGTGGTGATGACGCTGGTCGGGAACCGGATCGAGTGGGTGTTGTCGCTGCTTGCGTGCTGGCGGATGGGCGCGGTGGCGCTGCCCTGCAACACGATGCTGCGGGAGAAGGACCTGGCCTTGCGGGTCGCGGCAGCGGACCCGGTGCTCTGCGTGGGGGAGGAACGGCTGTTGGAGGAGATGCCGGACGGCGTGCCGACGATGACGATGGCCGAGGTCGCCGACGTGCTCGACGAGGACCGGGCCCAAGAGACGCCCGCCTCGGTCGAGGACATGGATCCCGAGGACCCGGCGCTGATCGTCTTCACCTCCGGGACGACCGGCGACCCCCGGGGGGTCGTCCACGGCTACCGCTACCTCTTCGGCCAGCAGGTCCAGGCCGAGCACTGGTTCGGGTCACGCCAGGGCGAGCTCGCCTGGTGCACGACCGCCACCGGATGGTCGAAGTCGGCCCGCAACGTCTTCCTGGCCCCCTGGCTGACCGGCGCCGCCGCGGTGATCCACGACGGGCGCTTCGACCCCGGGGAGCGACTGGACTTCGCCGAGGCGCTCGGCGTCAACGTCCTCTGCCAGGCCCCGACCGAGTACCGGATGCTGGCCCGCCGAACGCAGCTGCGCCCTCTCCCGCCCCTGCGCCGGATGGTCTCGGCGGGTGAGCCGCTCGACCCGGAGACGATCGGCGCCTGGCGCGAGGCGACCGGCCTCGAGCCCGCCGACGGCTACGGCCAGACCGAGACCGGGCAGGTGACGGCGAACCTCGCGGGCGAGCCGGTCCGCCTCGGCTCGATGGGCAAGCCGCTACCGGGGATGGAGATCCGGATCGCCGACGGTGAGCTCCAGCTCCGCGCCGCCTCATCCCCCACCTTCTTCTCCCGCTACCTGGACGGCGAGCGCTTCGAAGGCGAGTGGTGGCCGACCGGCGACCTCGTCTCCGAAGACGACGACGGCTTCCTCTTCTTCGAGGGCCGAAACGACGACATCATCAGCTCGTCCGGCTACCGCATCGGCCCGACCGAGGTCGAGGCCGCCCTCCTCTCCCACCCCGCCGTCGCCGACGCCGCCGCGGTCGCCGCCCCGGACCCGGAGCGCGGCAGTGTCGTCCGGGCGATCGTCGTCCTCCGCGAAGGCGAGCCCGGCGACGTCCTCACCCATGAGCTGATCGCCCACTGCCGCGAGCAGACCGCCCCCTATAAGGCCCCCCGGATCGTCGACTACGTCGACGAGCTGCCGAAGACCACGAGCGGCAAGGTCAAGCGGGCGCAGTTGCGGACGGAGGGCTGAGCGAGAGCGCGGAGTGGCGTTGTGCCGGCCGTTGCGGCAGTCCTAGCAGCGGTGCCCTGGGCGTCTCATGGAGGTCCTGGCAAGCTGTGACCTCCACGAGACGCCCAGGACGTGAGGGTCCCGTGTGAATCTCCGAGGGTTCGTGACGCTTCCGCGCCCGTAACTCCACCCCCCGTCACGCTTCCCCGACACCCCCAGGTTGATGGGCCGAAAACTTGACAGATAGGCCAGTTTTCGGCCCATCAACATCGGGGGTCAGGCGGAAGGCGCACGAAGTGCGCGGGATCTGCGCGGAAGTGTGGAGTTCGTGAGGGCTCTCGCACGCCTCTCGCAACAGCGTCGGAGTTTCTCCTCGCCTTTCATACCCCGGCCGTCTCGGCCACGGCCACAGCCAGCCCGGGCCGTGGCCGAGACGGCCGTGCTCGCCGCAGACCCTTGCGTCCCTTGCCCGAGGTCCCCCGCTCCCTCGAGCCCGTCCCGCCCCCGACTCAGGTCGTTTCCAGCAGCCCTTCGTCGAGCCCCACGGGAGCCCCGAGGTGGTAGCCCTGGGCCATGTCGACGCCGTAGTCGCGGAGCATCGTCACGGTCGCCTCGTCCTCGACGAACTCGGCGATCGTCGTCTTACCGAGGCCTCGGGCGATGCCGACGATGGCCTGGACGGTGAGCTGGTCGGCGTCGTTGTGGGTGATGTCGCGGACGAAGGCGCCATCGATCTTGATCACGTCGAAGGGGAAGCGCTTGAGGTACTCGAAGGGGCCGAAGCCGGCGCCGTAGTCGTCGATCGCGACTTCGCAGCCGAACTCGGTCAGGCGGTCGGCGAAGCCGGCGGCCGTGTCCAGGTCCTCGACCCGCGCGGTCTGGGTGATCTCGAAGGTGCAGCGGGAGGGGTCGGCGCCACCTTCGTCGAGGCGTCGCTCGATGTACTCGAGGACGGAGATGTCGGTCAGCGAGGCGCCGGAGAGGTTGATGTGGAGGGAGACCGGATCGCCCACGCGTTCACGCAGCTCGAGCAGGTCGAGCGCCTGGCCGACCACCCAGCGGTCGAGCTCCTGGATCATCCCCGAGCGCTCCGCCACACCGATGAAGGCCGACGCGGGCAGCAGTTCACCGGCCTCGCCGCGCATCCGCAGCAGCAGCTCGAAGCGCTCGATCGCCCCGCTCGACAGCCTCGCGATCGGCTGCGTCGCCAGGCTGAGGCGGTTCTGGGTGAGCGCGTTGCGGATCTTCGCGCTGGTGGTGAGGCGCCGCGCGTCCCCGGTCGCTTCGATCGGAGCTTCGAAGAGCGAGACCCGGTTACGCCCCTCCGCCTTGGCCCGGTACATCGCCTCGTCGGCGGCAGCCAGGACCGCCTCCGCACCGCCGTCGGACTCGGCGCCGAACATCGTGATCCCGACGCTGATCGACGCCCCGGCCAGATCCGGGTCACCGGCGAACGCCTCGGCGACCTCGATCCGCAGGTCTTCGCCCAGTTGCATCGCCCCTTCGACGTCGGACTGCGGCATCAGCACCGCGAACTCGTCCCCTGAGAGGCGCGCGACGATGTCGGTCGCCCGGACCCGTTCGCGCAGCTTCGCCGCCACCCGGCGGAGCAGGTTGTCCCCCTGCTGGTGGCCGAGGCGGTCGTTGACCTGCTTCAGCCCGTCGACATCGATCACCATCACCGCCCCGCGCCCGCCGTAGCGCGCGGCGAAGTTCACATAGGTGTCGAGACGCATACGGAAGGCGCGCCGATTGAGCAGCGCGGTGAGCGGATCGTGGTCCGCCAGGTAGCGCAGCTCGGTTTCCGTCTTCTCGGCAGCGTCGAGCGCGTCAAGCACAACTTGACGGTCCGTCGGCTCCAACTTCGCCAGGACTGCTTGGAGGGCGGCGTCCCGCCTACTGCTATCCACATTCACTTAACGCTCGAAGGTACCCGAAGTTCCCGCCGACATCGATGAACTACGCTCAAATTTATGGCCAATCGCCTCGCTGAAGAGACCAGTCCATACCTCCTGCAGCACGCCGAGAACCCGGTCGACTGGTATCCGTGGGGCGAGGAGGCGCTATCGCGGGCCCACTCGGAGGATCTACCGATCCTGCTCTCGATCGGCTATTCCGCCTGCCACTGGTGCCACGTGATGGAGCGCGAGTCCTTCGAGGATGCCGATACCGCGGCCTTCATGAACGCCAACTTCGTCTGCATCAAGGTCGACCGTGAGGAGCGGCCCGACCTCGACGCGATCTACATGGAGGCGGTCCAGGCCTTCACCGGGCAGGGCGGCTGGCCGATGACCGTCTTCCTCGACCCTGACGGGGTTCCCTTCTACGGCGGCACCTACTTCCCGCCCGACACCAGCCGCGGCATGCCGAGCTTCCGCATGGTGATGGAAGGGGTCCTCGACGCCTACCGCGACAAACGCGACGAGATCCGCCAGCGGGCCGCGACGACCGTGGGACGACTACAGGCGCTGGCCGGCATCGAGCCGTCCGGCGTCCCGGGCGCCGCCGATCTAGACGGGGCGATGCGGACGCTGCTCTCCCGCGCCGACCCGGTCAACGGCGGCTTCGGCAGCGCGCCGAAGTTCCCGCCCGCGTCCTCGCTCGAGCTGATCATGTCCCGTGAACAGAGGCGGAACGAACCGGGCCTCGAGCACGTCGAGCGCACCCTCGACGCGATGCTCGCGGGCGGCATCTACGACCAGCTGGGCGGCGGCTTCGCCCGCTACTCGGTCGACTCGGCCTGGCAGGTCCCCCACTTCGAGAAGATGCTCTACGACAACGGCCTGCTCGCCCGCGCCTACCTGCATGGCTTCCAGGTGCTCGGCCACGCACGCTACCGGCGGGTGTGCGAGGAGACGCTCGACTGGCTGCTTCGTGAGATGCGCGGGCCGGAGGGCGGCTTCTACTCCGCCTACGACGCCGATTCGGAGGGAGAGGAGGGCAGGTTCTACGTCTGGCGCCCGGCCGAGATCCGGGCCGTCCTGGCCGCGGACGCGGCGGGCCCGGCCGCGACCGGCGGGCGCGCCGACGCCGACGCGGTGCTTGCCTACTACGGGGTCACCGAGGCCGGCAACTTCGAGGGCAAGAACATCCTCCATTTGGCCGACGGCGCCGCGGCGGCCCGGCCGCCGGGAATCGACGCCGCCCGTGCCGCCCTGCTCGGCGCCCGCGCCGAGCGCGTCCCACCGGGCCTCGACGACAAGCGCCTCTGCTCCTGGAACGCGCTCGCGATCGCGGCGCTGGCCGAGGCGGGGGCGGTCCTGGGACGGGACGACTACCTGGACGCGGCCGCGACCTGCGCCGAGTTCGTCCTCCGGGACATGCGCGACCCGGAGACCGGCCATCTCCTGCGCACCTACAAAGACGGGCGCGCCCACCTGAACGCCTACCTCGAGGATCACGCCTTCATGGTCGAGGCGCTGCTGGTCCTCTACGAATCGGGCTTCGACCAGCGCTGGTTCGTGGCCGCGCGTGAGCTGGCCGAAACCATGATCGAGCGCTTCGGCGACCCGAAGAAAGGCGGCTTCTTCACCACCTCGGCCGACCACGAGTCCCTGATCGCCCGGCGCAAGGAGGTCGGCGACCATCCGATCCCGGCCGGGCAGAGCTCAGCCGCTCTCGGCCTGATGCGCCTGTCGGCGATCTCCGGCGAACGCGCCTTCGCCGACCGCGCCCTCGGCGTCATCGCGCTCTTCGGCGAGCCCGCCACCACCCACCCCGACTCCTTCGCCCACCTGCTGCGGGCACTCGATTTCCACCTCGCCCGGACCCGCGAGGTGGCCCTGGTCGGCGGCGACCTCGCGACCCTCGAAGGCGTGGTCCGCGGCGCCTTCCGTCCCAACGTCGTGCTCGCCGGGGGCCCGGCGGGCGCCACCGAACCGCCGCTCCTCGACGCCCGCACCGAAATCGGCGGCGAGCCGGCCGCCTACGTCTGCGAGGGCTTCACCTGCAACCTGCCGGTGACCGATCCGGCGGCGCTAGAGCGCGAACTCGCGGACTTCGTCTAGAACCACTCGTCCCCCTACCTCGGCGAACCCGTCGCCGACCGGGCGCGCGTCGAGCCGCGAGCCGCGACCCTGGAAGATCTCGATCGGCCGGTCGACCGCGGCGGCCAGGCAGATCGCCGCGGAGCCGGTGGCCTCGTCCTCGCCGATGTTGTCGTCGTGGGAGAAGCAACGGGAGCGGACCGTGCCCTCGGCCTCGTCGACCCAGGACCAGATGCAGCCGACCTGCTCACCGTCCGGCAGGTCCGGCGCGTCCTCGACCGCCGCGGCGTCCGGCAGCTCGAAGAACTTCCAGTCCGGCCCCCACTCCGGCCTCGCGGTGACGAAGGTCTTGCCGCCGTCGACCCTCACCTTGACCTCGCCGGCGGGCGGCCGCAGGGTCTCGACCGGCTGGCGCTCCTTACCGAGCAGCCAGGCGGTGCCGACGCTCGGGTGCCCGGCGAAGCCGAGCTCGAACGCCGGCGTGTAGATGCGGATCCGCCCCTCGGCGGCGTCGTCGACGAAGACCGTCTCCGAGAAGCCCAGCTCCGCCGCGACATCCTGGCGACGCTCCTCCGGCACCTCGTCGCCGTCGAGGAACACCCCGAGCGGGTTTCCGTGACTCCAGGCGGAGTCGCAGAACACGCGCAGGACGTGGAGCTGCGGCATCAGAGGATCGGCAGGAAGTTTTCGATCTCGTACGGGGTGACCTGCACGCGGTAGTCGTCCCATTCTTGGCGCTTGATCTCGACGAAGCGGCGGAAGGTGTGCTCGCCGAGGGTGCGCAGGACCAACTCCGAGTCGGCTGCCAGCTCGATCGCCTCGCCCAGGGTAGCGGGCAGCTGCTCGATCCCCTGGTGGGACAACTCCTCCTGGGAGAGGTGGTAGAGGTTCTGCTCCATCGGCTCCGGCAGCTCATAGCCCTTCTCCACGCCTTCGAGGCCCGCCTGCAGCATCCCGGCGAAGCACAGGTAGGGGTTCGCGGCCGGGTCCGGGCAACGGAGCTCGGCGCGGGTGGCCGCCTCCTTGCCGGGGTGGTAGAGCGGCACCCGGATCAGCGCCGAGCGGTTACGGCGCGACCAGGCGAGGTAGACCGGCGCCTCGAACCCGGGCACGAGTCGCTTGTAGGAGTTCACCCACTGGGCGAAGAGGGGTGAGATCTCGCGCGCGTGCTTCAGCTGGCCGGCGATGAACGACTTCGCCGTCGGCGAGAGGAAGTACGGGTCGTCGGCGTCGTAGAAGGCGTTCTTCCCGCCTTTGGAAAGGCTCTGGTGGACGTGCATCCCGGAGCCGTTCTCGCCGAAGAGCGGCTTCGGCATGAAGGTCGCGTGGTAGCCGTATTTGAGCGCGTACTCCTTGACCACGATGCGGTAGGTCATGCAGTCGTCGGCCATCTCGAGCGCGTTCTTGTAGCGCATGTCGACCTCGTGCTGGGACGGGCCGACCTCGTGGTGGGTGTACTCGACGTGGATGCCGAGCTTCTCCAGGGCGAGGACGGTCTCGCGGCGCAGGTCGGAGCCCGCGTCGAGCGTCGTCAGGTCGAAGTATCCCCCCTCGTCGAGCGGCTCCGGGACGCCGTTCTCGGGCTTCGAGGAGCGGAAGTAGAAGTACTCGAGCTCCGGCCCGATGTTGTAGGCGTCGAAACCCATCTCCTCGGCCCGCTTCAGGGCGCGGCGCATGATCCAGCGCGGGTCGCCCTCGTAGGGGCCCCCGCCCGGCACGCGGATGTCACAGAACATGCGCGCGACCGCGTCTTCTTTCTCCGGGCGCCAGGGCAGGAGGTCGAACGTGGTCGGGTCCGGCACGGCCAGCATGTCGGACTCCTCGATCGGGTTGAAGCCGGTGATCGAGGACCCGTCGAAGCCCATCCCGCCTTCGAAGGCGTCGTCGAGCTCGGAGGCGTTGACCGAGAAGCTCTTCAGCTGTCCCAGGACGTCGGTGAACCAGAGCCGGACGAAGCGCACGTCGTGCTCTTTGCAGAGCTGGATGACATCCTCGGCGGTCTGCGGGCGGTCTGCCATATGTGCGGTTGCCTCCTTGGCTCTGGGCGCGGTAAGCGGGCAACGATAGGCGAACCGGCAGCGGTCGGTGCGGACGAATGAACCAAGGAGGTGCGAAACCGCGTATTCCGGGTAGTGAGCGGCCGTTTCGGCGGGCTTGAAACGCCTCCCGAATGTCGGTATAACTTACGACACGTAAGTAAGGGGCTCAAAGTAAAGTAAAGGCCACGTAAAGGCTCTGTAAAGCGGATTCCCCCACCAATCCGGCCAGGCAGGCCAGAGACGAGACGCAAGTGACGGTTAAAACGGCAGTAAGCAGATTCCAGATCCACGACGAGTTGACGGCGCCGGACGAGAGCGCCCCGCTCATCAAGACCATCCAGGCGGCCGGTGGCGCGGTGACCAAGTTCGTCGGGGTCCTCGCCGGTTCCCCCGCCGTCCTTCGCGCGTACACCCGCATGCGCTCCGAGCTGCGGGGAGGCGTCCTTCCCCAGGCGACCCGCGAGCGGATCGCCCTGGCCGTCGCCGAGCATCGCGAGGACAGCTACAGCATCGCCCAGCACGCCAAGTCGGCCCGCCGCGCGGGACTCGGCCTCGACGAGGTCTCCCGGGCACGGTCCTTCACCTCGGCCGACCCGAAGGAGGCGGCGCTTCTCCTCTACCTCAAAGAGGCTCTCGACGCCGAAGGACCGCCGCCCCTCCACCTCCACGAGGAGGCACGTGAGATCGGTTGGACCGACGAGGAGATCCTCGAGGCGGTCGGCCACCTCGCCCTCAACGAGTTCCAGTCCCTGATCGCGAGCGCCGCCGCGCTCCCTCAGGACCAGGCGACGCCGCGGGTCCTCCCCTCGGCCGCCTAAGAGCTACCTGGTACCTGACCAAGGGCCCGGCGCGAGAGCGCCGGGCCCTTTTGTCGTTCTGAGAGTTCGTCGGCTCCCCCGGGCAAGGGACGCAAGGGCTTGCGGCGAGCACGGCCGTCCGGGGAGACGCGCGGGAGATGTCGGGAAGTCCACGCTTTCGTGCGTGAGGGGGTGGGAAGTCCCGCCTTCGGTGCGTGTTGCACAACACCGAATCGGCCGCGACGGAACCGTCCCGGAAGCCCACGGCTTCAGGCAGAAGGCGCGAGGAAGCGTGGAGTTCCGGACGTCTTCGTCAACTCTTCGCGACGCTCCCCGGCCGAGTGTGGCAGGGCACGCACGGACCCTCGGAGGAACACCGCACTCCCTCCGTCCTGGGCGTCTCATGGAGGTCACAGCCTGCCAGGACCTCCATGGGACGCCCAGGGCACTGCCCCTCGGACGGCCGCCCCCCTCAGCGATTCGCCACCAACGTCGCCGTGTACAACAGCCTCGCCGTCGAGTACTTGCACCCGTAGGTCGCCCGCTTGCCCACTTCTTCCTGCGGCTGCCCCTGGCGGATGTCGGTCGAGTTGGTGCAGGCGCCCGCTTCGCGGCTCGCCCGCCAGACGTTTTCCGCGCTCAGTTCCTGGGAGAACATCGGGGCCCAGGTGGGGACGGTAACGCCGATGATGTCGCCCTTTTCGACCTTCAGCGAGGCGCCGAACTTCACCGTCTGGCCGAGGAACGGGGAGAGCACCTTCACGGCGCCTTGGCGGCGCAGGTTGTAGCGCGGCGGATTGGTGCCGGCGACCTTGCGGAGGATCGCCAGGCGCGCCTCCGGCGGGGTGCCGAAGAAGCCGTTGAAGAAGCTGCGCTGGCTGTTGGTCGGCTGCGCCAGGGTCAACGTCCAGGACTTGATCGTCCCGTCGGTCTTGACCAGGAAGGGGTTCTGGTTCTGGTCGGTCGAGACCTGGAAGCCGGTGACGCTGCCGACCGCCTGGCAGGGCATGTTCGGGCAGGACGGATCGGGAGTTTCGGAGGTCGCGCCGAGCGTCACCGTCGTCTTTTCCACCCCGGCGGCGCTCGCCACGGCGGCGACGGCGATCAGGGCGAGGGCGGTGGCAACGACCGCGAAGGCGGCCCGGGAAGTCCTCGACATCGGTACGGCTCCTCTCGTAAAACGGCTACTGAGCAGGAAACTTTAACCCGCCACAGCCGCGAGAGGTGCGCCCTCGAGCGCCCGGCGGTGCCGGGCGCTCGTACGCGCGCTAGCGGTTCTTGCGCGCGTATTCGATCGCGACCGCGTACTGGATCCGGCCGACGCCTTCGAATGCCAGCGCTTCAGCCGCCGCGGAAGTGAGGTCCCACGCGCGACCCCTGATGTAGGGGCCACGGTCGATGACCGGGGCGACGATCGAGTGGCCGTGCCAGACGAACTTGACCGGGGTGCCGCAGGGAAGCGTCTTGTTGGCGACGCCGATCGTCGACGGGCGCAGCACCTGGCCACAGGCGGTCGAGCGACCCCACATCGAGGTGCCGCCGTACCAGCTGGCGCCGGCGTAGCGGTACGGGGTGAAGGACAGTTCGGCTTCGTTGAAGGCGGTGGTGGGCGCCGCTTCTGCGGGCGCGGCTTCCGGAGCCGGTGCCGCGGCGATCGGCGAAGCGCCGCCGGTGGTTGCCTGTGCGCCGGGGGCGATCGCGAAGGCGAGCACCGTCAGGGCGCCGACGAGCAACGCGACGCGAAGCCAGATGGTGGAGGCCCTGGGGACAGGGGCTCCCGAGCAGTTGGATTTCGCCTCACGGCGTTGGGGGGATTTGTTCATGTCTCTTTCGGTGCGCTTGCGGGGTTAGCTGACGGGCTCGCGCTGAAAGAGCTGCGCTACACGGCCTCGGCCGCGATTCGCCCCCACTAATTGGGTCCCCCGCTCTTTGCGATATGTGGCAAAGATTCAGCGGAAGTTGGCGCCAGGTTAGCAAACGCTAAGACAGAAAAATTGCGAAGCCTCCGGCGCTACATCCGCAACTTGCGGATGTTTTCGGCCGCCGACGCCGGATCCGGGATTCCTGCATGCCCCCGCCCGCCCCTCTCAGGCCGCGAGCAAATAGGAAGGCCCCGCCGAAGCGGGGCCTTCCGACAGCGAGCCTGTAAGCCGGATCCTGTCGCGAGCGGACATCTATCTCGTCGGGCCGAAGCCCTTCGGGGCGCCGAAGCGCACCTGCGACCTACCTGGACCTCGCCGAGCCGGGTCGACGGTCCTGCTTGGCCTTGCACCGGGCGGGGTTTGCCTGGCCGCCGTGTCACCACGACGCCGGTGCGCTCTTACCGCACCATTTCACCTTTGCCTGTACGCGACTCACGTGTGGCCGCGCCATCGGCCGTATCTTTTCTGCGGCACTTTCCCGCGGCTTTCGCCGGGTGGGCGTTACCCACCGCCCTGCCCTTTGGTGTCCGGACTTTCCTCGAAGCGGATTTCTCTCCGCTCCGCGTCCGCTCGGCTCGCTTCACCGATGTTAGACCTTGGCCGGCCCGCTGCAAACCGGCGCAGACCGGCGCCCACCGCCCGCGACGCTAAACCGCTCTAAAGACACCCACAACCTTGCCCAGCACCTGGGCTTCGGTCGTGATTATCGGGTCCATTTCCTCGTTCTCGGGCTGCAGGCGAACGTGGTCGGGTTCGCGGAAGTAGCGCTTCACGGTCGCCTCCTCGCCGATCAGGGCGACGACGATCTCGCCGTTGTTCGCGTCGTCGGCGGGCCGCACGATCACGTAGTCGGCCTCGAGGATCCCGGCATTCTTCATCGACTCTCCGCGGACCTGGAGGATGTAGTCCCCGTCCTCGCCGCCGATGACGTCAGGCACTTCGAGGTATTCCTCGATGTTCTCTTCCGCCAGGATCGGCGCGCCCGCGGCGACGGAGCCGACCAACGGGATGCCGTTGCTGGGCGTGACCGCGCTGACCGCCTTGTCCATCCCGGTCTTCAACAGCTCGATCGCCCGTGGCTTCGACGGGTCCCTTTTCAGCAGCCCCAGCTTCTCCAGGTTCGCCAAGTGAGCATGGACGGTGGAGGACGAGTGCAGGCCGACGGCCTTGCCGATCTCGCGCACAGTCGGCGGGTAGCCGGTCTTGGCCGCGTACTTGCGGATGAAGTCGAAAATCTCCTTCTGCCGCTTGGTCAGGTCAAGGTCCATTGGTGGCTCCGCTTTCCTCCGTTTGCCGAGTGCGTTCAGAGACGAACACTTGTTCGCAGAGTACCCCGTCCACCGGACGCTCGCAAGGCGCGAAGGCATGAGCGCGCCGAACCCCTAGAATCCCCGGTCCCTCGAGCGGCTGTGGCGGAACTGGTAGACGCGCAAGGTTGAGGGCCTTGTGGGTGGAAACACCCGTGATGGTTCGACTCCATTCAGCCGCATGGTGAACGGCCCTGCATCCAAGACGATGCAGGGCCGTTTCTGCTCTGTGCCGCGGTCGCCTGCCTGTCTTCCCCGCGGCATGGTCCTAGGACCAAAGTCCTCTTGAGACCCCGACCGCGAGAGGGGCATCCTCGCTCCGACACCGATCAACCACCCCACAAGGAGTGAGGAACATGAACAAATTCACCCGTCTTCTCGCAGTCACCGGCATCACCGGCGTCATGGCTCTCTCGGGCGGCGGCATCGCCGCGGCCGCGACCGGCGCGGGCAGCCCGCAGCAGAGTCCCGACCGCGTCGCCCCCGTCGCCATGAAGGATCACAGCGGCAACAGCAAGGACCACGGCAAGGGGAAAGACCACGGCAAGGGCAAGGACCACGGCAAGGGCAAGGACCACGGCAAGAACCACGACCACAACTCGAAGCGGTAGGGCCGATGCCCAACCCGGGTGGCCTCGCCAGGTGCGGGGCCGCCTCGCGTCGCGGCGGGACCTAGTCCGGGCCGATGCCGTGGCGCCGGGCCCAGAGCGCGGCCTGGGTGCGGTCGGTGACCCCGATCCGCTCGAAGACGCGGGTGAGGTGCGCCTTCACCGTCTTCTCGCTGATACCTAGCCGCGCGGCGATCAGCTTGTTCGGCAGACCCGCACCCACCAGCTCCAGCACCTCCCGCTCCCGCCCGGAGAGCTCCGCCTCGCGCTGCCCGGCCCGTGCGGCCAGCAACTCGCTCGCCGCCTTCGGAGCCAGTGGCGACTCGCCGCGGGCGGCGGCACGGACCCCGCCGAGGAGCTCCTCGGGCGTCGAGTCCTTCAGCAGATAGCCGAGCGCCCCGGCGTCGAGGGCGCCGAGGATCCGCTCGCGGTCGGCGAACGCGGTGAGGACGACGACGCGGGCATCCGGACGGGCGGCGACGATGCGCGCAGTGGCGGCGATGCCGTCGAGCCGCGGCATCGAGAGGTCGATCAGGACGACATCGGGCTCGAGCTCCGCCGCTCGCGCCACGGCCTCTTCCCCATCCCCCACCGCGCCGATCACCTCGATGTCGTCGGCCGCCGCGAGCAGCGCTTCGATACCCGCCCGGACGACCGCGTGGTCCTCGGCAAGCAGCAGGCGGATCATCGGCACCCCACCTCCACCCTCACGCAGGTCCCGGCACCGGGGGACGAGACGACCTCGAAGCCGGCGCCGGCGTCGCGCGCCAGATCGCGCAGCATCGAGAGCCCGAAGTGGCCTTCACCCGCGGCATCATCGGACCCGGGGGCGAAGCCGATCCCGTCGTCGGCGACCTCGAGCGCGACCTCGTCGTCCCGTTCGGCGACCGTCACCTCGATCCGGTGCGGCTCGGCGTGGGCCACCGCGTTCCTCACCGCCTCCTGGGCCACCCGGAAGAGCAGCGCCTCCTCCTCGGCCGACAACCTCAGGCCCTCGGCGACGTCGAGGTGCGTCTCGATGCCCCGGGAGGCGACCGGGCCGAGGAGGTCGGCAAGCGCCGAGGACAGGCCGGCCTGACGGAGGCTCGGCGGATAGATCTCGACCAGCAGGCTACGCAGTCCGCGCACGCCTTGGCGAGCCTGCTCGGCACCCTCCCCGAGCTCCCGCGCCGCCACCGGGTCGCCGGCGGCGCGACTGCGCTCGGAGGCTGCCGCGAGATTGAAGGACAGGCCCGCGAGGTCCTGCACCACGCCGTCGTGAAGGTCTCGCGCGATCCTTCGACGCTCGTTGCTCGACGCATCCACGGCGCGCTCGAGCAGCTCCTCGCGCTCGCGGCTGCCGCGCCGCATACGCCGGGCCATCGAGGCGGCGATCGGCAGCTGCAACAGGTAGAGCACCCCGACCGCGATCAGCAGCGCGGGCAGGAAGGCGACCCAGATCGAGTGAGCGCTCGCGGTCACCGAGCTGAAGTGCTGGTAGGCCTCGAAGAGGAACTTGCGTCCACCGCGATCGCGAATTGGAAGGTACACCTCGAGCAGCTTGCCGAGCCCGCGCTCGGAGCGGTTCTCCGCCAGCGACAGGTCGCTGACGCCCGAGTCCACCGCTCCCGTGCGGAGGGAGGCGACCTCGTCTTCTCCAAGTTCGAACCGCTTGCCGATCAACCGCCTCGCGTCCGAGTAGACCACCCGACCGCCGGGAGACCAGATCTTCACCCTGACGATCGGATCGCGGAGCACCCGTTCCCGCACGACTCGATCGAACCGTGCGAGCGCCACCGGATCGCCGCGCACCACACCCCGCGTCAGGTTCGGTTCGACGATCCCCTTGCCGACCAGTTCGGTGAGCTGGCGTGCGTTCTTCAGCGCCTCGGTGGTACCGACGTCGCGTATGACCAGATAGCTGACGACCCCGGCGACGGTGAGCGCGACGATGCCGCCCAGCGCGAAGCGCACCATCGCCCCACCGACCGAAGGAGGGCGCGCGGGTCGACGTCGCTCACGCCGAGGCCGGCCACCCGAGCCCGTCCCGGAGCCTCCGGACTCTCCGGCGAGGGGCACCGGCCGATCGGCGGTGGGCATTGGCAGATGGTCGCCCCTCCCGGCATCGACCGGATCCGTAGTGAGTCACCTGCGTGACGGTGGTTGGTCCGAAATCGCAGCGCCTCCCGTGACGCGCCCTATGACGCGATCGCCGTGGCGAGCTGGGCGCGGGAGGAGATGTCGAGCTTGCGGTAGGTGTTGGTGAGGTGCATCTCCACGGTGCGCAGGGAGACGAAAAGCTCTTGGGCAATCTCGCGATTGGTCGCGCCACGGGCGGCGGCGACGGCGACGCGGCGCTCGCTCGGGGTCAGGGACTCGGCGCCGGAGAAGGCGCGTCGGCGGCGGCGGGCGCCGGCGATCCGCAGCTCCTCGTCGATCCGCTCTTCGAGGCGCTCGGCGCCGCACTCCTGGGCCAGCTCGCCGGCCTCGCGGAGGTGCTCGCGAGCCTGCGAGCGCAGCTTGCCGCGCCGCAGCGCGGCACCCAGCTCGGCCTGGGAGCGGGCCAGCTCGAGCCGGTTGGGAGCGTCGCGGAGGACCGCTACGGACTCCCGCAGCGCGGTCACCCCCTCCTCCCCGCCGCGCAGGAGGCCGAGCGCGCGCAGCACCGCCCCCTCGGCCACCGGGGACTCGACCGCACGCGCCAGGTCCAGCTCCTCCACGGCCAGCGCCAAGGCTTCGTCCCGCTCGTCCTCCGGCAGCAGTAACGCGAGATTCGACCGCCAGCGGGAGAAGCGGGGCGTCGCGCCGAAGGGGAGGAAGATCTCGGCGACTCCGCGCAGGTCGGCGATCGCGCCATCGCGGTCGCCTTCGGCCGCCTTGATCGCCGCCCGCGTCTCCAGCAGCATCCCGCCGCTCTGCGTGGCGGCGAACGTGGGTGGCAGCTCGAGCGCGAGCAGGCCCGTGCGGACGCCCTCAAGTCCGCCGCGTTCGACCACGGTGTCGACGCAGAAGAAGGCCATCGTCGTCAGCGCCATCAGGCTCAGCTCGTTCGCTTCGATCACCTCGACCATCGCCGCCAGATCGGCCTCGGCCGCGCGCAGTCGGCCGCGACGCGAGTCGGCCGCCGCCGCGAGACCCACGCCCGCCACGGTCGCCAGCAGGGCACCGCGTTGGCGCCCGTCCTCCCGCACCGCGCGGCCGATCGCCTCGACCTCGTCGAAGGCTTCGACCACCAAGAGGGCGAGCGCCGCCTGGCTGACGGTGGTGATCTCCCGCCCGTCCTGTCGCATGCCCCAGTCGCGTCCCCCTGGATCGCAGAGCGCTTCGATCTCGGGCCGCGGGGTGTCCCGCACCGAGCCGAGCCCTGCGAGCATCCAGCGCAGACGCCGCGAGCTCTCCGGCGCGCTCGCCTCGACCAGCGCCCGCAGGCGCGGAAGGTCGCGCTCGTACTCGGCGGACAGTGCCGGGTCGTAGCCGCGGTAGGCGGCGCGGAACGCCTCGAGATCAAGCACGCCGTCGACGTCTGCGTCCGCGAAGCGGGCGAGCCCGGCGTCCACCGTCGCGACGGTCGCGTCCCACTGTCCCGCCAACGAGAGGAGGTCGGCCAGCTCGAGGTAGATCCAGATCGCCTTCTGCGGCTCGATCGTCGTCTCGGCCGCCTCCTGGAGGTGTGGGATCGACTCGGGATCGCGGACGACGACCTCGAGGCTCCCCAGCGTGCCGAGCAGCTCCGCCCGCTCGGCTCCCGGCTCGAGCAGCGCCCGGCGCAGGTAGGCGATCGCGCTCTCCGGCGCGCCCCGGCCGACCGCCGCGTCGGCGGCACGGCCGAGCGCCTCGAGGCCCCCGGCGACGCTGCCCGGCTCACATAAGAGGAGGTGGGCGGCGACCGCCTCCGGCTCGGCCCCGCGGGCCGACAGCGCGGCGGCGGCGCGAGCGTGCAGGTCACCGCGGTGGGCGCTCGGGATGTCCTCGTAGACGGCCTGGCGGACCAGCGGGTGGACGAAGCGGTAGACGGGCCCGGCGGCGAGGATCGAGGCGGCGGCTAGACGATCGACGATGGTCCCCACCTGCCCCCGCTCGACCCCGGTCAGCGAAGTGAGCGCAGCCAGGTCGGTGGCGTCGCCGAGGACGGCGGCGGCACGGGTGACGTCCGGCGCGAGCGGGTCGACCCGGGCGGCTCGCTCGTCCACCGCGGCACCGATCCGCCGCGGCCCCATCGCCGCGATCCGGTCCGGCGCGACGGCGGCGTCGACCCCCTCCGCACTCAACTCGACCAGAAGCTCCTCGATCAGGAACGGGTTGCCGCCGGTCGCCTCGTGGCAGGCCTCTGCGAACGGCTGCGCGGCGGGCTCGCCGAGGCGCTCGCGGACGAGCTCGGCGGTCCCCGTCTCGCTCAAGGGCGCCGGCCTCAGGATCGGGACGTCCAGCTCGGCGACGAGGCCGCGCACCAACTCGGTCGCCACCCCCGGCTCATCCGGCCGCGCGGTCAGGGCGAGAAGGACGGGCAGGCCGGCCAGACGCCTTGCGAGGTAGCGGGCGAAGCGCAGCGAGGCAGGATCGGCCCAGTGGGCGTCGTCGATCGCCAGGACCAGTGGCCGGCCCTCCGACAAGCCGGCGAAGAACCAGAACAGGCCGTAGAGCGAGCTCTCCGCCGCGCCCGCCTCGAGTACCTCGCCGTCGAAGCCGAAGATCGGCGCCGCCAGCCCCGCCGGCCCGGCGAAGTGCTCGGCCCGGGCGTCGGCGTCGAGCGCGCGCAACAGCGGACCGGCCAGCTGGCGGACGACGCCGAAGCCGAAGTCGCGCTCCATCTCCGATCCACGCGCCGACAGCACGCGATAGCCGTCCGCTGCGGCCCGGTCTTCAAGCGCGCCGAGAAGCGCCGACTTGCCGACCCCGGCAGGCCCCTCGATCAGAAGCGCCCCGCCGCGCCCGTCACGACATGCCTCCCCTGACGCGGCGTCAACCGCGGCAAGGTCGCCCTCACGCTCAAGCAGACGAGACAAGCCCAACCCCTGACAAGATCACATCGGACGAGACGGCGAGGAATATACGCAGGTTTTTGGCGCGAGGTTCCTTCCTATTTATGCGGGGGGACCACGTTGTAACGCCTCCGAGACGGCGGAACCATCCCGAGGCGAGCCCGAGACGAGGACGAGGAAGCCCTCCGGCGGCGTAATCGCATTTAGCCTCCTCGCCCCGGGCTCGGCGGCGCCGCTGCCGGCGAGCGGCGCCGCCACTTCGAACCTTTTGCCGGCTTTCAGGGTTTCCTCGATGTCCGCCGATAAACTCGGATGACCTGGGCCGATCGGCCTCTACGCAGGGAAAACGTGACGATCCGACCGAACGAGGCCAAATTGAACCGCTCCGCCCGCCGGGCCCTGGTACCGCTGCTCGCCGCCTTCGCCCTTCTCGGGGCGTTGGTCCTCTCCGCCACCGCGACTGCCGACGCGCCGAATCCGACGGCGACCGGCTCGGTGATCGGGGGCCACAACGCCTCGATCTCCGAATTCCCGTCGCTTGCCTTCATCGAAGGCGTCCAGGCGACGGCGGGCTACGCCTGCACCGGCACGGTGGTGGCGCCGCGGGTCGTGCTCACGGCCGGGCACTGCGTCGAGGACATCGAATCGAGCTCGATCGTCGAGCCGGGCCTGATCGCGGTCGCGACCGGCGTCTCCAATCTGACCAAGATCAAGCAGGCCCAGGTCAGCCAGGTGGAAAAGGTGCTGGCCTATCCCGGCTTCGACCCGACCAAGCTGCACGGCGACGCCGGCCTCCTGATCCTCACCGAACCGGTCGCCGCGCCACCGATCGCCCTCGCCACCTCGGCCGACGCGGCGCTCTACGAAGCGGGTGACCAGCTGACGGTCGCCGGCTGGGGGATCGACAACCGCAACACGGGCCACGCGCCGAACCAGCTGCAATCGGCGACGGTTCCGGTCGAGGAAGCCCAGCGCTGCCGCGAAGGGACGAAGCGCTACTACCCGTTCTTCGACTCGAGCCGCCAGGTCTGCGCCCTCGACGCGCCGACCTTCCACATCACCACCTGCCACGGGGATTCGGGTGGCCCCGCGATCGCGATGCGCCCGGACGGGACGCCGGTCGAGATCGGCATCACGAGCCTTGGTGACGGTTCGTGCAACCCAGCCAGCCCGGCCGTCTTCACCCGTGTCGACCAGATCTCCTCCTGGGTGCAGAGCTGGATCGACGCCGTCGAATCGGGCGGGCCGATCCCGAAGGTCACCGTGCCCAAGGCCCACATCCCCCTGCTCACCCGCGAACGCGCCGAAGAAATCAGCGGTATCGCGATGGAAGAAGCCTTCGGCCCCAAGTTCGTCCACGGGCAGGAAAAGACGATCAAGTGCCAGCGCCTCACCAAGGCGCGCGTGAAGTGCGGCGTCACCTGGTTCCAGGGCCCCGACGACTACTTCGGCAAGGTCACGGTGTTCTTCGCCATCCGCCACAACGTGGTGCTCGCAGGCGTCCATTACACGGTCAACTGGGTCAACGACCAGTGCTACTTCCACAGCGGCAACCCGCAGAGCTGCCGGATCGAAACGAAGAAGAAGTAGCGCCGGCGGCTGCTGCGCCGGTCGCCCCGGCAGTCCTATGTCGGTCCTGGGCGTCTCATCGCGGTCCTGGCAGGCTGTGACCGCGATGAGACGCCCAGCACGTGAGGGTCCCGTGTGAAAGTCCCGAAAGACGTGACGCTCCCGCCCGGAAGTCCACGGTCTCGTCACCCTTCCACAACGCCCGAATGTTGATGGG
>JAFDWG010000352.1 GCA_018268605.1 Actinomycetota bacterium | reverse complement strand
GCGACGTTCACGACCAGGTTGTCGAGAACGACCATGAAGAGCCCGACGGAGACCAGGACCAGCGTCCAGATCCTCCCTCGCTCTTGCGTTTCCATGTCCGGTTCCCTTCGTAGTTAGTAGCGGCGACTAAGAATAACTTAGCAGCGACTAATAACTGACGTCAAGCAGAACCTGGATCGGGTGCCTGCTCCGCCGAGGGAGGACCGGCGAAATGACCGACTCGGGAGGTCGCCAGATCGCGGCTCGCGAGTCGTCTCAGGAAGTAGTTGCACGAGAGGACGTGGATCTTCGACTGCGTGTTCGCGTAGAGCCGCCGCGAGATGCCGCCGAGCATCGGGTAAAAATTCGCGACCTCGACGGCGACGTTGAGCCTCACCCGGTCGGCGTCCGGTTCGTCGTGACGTTTGATGTCGATCTCCAGGTAGCCGTCGCCGTCCCGGCCACGCTTCGACACCAGGAGGCCCTTCTTGATCCGCCACCGGACGATCCCTCGGCAGGCGTCCATCTCGTATTCGGGCGCCTTGAAGGTGAGCAGCCGCAGCTGCGGGATCAGCAGCACCACGGCGCGCTCCGTCGGGGTGTACTCGACGTGGATCAGGCCGAGCATGAAGCGCTGCAGGGTGGTCCAGTAGGTGCGCGCCACCCGCTCCAGATGTTCGGGGTTCCAGAACGGCCCGATCGCCTCGGTAGGGAGGACGATGTCGGCGGCCTGGCGGGAGCGGACCGCGCCGCTCTCCGGGTCGACCGAGGTCTCGTCGTGCAGCTTGCCGATCTCGGCACCGGGGATGACCGGCGCGCTCCTGCGCCGACGCGTCACCGCGACCCCTCTACGCTCGCAGGATGCCGGAGGCGGCAATCGTGATCTACGACGACGACTGCGGGTTCTGTCGCTGGGCCCTGGCGCTGCTCCTCGACCGCGACCGCGGCGCTGTTCGTCCGCTGCCCCTCGGCACGCCGGAGGCGGACTACCTCCTCCACGACCTGACCCCCGCCGAGCGCGAATCTTCCTGGCACCTGGTCATCGACCCGCCCGGCGTCGAGCAACTGAGCTTCGACTCCGCGCCCATCCGCTTCAGCGCCGGCGCGGCCTTCGCCCCAGTCTTGCGGCTGTTGCCACGCGGCGGCCGCCCTGCCTGTCTGCTCGCGCGCGTCCCTGATCCGACCGAACGCGCGTACCGCTGGGTGGCCGAGCACCGCCGCCCGCTCGGCCGACTGGTGTCGCGGCGGGCGCGGCGCTGGGCGGACCGGGTGATCGCGGAGCACGGCGGCCCGGTCCGTGACTAGAAGGGCGGCTTGCAGATCGTGTACGCGCCCGACCAGGACATCCACTTGCCGAGCTTCCCGCCCGGCTTCTTCGGGATGCGGACTTCGAGCTTCGTGTAGGCGGCCTGCTTGCCGCACTTGCCGAGGGCGGTGGCGCGGAGCTCGATCCGGGCGGGCTTGCGGTAGTAGCCGCCGTGCGGCTTGAAGATCGGGTTGAGGCCGTAGCCGATCGCGCTCGGGTTGCCCCAGCCGGTCCACTTGATGTCGCGGACCGAGCCGCTCGGGTCACCGCCGTTGAAGATTTCCTTCGGTTCGGCGGTGCCGAAGCCCTTGCCGTAGGGGGCGGCGAAGGCCTTGGCGCCGAGGGTCGGGATGGCGGCCGCCCCGGCCGAGCCGGCGAGAGCGCCGAGGGCAAAGGTGGCGAGGATGAGTGCGAAGAGGAGCCGGATCTGTCTCATATCTACGACGTTTTACCCCCTAGGAGCCTCCGCAAGCGCTCCCCCAGCGAGGGACGCGGCCCCCGCTCCGCCTCGAGCCACTCGCCCTGCGTCGGCAACCGCCCTTCGGCCCGCGCCTTCCGCACGCACTCCCAGTGCGCGTGGCGCCGCTTCGAGCGGTCGTCCTCCGGCGCGATCAAGACGTGGTCGGTCATCGACGGCAGGTGCTTCTGACAGAACGGACACCGATACGTGGCCGGCTTCAAATTCTGCGCCCGCCGCATCGACCACCACTTCGGCTGCTCCGCCATCGGCGAAGCATGGCGCACTCAGGAGGTCGACCGGCGCGGGCGGGACATCGCGACCATCGCGGCGGATGAGCCCTTCTGGTCGACCAGGCCTCGGAGGGTGTGGCGGGCGAAGATCTCGTCGAGCTCCTCGCGCGTGAGGGTCTCGCGGTTGAGCGCGGTTTCGGCGAGGTCGTCGAGGGTCTCGCGGTTCGCCGACAGCAGGGTGCGGGCGCGGCGGTGGGCCTCGCGGGCGAGGGTCATCGAGGCGAGGTCGACGTCGCGTCGGGTCGAGTCCGAGACCGCGTAATCGCCGGTCGGCATCGCGATCGGCGGCGGCCCGTCGTGGTCGATCGCCACGCCCATGCCGAACTCGCCGACCATCTGCTTGCAGACCATGTGGACCCGGGCGAGGTCGTCGACCGCCCCCGAGTAGGACTCGCCGAACACCTCTTCCTCGGCGGCGCGCCCGCCGAGCAGCGTCACCACCTCGTCGACCAGTTCGTCGCGGGACTTCAGGTAGCTGTCTTCCTGCGGCGAGTGGCCGACGAACCCGAGGGCGGGGCCGCGCGGGACGATCGAGAGGATCTCCGGCGGATCGAGCCCGAGCAGTTTGCGGCAGAGCGCGTGGCCGGCCTCGTGGTAGGCGACGATCCGCCGCTCCTTGAGGCTGAGCCGCCGCGCCTGCTGGGAGCCGACCGACTGGCGCAGCAGCGCCTCGTCGATTTCCGGGCGGTGGATCGCGTCGTTACCCGCGCGCCCAGCCAGCATCGCCGCCTCGTTCAGGGCGTTGGCGAGCTGGGCGCCGGTCATGCCGGTGGTCTTGCGCGCGACGTCGCGCAGGTCGAGGTCGTCGGCGAGCGGCTTGCCGTCGGCGTGGGCACGGAGGATCGCCTCGCGGCCGTCGCGGTCGGGCGGCGCGACCAGCACCTGGCGGTCGAAGCGGCCGGGGCGCAGCAGTGCCGGGTCGAGCTTGTCGACGTTGTTGGACGCAGCGAGGACGATCACCGTCCCCTCCTCCTTCTCGAAGCCGTCGAGCTCCACCAGCAGCTGGTTCAGCGCCTGCTCGCGCTCGGAGGTGCCGCCGTCACCGCCGCCGCCGGAGCGGTGGCCGCCGACCGCGTCGAGCTCGTCGATGAAGATCACCGCGCGCCCCGACTTGCGTGCCTCCTTGAAGAGCCGGCGGATGCGGGCGGCGCCGCGGCCGACGAACATCTCGACGAAGCTCGAGCCCGAGGCGGCGTAGAAGTCGACCCCGGCCTGGGCGGCGACGGCGCGCGCGAGCATCGTCTTGCCGGTCCCCGGTGGGCCGTAGAGAAGCACCCCGCGCGGGGCCTTCGCGCCGAGCGCGCCGAACCGGTCCGGTTCGCGCAGCCACTCGGCGACGTCGATCAGCTCGTCCTTGGCCGCGTCGACCCCCTGGACCTCCTCCCAGGCGACCGGCCGCCCTTTCGAAGCCTTCACCGTCTCCGGCTTGGTCGAGCCGATCGTCGTGCGCATCAGGCGCAGGAAGACGAACAGCAGCATCGCCATGAAGACGACGCCGAACACCGGATACCAATCGAAGAAGAATTCCTGGACCGATTCCACCTACCGAATAGTGGACACGGACGGTCCAGGCGGCAATGGATATGCGTCCAGATTCGTATGAAATGCCTAAAGGTCCAGGGTGGACGTTCGATCGGGGGGCGATGCGTCCGGGGCGGGGGCGGCCGTCCGAGGAACGGAGGGGGTGCGGTGTCTCTCCGAGGGTTCGTGCGTGAGAGGCCACACCCGGCCTGATCCGTTGACGAAGACGTCGAGAACTCCACGCTTCCTCGCGCCTCCTGCCTGATTCCGTGGGCTTCCGCGACGGTTCCGTCGCGGAGATTCGGCGCTGTCGACTTTGACCACACCAGGATGTGGTCAAAGTCGACAGCGGTGATTTCGGTGTCGTGCAACACGCACGGAATTCAGGACTTCCCACGCTCTCACGCACGGAAGTCGGGACTTCCCACGCTCTCACGCACGGAAGCGTGGACTTCCCGACATCTCTCGCGCGTCACCCTCGACGCTTTTCATACCCCGGCCGTCTCGGCCACGGCCACAGCCTGCCCGGGCCGTGGCCGAGACGGCCGTGCTCGCCGCAGACCCTTGCGTCCCTTGCCTCGGGCGCCCCCGCCCAGGCCCCTCCTCAGCCTTTGACCACCTGCGACCCGCCGACGATGGTCTCTTCGCCGGAGTCGCCGAAGACGATCCAGGCCTTGTTGCCGCCGTCGTAGTCGGGGGCCCAGAGCTTCAGGGTGGCGGGGCGGTCCCAGACGGTGACCTCCTCCTCGCCGGTCGCGTCGATGCCGCGCCAGACGCGGACGAAGGGGTTCTCGGACTCCTGCTCGGCGATCGTCGTCGGCTCCTTGTGGCCGGGGTGGACGCGCGTCTCCGGGGGAAGTTCCATGAGGCGCATGACCGAACCTTTGAGGGCGTCGAAGCCGGCCGCGCCCGGGGACGCGCAGCCGCCGACCGTGCCCTTGAAGAGGACGTCCGCGGTGAAGACGTCGGTGCCGTCGATCAGGAAGGCGAGGTGGCCGGGAGCGTGGCCGGGGGTGTAGATCGCCTCGATCTCGATCCCGTTCGCGTCGAGCTTGTCGCCGTCGCCCATGATGATCTCGACGTCCTCGTCCATCTCCGCGGCGGTCGCCTCGTGGGCGACCAGCGGCACGTCACCGCCGAGGCGCTCGCGCGCCTCCTTGATCCCGGCGATGTGGTCGACGTGCGGATGGGTGACGAGGTAGTGCGTGATCGTGATCCCATCGCGCTCGGCGATGTCGATCAGCGGGTCGATGTCTTCGTTGCCGTCGATCAGGACGCCCGTATTCCGCTCCGGGTCGGCGACCAGGTAGGCGTTCGACAGCCACTGCGGGTTCTCGGTCCTCTCGACGATCACGCTGCTCCTCCTCGTTCGGGTTCGGGTCCTTCCGACTTTAGCGGCCATATATGGCCCCTAAGGTCGGAAGGACGCGGCAGCGCGGGTGCCGTCGAGGATCGTTTGTGCGATCAGCTCGGGGTCGTCCCACATCGGCACGTGGCCGACCTCGGGCAGGACGAGGAAGTGGGTGCCGGCCGGGCGGCGCTCGGCCTTCGGCGGGCCGACCTGTTTGTCGAGCTCCGCCCAGGCGATGGTCACCGGCACGTCGGTGGGGTAGTCGTCGGTCGCGAAGATGTGCTCGCGCATCGCCTTGTTGGCGCCGTCGTAGCCTTCGGAGTCGATCCAGGCGAGGACGAGTTCGCGCGCCGCGCGGGTCGGCCAGTTCTGCGGCCGCGCGGCGAAGGTGGCGACGGCGCGGTCGCGGACGGGACCGATCCAGAGCGCCGCCGAGACCGCTGGGCGCAGGCGCTTGGCCCACTTGCGCCCCGACCCTTTCCGCGGGCCGATCGGCGCCCGCCAGAGCCCGGCGGGGGAGAGGCAGGTGACCGAGCGCGCCGCGCCAATCCGTCCCAATTCCAGCCCCACCCAGGCGCCGAGGCTGTTGCCGGCGACGTGGGTGCGCTCGACCCCGCGCGCGACGAGCCGGTCGCGCAGGTTCGCCGCCAGCGCCGCGGCCGTCGGCTCGACCCCGGAGGGCAGCGCCGGCTCGGTCCCGAACCCCGGCATGTCGAGCGCGATCACCTCACGATGAGGGGACAGCAGCGGCACCACCGGGTCCCAGACGTGGGATGCCGCGCCGAGGCCGTGGACGAGGAGGAGCGGCTCGCGGGTCCCGTCGGCCGGCGCGGGTGCGTCCCCGCTCACCGGAACGACTGCTTCGCGAAGAGGACCTGGACGTCGCCGATGCGGCGCTCGCGGAAGCCCGCCTCGCTGCTCGAGAGGTAGAAGTCCCAGAGCCGCCGGAAGCGCTCGTCGTAACCGCGCGCCCGCAGCCTGTCCCAGGCGGCGAAGAACCGCTCGCGCCACTCGGCCAGCGTCGGCGGATAGTGGGCGGTGATGTCGTCGAGCCAGATCTCGCGCATCTGCGTAACCGTCCCGATCGAGTCGGCGATCCGCTTCAGCGAGGGCAGGCAGCCGCCGGGGAAGACGTGCGTGTTGGCGAAGCTCCTCGACGCCTTCTCCACCTCATACAGGCGGTCGTCGACCGTGATCGCCTGCAGGAGGAAGAGGCCGTCGTCGGCCAGCAGCCGGTCGCAGGCCTCGAAGTAGGTGTCGAAGTACTGCCAGCCGACCGCCTCGATCATCTCGATCGAGACCAGGCGGTCGTAGGTGCCGCGCAGGTCTCGGTAGTCCTCGAGCAGGATCGTGATCCGGTCCTCCAGGCCCGCCTCGCGCACCCGGTGTGTCGCCAGCTCGTGCTGGGCGGGGGAGATCGTCGTCGTCGTCACCCGGCAGCCGGTCGTTCGCGCCGCGTGCATCGCCATCCCGCCCCAGCCGGTGCCGATCTCCAGCAGATGGGTGTCGGGACCGAGCCGCAGTCGCTCGCAGATGCGGTCGAGCTTCGCCTGCTGGGCCTCCTCGAGGCTCGAGTCCTCACGCGGGAAGTACGCGCACGAGTACATCATCGTCGGGTCGAGGAAGGAGGAGAAGAGGTCGTTGCCGAGGTCGTAGTGGGCGCTGATGTTGGCGCGGGCGCCGCCCTTGGTGTTCTCGGGGACGAGGCCGCGGAGGCGGTGGAAGCCGGCGCGCGAGCGGGCGACCGCGGCGCTCACCCCGCGATGCTGTCGGGCGAGGCTGCGGGCGGCGATCTGGATCAGCGCGACCAGGTCGTCGGTCTCCCAGAGCCCGTCGACGTAGCTCTCGCCGAGGCCGATCGAGCCGTTCAGCGGGCCGCGCCAGGCGGCCGGGTCCTTGATCCGGACGGTCGCGCGCAGGTCCGACGGCTCGCCGAAGACGCGGCTGCGCCCGTCCTCGACCACCTCGATCTCCCCGCCCCGCGTCCTGGCAAGCACCGCGCCGACCATGGCGCGAGCCGCCGCGTCCCTCACCTGGCCACCCCAGCGCGCCCGGGGTGGGAGTGGTAACGAGCGCCCTTCAGCTTCAGCCGCGCGGCCTGCGTATAGATCTTCGCTACGACCTGCAGCGACGTCGCCGGATAGCGGGCGAGCAGGCCGAGCAGCAGGGGCACCGACAGCTCGCGGCGCCGCAGGGAGAGGGTCGCGTCGAAGGTCTTGGGACGCCCGTCACCAGCCGTCGCCGCCCCCTCGCGCGGACGTGACTCGATGTGGACCTGCAGGCGTGCCCCCGGCGTGCCGGCGCGGAACGAGTACGTCTGCTCCATCCCCATCAAGGGCGAGACATGGTGTTTCTTCTCCAACTCGTCGGCCAACACTGTTCCCTCGCGCTCTCCCCGATCCAGTACGTAGGCGTGTCGTTCACCCCAGGGTATGTTCTCCACCTCCGCGACGACATCGTCGACCCGCCGACCGGTGGGGTCGAAGCAGTAATAGAAGCTCACCGGATTGAAGCTGTGGCCGAGGTACCGGAGGCCAGTGAGCAGGCGGACCGGGCCGGTGGGACGAGGGGCGCCGGAGCGCTCGACGACGTCACGGACGCACTCGTCCAACGGCCGCGCCGGGTCCCCGAGGTAGTCGCTGCGACGAAAACGTGCGGGCGCGCGCCGCCGGGCCGAGTAGAGCGGGTAGGGGTCGAGGACGCCCGGCAGCTCGGCGAGCTCCAGGTAGGCGAGGAAGAAGCGATAACGGAAGGAGTGCTCGATCGGCTCGAAGCGCCGATGGCGCACCCAGCCCTCGTAGATCGCCGACTCGGTCAAGCGGCGAGCGCCTCCTCGACCGGCGACGGCTCCCCCGCCGCGGCGATCTCCTCGCACACCTTCAGTCCACTCACCACCCCATCCTCGTGGAAGCCCCATCCCCAGTACGCACCACAGTAGTGGGTGCGGCGCACCCCGCTCACCTCGGCCCGACGCGCCTGCGCGGCGACGCCCTCTGCGGTGTAGACGGGGTGATCGTAGGAGAAGCGGCGGAGCACCTTCTCGGGATCGATCGCGTCGTCGCGGTTCAGGGTGAGGAAGTACTGACGCTCGGCCGGCAGCCGCTGCAGGTGGTTCATCCAGTAGGTGACGGTGGTGCGGGCGGGCGGTGCCTGGGTGAGGTGGAAGTTCCAGCTCGACCAGGCGGCGCGGCGGCGCGGCATCAGCGAGGCGTCGGTGTGGAGGACGGCGTCGTTGGCCTGGTAAGGAATCGCGCCGAGCACCTCGCGCTCGGCCCCGGAGGGGTCGGCGAGGAGGCGCAGCGCCTGGTCGGAGTGGGTGGCGACGACGACCCGGTCGAAGCTCTCCGTCTCGCAGCCCTCGGCCTCGATCCGCACCTCCTCGGGCAGGCGCTCGATCCGGCGCACCGGCGCGGCGGTGCGGATCCGGTGCCGCCACGGCGCGGTGACCGCCTCCACATAGGACTGCGAGCCGCCGACGACGGTCCGCCACCGCGGCCGATCGCGGAGGCTGTACATGCCGTGGTTGTCGAAGAACTCGGCCATGAAGCTGGCCGGGAAGCTCCACATCTGGTCGGGGTCGGCGGACCAGACGGCGGAGGCCTGGGGGACGATCAGCCGGTCGATGAAGTGGCGGGAGAAGCCTTCGCGCTCGAGCCAGACGCCGAGCGAGGGCGCCGTCCCGTTCATCCCGACCAGACCAGGAGCGAGCCGGTTGAAGCGACGCCAGTCGCGCAGCATCCGGATGAAGGGGGGGGAGAGGAGGTGTGCGGGCCGGGCGAAGAGGCCCCAGGGGGTGCCGGAGAACTCGAAGCGGCCGCGGCCGTCGGAGACCGAGAAGCTCATGTGGGACGGCTTCGTCGCCACCCCGAGTTCGCCGAGGAGCGCTTCGAAGCTCGGGTAGTTGCGGTCGTTGAAGACGATGAAGCCGGTGTCGACCGCCTGGTCGCCCGCCGGATCGTCGACGGCGACCGTGTGCGTGTGCCCGCCGACTCGCGCCGCCGCCTCGTAGACGGTGACGTCGTGGTGACGCTGCAGGTGGTGGGCCGCCACCAGCCCCGAGATGCCCGTTCCGATGATCGCGATCTTCATCGCAGAGGAATACGGACGTGAACCTCTATCAGATGCATCGAGATATCTGTACCCGATGTTCATGATCGGCCGCGTCTCGCGGCGTCGCTCAACCGTAGGGGCGGTAGAGGATCTTGTCGCCGAGGAGCGCGCTGACCGTCTCGAATCCGAATCCCCGCGCGCGCAGGGTGTCGATGATCTGCGGGAGGGCGGCGAGCGTCTCGTCGCGCGGCCCGCCGCCGTCGTGCATGAGGATGATCGATCCCGGTCTCGCGTTGTTGACGATGTTCGAGTAGATCTCCGAGGTTCCCGGCAGAGACCAGTCGCGCGGGTCGACGTCCCAGATGATCGTCTTCATCCCCAGCGAGCCGGCGGTGTCGATGACCGCCTGGTTCTGGGCGCCGCCCGGCGGCCGGAAGAGGCAGGGCTGGAAGCCGGTGTAGGCCTTGATCCGCGCCGCCGCGCCGGCGATCTGCCCGTAGCCCGGGTATTCGACGTGGTTCATCGTGTGGTCGCCGAGCTCGTCGCCTTCGGCGAGGATCCGGCGCATCGTCGCTTCCCGTCCCGGCATCTCCTGGCCGATCTCGAAGAAGGTCGCGGGGACGTCCTTTTCGCGTAGGACGTCGAGGTAGCGTTCGGTGTATTCGCTCGGGCCGTCGTCGAAGGTTAGGGCGACGACCTTGCGTTCGGTGTCGGCCGAGCTGACCAGTTCGGCGTCACCGCCGGTGCAGCCGACGGCGCGGACGGGCCGCAGGCGGAATGCCTTGGCGCCCGCTTCTTCGGAGGGGAACTGCGTCGCGCATTCGTGGCGCACCTTGCAGCCGCCGTTCGCCGCGAGCACGACCCACTGGTAGTGGCCGGGGCGCAGGCCGGTCGGGTGGGTGGGACCGGCGACGAGCGAGGCGACCAGCTTGGTCGGCTTCGGCCGCCGCACCTTGGCGGCGACCGCGCTGCGGCCGATCGGCTTGCCGTCGGTGTCCACGTTGACGACCCCGACCCGCTTGCGTCCCTTCGGCCCGCCGAGGCAGAGCCGCGTTTCGCCGCCGCCCGCCGCCGGCGCGAAGCCGAAGCAGAGGTAGGCGGTGCCGGCGCGGCGCACGTCCGGGCGCGGCCCGAGCTTCGACAGTGCGAGCGGCTTCGCGGTACGCACGGTGAGCACCAGGTCCTGCCCCTGCTGCTTGACCGTCGCGCCCTCGATCTTGGGAGCGGTCGCGGCGCGGGCGCCGGTGGTGATCGCGAGCAGGCCCGCGGCGCTGAGCATCAGGGCCAGGAGGGCGGGCGGGATCTTGCGGGTGAGCGGAAGGTCGGGCATGAGGGTTCTCGGGTAGAGAAGGTGATCGTAGTGCCGCTCCCGATCCCGTTCCGCTCCCCGCGCGTCCTTGCGCTGCTCGCGTCGCTCGTCCTCGTCACGCTTCCCGCCGCGGCTCGCGCCGACACCGGCGGCGCCGGGATGTTCGAAAATTCAGGGGTAGGGCGGCACTCGCCGTTCGTCCGCCAGGGCATGTGGATCTGGTACGTCTCCCAGTCCCAGGGCGGCTCGGTCCCGGCGATCCTCCGCACAGCCCACCGGCACGGCATCGGCACCGCCTACATCAAGGCCGGCGACGGCACGACCCGCTGGGACCAGTTCAACGCCCCGCTGGTCAGGGCGCTGCACCATGGCGGGCTGAAGGTCTGCGCCTGGCAGTTCGTCTACGGCGACGCGCCGGAGGCCGAGGCGCGGATCGGCGCTGCCGCGGTCCGCGCCGGGGCCGACTGCCTGGTGATCGACGCCGAGGCCGAGTACGAAGGCAAATACGCCTCCGCCGACCTCTATATCCGTACGCTCCGCGCCCAGATCGGCGCGGGCTTCCCGCTATCCCTCGCCGGCTTCCCTTATGTCGACTACCACCCGGCGTTCCCCTACTCGGTCTTCCTCGGGCCGGGCGGCGCGACCGTCAACCAGCCGCAGATGTACTGGAAGGACATCGGCACCTCCGTGCACGAGTCCTTCGCCCACACCTACCTCTTCAACCGGCTGTGGGGGGCGCCGATCTTCCCGATCGGCCAGACCTACGGCGCCCCCGGCCTTCAACCGCTGCGCCTCTTCCGCCGCTACTCGGCGAGCTACGGCACCGTCCCCAGCTGGTGGGACTGGCAGGAGACCAACACGCGCGAGTGGGGCGCCCTGGGCGCGCGGAGCGGGCGGCTGAAGATCCCCGGGCTGATCCCGGAAACCGAATACCCGCTGCTGAAGATCGGCGCCAAAGGCGACCTGGTCGTCTGGGCGCAGGAGCGGCTGATCACCGCCGGGGCCGAACTCGAAGTGAACGGCATCTTCAACCGCACGATGCGCCGCGCCGTCCGCGACTTCCAGGAAGAACACGGCCTCGAAGGCGACGGCCAACTCGGGTCGGAGACCTGGGCCCAGCTCGTCAACTACACGCCGACGCGGGTCGAATGGGCGGCGACGACCTCGACCGCGAGCGCCCTGGGACCTGGCGCCGGCCCACATCGCCCCCGCTCGGCGTCGCTCCCCCCGAAGCGCGACGAGCTCGCCCCACCCCGCTAACTGCTCTTTTTGGCGGTTCCGGCGCCATAAAGAACAGCTGGCCGCGCCGATCTGCGTCAGCGCGCGATCTTCGTCGTCAGCTTCCCGAGCGTCGGGGAGCTGACCACCAGCTCGTCGCCGTCGCCGAGCCAGACGCGCGGTTCGCGCGCGCCGCCGACCCCGTCGGGAGTGCCGGTGGCGACGATGTCCCCGGGCTCGAGCGTCATCAGCCCGGAGAGGTAGGAGATCAGCCGCGGCACGCTGAAGATGAAGTTCGCGGTCGTGTCGCCCTGCATCTTCTCGCCGTTCAGCGTCAGTTCGATCTCGATCCCGTCGTGGCCGCCCGCTTCGTCGGGGGTGACGAGGGCGGGTCCGCAGGGGGCCGAGCCGTCGAAGACCTTGCCCGCCATCCACTGCGGCGTGGCGAACTGAAGGTCGCGGGCGGAGAGGTCGTTGAAGAGGGTGTAGCCGGCGACGAAGTCGAGCGCGTCGGCTTCGGCGACGTTGTGGGCGCGGCGGCCGATGACGAAGGCGACCTCGGCCTCGTAGTCGACTTTCTTCGATGCCTCGGGGAGGGTGACGGTCGCGGCGTCGGCGACCAGGGCGTTGCGCCACTTGCCGAACATGATCGGCGTCGTCGGCAGATCCTGGCGCCCCTCTTCCGCGTGCTTGGCGTAGTTGAGGCCGATGCAGATGATCTTCTCCGGGTCGGGGATCGGCGGCAGCAGTCGGACCGCGGAGAGCGGATGCGAGGGCGCCCCCGTGTCCCCGATCCGAGCGTGCAGATCGTCGATCCGGCCGTTCTCGATGAGCTCCCTGAGGCTGCCCCGGTGCGGCTCGCCGAGTGCTGCCCAGGCGTCGACGACGCGCCCGTCGACGACCATCCCGGCCCGCCCGCCGTCCCCCGCGTCATAGGTGACGAGTCGCATTGGGCGGGAGCCTAGTCGTCCCCGCCCGCCGAGGTCCTTCCGACCTTGGGGGCCATATATGGCCCCCAAGGTCGGAAGGACGCGGGGACGGTCAGCTCTGGGCGGGGACCGGTTCGGCCTCGAGCGGGGCGTCGGTGCCGGCGCCCTCCACGCCGCGGTCGATCTCCCGCTCCCGCACGAGCCAGAGGGCGAAGGCGGTGCCGATCAGACAGAGGATCCCGCCGAGCATGATGATCTCGTTCAACCCGTGGATGAACCCCGCTTCGGCGGCGGCCCGCACGTTGTCGCGCGCGCCGGCCGGCACCGACCGGAGCGCCTGGGGGAGCGCCCCCGAGCTGGTCGCTTCGACGAGGCCGCGGGCCTGGGCGTGGTCGACCGTCCCGCCGGTGAGCGACTCGACCTTCGACGCGCCGGCACCGAGGAAGAGCGCGCCCCACGCCGCCGTGCCGACCGCGACGCCCACCTGGCGGAAGGTGTCGTTGATGCCGGCGGCCATCCCGCTCTGCTCTTTCGGGACGACGCTCAGGGCGACGTCGGCGATCACCGGGTTCAGGAGACCGACGCCGACCCCGGCGACGATGAAGCCGACCAGCAGCGCGGTCCATTCGGAGTGGACCCCGAGCCCGCCCATCAGCAGGAGGCCCCCGCCGGTCAGCGCCAGCCCGCCCGCCATCAGGTAGCGGGCCTGCACCTTCGCCAACGCCATGCCGGAGATCGGCGCGAAGATGAACGCGCCCACCGTGATCGGCAGGTAGCGCAGCCCGGCTTCGATCGGCGAGTAGCCGAGGAAGTTCTGCAGGTAGAGGGTCAGGTAGAGGAACAGGGAGAACATCGAGGCCGAGACCGCGAAGGCGGCGAGCTGCACCCCGGTGAAGGCGCCGCGGCGGAAGAGGCCAAGGGGGAGCATCGGCTCGGCGACGCGGCGCTCGATCGCGAGGAACGCGCCCATCAGGACCGCGGCGCCGGCGAGCAGCGAGACGATCGTCGTGCTACCCCAGCCCTCGTCGTTGCCGCGTACCAGCGCCAGCACCAGCATGAAGAGCGCGGCGGAGAAGGTGACGACGCCGCCCCAATCGATCCGGGTGATGTTCGGGTCACGGGACTCGCGCAGCTTCCAGTAGGTGACCGCGATCGTCGCGATCCCGACCGGCACGTTGACGAGGAAGACCGACTGCCAGCCGAGGCCATCGGTAAGGACGCCGCCGACCAGCGGGCCGACCGCGACCGAGACGCCGATCGAGGCGCCGTAGATGCCCATCGCCATGCCCCGCTCGGGGCCGCCGGGGAACTCTTGGGCGACCAGCGCGAGGCTGACCGCGAACATGATCGCACCGCCTATCCCCTGCAGGCCGCGGGCGACGTTGAGGAAGGTCGGGTCTGGGGCGAGCGCGCAGAGCAGCGAGGCAGCGGAGAAGATCGCCAGGCCGCCGACGAAGATGCGCCGCCGGCCGAAGCGGTCGGCTAGCGAGCCCGCCGTCAGCACCAGCGCCGCGAGCGAGAGCGCGTAGGCGTCGATCACCCACTGCAGGTCTGAGAAGCTGCCGCCGAGGTCGGACTGGATCTTCGGCAACGCGGTGTTCACGACGGTGATGTCGAGAAGAAGCATGAAGGTGGCGACGCAGACCGCGCCCAGCGTCCACCACTTCCTGTTGGTCTGGCTCCCGGCCATTTCCGGGACCTCCTTCGTGTCGGTTACAATTCGTCAGGAAGCCTTGTCAAGACACCTGACCAATTAGTCCGGCGACCTTATCAGGACGCCTGACGATTTGTCGCGGGGGGGGGCCTCCGGGGAAGTACCGCCCTCACGAACACGACGCATCTGGGAGCCGATTTGTGACAGCCACGGAAAAAGAACCCGATACCTCCCGCGTACCTTTGCCCGCGCTGATGGACCTGGCCGTCGAGGCGATGCTCGCCGACTTCCGCACGCTCCTCGAGGAGGCGGGCATCACGGACGTCCGGCCGACCCACGGCTGCGTCTTCCGCTTCGTCCACGGGGACGGCATGCGTCTCACCGAGCTCGCCTCCCTCGCCGGCCTGACCAAGCAGTCGGTGGGTGAGATCGTCGACGACCTCTCCGGCCTCGGCTACATCGAGCGCTTCCCCGACCCCACCGACAAACGCGCCAAACTCATCCGCCTCACCGACAAGGGCCTCGAGGCCCAACGCATCGGCTTC
>JAFDWG010000351.1 GCA_018268605.1 Actinomycetota bacterium | reverse complement strand
CGATGGTGTCGCCAACCGGGAGATCAACGGGCGGACGATCTCCGACGCTGAGGCGGACGCCCTTGTGCGCGGCATGATCGCCGCCGACTGGGCCTACTTGCGCGATGAGCTGGGGTTGCAGGATGAGGAGCTCCAGCACCTGCAGATCCAGTCGGCCCTGCGGCGTAGCGCGCAGACTGCCGGTCAGTGGCTCGGTGTCCGCTACAAGGACTACCCAGATGCCACCGTCGACGCATTCTCCAGGGTGGCGAACAGCCGCCGCAAGGGACCCTGAGCTGGTGCGGGTTCTTTTGGTCAGCCACGGCTATCCGCCGATCGGCGTCGCCGGCGTCGAGCGGCTGACCGCACAGACGGCGGCAGAGCTCCGCGACCGAGGTCACGAGGTCGCCGTGTTCACCCGCCAGCCTGACGAGAGCCCTCTCACGATCTCCCTGCGCCGCGAGATCCGCGACGGGATCTCGGTCTACGTCGCAATCGGGGGCGGCTCTACCTTCGGTCTATACCCCGGACACGAGGCCACGATGGAGCGCATCTTCGAGCGTCTGCTGGTCGAGCTGACTCCTGACGTAGTCCTCTGTACCCATCTGCTTCATCACTCACCCGGCTACGTGGAAGTTGCCCATCGCTGGGGGGTGCCGATCGCGATTGAACTCCACGACTTCTTCATGATGTGCCCGCGAGTCCACCTGAAGCGAACCTCTGGTGAACTCTGCGACGGGCCGGAAGGAGGTCGGGCGTGCGCGGTCCACTGCTACGGAAGCCAAGACGAAGCAGCCGTTCGGTGGGCGCTCCGTTCAAGGGCTTTCGAGGACGCACTCACAGCCGCCGACGTCGTCACCGCCCCTTCTCGCTACGTCGCCGACGCCTTTGCCGACGCCCGCGACGAGGCGCGGCCGATCCGCGTGTTGGAGAACGCCGTTGCACGTATGGGACCGAGCGTGAGGCCGGAGCGTCCTCCTGGTCATCCACTGCGCCTTGCCTCGATCGGCGTCACGGTCGAGCACAAGGGTTTCCACGTTGTGATCGACGCCATCCGCCAGGCGAGGATTCCGCATATCTCCTACACCATCTTTGGTGTCGCCCTACCGCCCCAGTCGCATCGCCTACACGCGATGGCGAATCGGATCCCGGGACTCCAATTCAGGCTCGCCAATGGCTACGAACCACGTTTCCTGCCTGTGATGCTGGCCGAGGTCGATATCGTCCTGGTGCCTTCGGTGGTGGCCGAGACCTACTCGATCGTGACGCGCGAGGCATTCGCCAACGGCGTCCCGGTGATCGCCTCCGACATCGGCGCGCTGCCGGAAGCTATCCGCCTCGAGGAGAACGGCTGGCTATTTGCCCCCGGTGACGCCGCCGCCCTCGCCGCACTTCTGGTCGAGCTCGATGCAGACCATGACCGGCTGAAGCGCGCGACCGAGGGGATCCGCCGGGACGATTGGGTCACGCTGGAACGTCGGACCGATCAGGTCGAGGCTCTGCTCGAGGAGATGGCTGAGCGCGGTGTCGCGACCGAGCGAACCCGGGGCGACCAGGTTCGCCTGATGAGAGAAGCGCTCGCCGGCGACATCCCCTAGGCGACGACCTCGCCGGGGGGCCTCCGAAACGACGGGAGCCGCGGGCGCCTTCGCGCCCAGTCGAAGGCAGAAAAAGGGGTCGGCATCTCCGCATGAAGATGTGGATTGGAGTAGGGATCGGGATCGGTGAGCGCCGACCAGCGAGCCCTTAGCTTCAGCATCTCCCACTCGGATACCGCGGAGGATCGGCTCGACGACTCGAAATGGAGCATCGTCACGTCGGCCTCGAAGACGACGCGCCTGCCGATCTCCCGCAGCTTCAGGCAATAGTCGACGTCGTTGTAGTTGATGGGGAACGTCAGGCTCAGGCCGCCGACCTCCTCGAAGAGGTCCCGCGGCGTCATGAGGCAGGCTCCGGTGACCGCGAGCAGGTTACGGGTCACCTTGAGATTGTTGGCGTAGCCGGCGGCGTCCCCGGGCCACCCGTAGTACGGATGTCCGGGCAGGCCCCTTTCGAAGTTGACGCCCCCGTGCTGAAGGCGACCGTCTTCAAGGAGGAGGCGCGCGCCGACGGCACCGACGCCGTCGAGCTGTGAGTACATCGCCATCCGCTCGAGCCAGTCCGGCGTCGCGACCTCGATGTCGTCGTTCAGCAGGACCAGGTGGTCGCCCTCGGCGAGGACGGCACCGGCATTGATCTTGTCGGAGAAGTTGAATGGCCGGTCAAAGTCGACGATCTTCAGACGGTCGCCGGCGAGGTCGTACAGCTCCTCGACCACCGCGCCGGGCGTTCCGGCGTCGACGACCACGAGGATCTCGTAGTTCGAGTAGGTCGAGGCAGCGACGATGCTGCGCACGCAGTTCTCGACCAGGACGATGTCCTCGTAGCGGACTTCTCGCCGCTGTCCATTGGTGGGTATGACGATGCTGACGGCGGGCTCGCGCGAAAGCTGCGGTTCAAGGTGGTAGACCCCTTGGTCCTCAACGTCGCGCTCGACCCGTGCCTCGAGTCCGATTCGCTCGCAGTGAGCCTGGACCGCGCGCTTGCCGGCTTCGAACGCCCAAGGTTTTACGTCTTCTCCGGCCGCCGCCGAAGTCGCGATGCTTCGCCAGTGGTACAGGACCCGAGGTACGTGGGCGACCTTGCGCGCCTGCTCGGTGGTCCGGAGCACCAGGTCCCAGTCCTGCGCGCCCTCGAAGTCGGCGTCAAAGCCTCCGACCTCGTCGACCAGAGCGCGCCGGAAGACGCTCAAATGGCAGGTGTACATCTGGGCCCGCATCCGCTCCGGCGACCAGTCGGGCTTGAGGAACGGTCCCGCGTGATGCCCGCTTTCGTCGATCTTGTCTTCGTCGGTATAGACGTAGTCGACCTCTTCGTCGTCTCCGATCGCCGCATCGACGAGCCTCAGAGCATCCGGGTGAAGTTGATCGTCGTGGTCGAGAAGGACGATGAACTCGCCTTCGGCGAGCTCGAGTGCGTCATTGGAAGCGGCGACGATGCCGCCGTTCTCGGGCCGATGGAACACCCGTACGCGAGGGTCTTCGGTGGCTACCCGATCGAGCATCTTGCGCACGCGAGAAGATGGCGATGCGTCGTCGACCAGGCAGAACTCCCAGTCGCCGAAGCTCTGACGACGCACCGACTCGAGCATCTTCCAGAGGACGGGGGCCGGGGTCTCGTAGACCGGCGTGAGGATTGAGAAGCGTGCCGGTGCCAAATCAGGTGGTGGCCCGCTGAACGAAGCGGATGAGGGCCTGCAGCACGCGGGTGGCGCCTGGGATGGGGATCCTCGCCACCGCGTCGCCGAGGCTACGAGAAGCTTGGTCGATCATCGCGATGCGGCCTTTCAGCTCTCCCAGTTCCTGATCGCGGGTCATCAGTAGGTCGCGTAGGCGGAGGATCTCCTGGTCGCGCTGCGCCAACTCGACGTGCAGATCCGTGGAATCTGGGCTACGTCGGGATCCGATCGGTATCGGTTGCTCGGCCATGACGGCGAGTCTACTCGGGCGCTAGAGCGCCTCGGCCACGCGTGGTGCGTCACGCTTGAAAATCCATGCCCCGAACGCGATCACGCCGAAGAAGATGATCGTTGCGGGGATCAGCCCCGCCCAGCCACCGGCGGCGTGAACGACTGATGGGGCATCGGGTTCGTGCAGGACCCAGACCCGGATCTGGGTGAAGATCACGGACAGGGGATTCCACATCAAGAGGTGTTCGTAGGTCTGGTTCTCTTCTTCGAAGGCGTTGATCGGGTAGAGGATGGGGGTCAGATAGAGCAGCACTTGAGCCAGTACGGCCCAGATGATCGCCACGTCGCGGAACCGGACGTAGAGCACCGATAGCGCCATGCCTATCGCAGCGGTGAACACGAGAAGTGCGGCCAATGCGACCGGGAAGAGGAACCAGGTCCAAGCTGGGGAGACGCCGAAGGCAAGGACGAAGGCGAGCACCACGACCAGGTTCAGAGCGAGATTCAACATCGCGGTGATCACGGTGGAGAGAGGAATCACCAAGCGCGGAAATTGAGTCTTGCGTACCACACCCTCCTGGGCTACAACGGAGGTCACCGCGTTAGTCGTGGCTTCCTGGAAAAAGGTGAACAGCACGATCCCCAGCAGCAGCATGACGGCGTAGTGTTCGACGGTTTTGCTTCCTACGCGGAAGACTTTCGTGAAGACAAAGAGCAGAACGCCGAAGAGCAGTAGTGGTCGGATCAACGACCAGAGATAGCCGAGAACGGTACCGAAGTAGACCCGTTTGAATTCGGTTATTGACATCAACCAAAGCAGGTCGAAGAAACGCCGCGGGCCGCCGCCCAGAGCCGAAGGCCCCCCGACTCGCTGCAGCGGCGCCTCGGCCCGCGAGGCCATCAGACCTCCTCCCCCGGGATGCGAACCCGGAAATCGGTCTCCGGCGCGAGGATCCCGGCTGACGGATGAGTGCCGAAGACGACGAAAGTCGCTGCCTTCGGAACGTAGACCGAGATCCCGAATGGGCTCTGAAGGCCGCAGTGGAAGAAGTGACGACCCGGGGCAAGGGGGTTCGCGACCGTCGCCGTGACAAGGACGGTATTGCCTTTGATGTTGTTCCCGTCGGCGGAGTGGATGGGTACGCTGAGTTCGAACATCGAGACGTCGTCGGCGTTTGCAAGGACGAATCCGGCGTGCAGCCCCGGTGCATCCTGGAGCAGCTCGATCTCCGCCTCGACCCTGATCGGCTCGCCCATTTCGACGGTCGAGGTCTCGTTTCCGTCGACGTCCAGGATCCTCATGGAGGTGAGGCGCGCTCCCTCGCCGGAATCGACTTCCTCCTCCTGGTTCGCCTCCTCATCGTTCGAGTCCCCTGTCTCCGCGGCGAAGTTCAGTTTCAGATAGCGACGACCTGCTTCGGTCGGTTCGCCGAGGTATTTGATCTCGCCGTCGCTGATCAGCATCGCCCTGTGGCAGTAGGACTCGACCGAACCCATCTCGTGGGTAACGAGGACGATCGTCTTGCCCTGGGCTTTCATTTGGTGGAAGGCATCGGCGCACTTCTGCTGGAAGGAGGCGTCGCCCACGGCCAAGACCTCATCGATCAGGAGCACATCGGCGTCGGCCTCCATCATCACCGCAAAGGCAAGGCGGACGAGCATCCCGGAGGAGTAATTCTTCAGTTTCAGGTCGGCGAACTCGCGAAGCTCGGCGAAGTCGATCACCGCGTCGAGCCTGTTCCGCATTTCCTTCGGCGTCAGTCCCATCATCACGCCGTTCAGGACGACGTTCTCCCGTGCAGTCAACTCGTGGTTGAAGCCGACTCCCAACTCGATGAAAGGAGCGAGGCGACCGGCGATCTCGATGCTCCCGGAGTCCGCCTTGTAGATGCTGGCGAGGAGCTTCAGCAGGGTGCTCTTGCCCGAACCGTTGCGGCCGACTATGCCGAAGAACTCTCCCTGCCGAATCTCGAAGGAGAGACCGCGCAGCGCGTTCAGTTCGCGGTAGTCGCGGGAGGCGAAGGGATGGACGGCACGCTCTTTGAGCGAGTCGACCCGCTTCGTGGGGATCCGGAAGGACTTGTGGAGGTCCCTGACGCGGATGGCCGCCGGGGTGCCAGGTCCAGGAGCCGTAGGCACCGATTGGGGAATGTGGATCTTCTGGTCGACGGACATCGGTATCTCGAAACACCGAGAGGGGCCTCGGGGAGTGGTCAAAAGCTAGCGCGACGTGCAGGCGGTCGGATTTGCCAGTCTGTAGGCCAATGGTGCAGGGCGAACTTCTGCTCCTGCTCGCCGTCCACCTTGTCTTGACCGCCTTGCCGGGGGTCGCGGCATCGTTGTTCCTGGCGAGTCGGGGTGAGCGACGGATTCCGGTCCTCCTTGGAGCGATGCTCGCGGTATCCGGTAGTACCGCAATGTTCGGATTCTGGGCCTATTTCGGATCTCGACCCTTGGGCCAGACGTGGTCCTTTCTCTCCTCGTTCGGGTCGGTCCTTGCGATCGCCTGGCTGTCGTTTGAGCGAAAGATCGATCGGGAGGTATTGCGGGGGTTGGCGACGCCACTTGCTCTGTGGGTGCTCGGCTCGGCGTTCCTCGTCTTCTTCGGTTTCATGCACGGGGGGGAGAACGCGCCCATCCAGGCCGCCAACACCCGCTTCTCGGGCGTGCTGCCCTCCGACAACTACTTGCCCTTCTTCTGGGGGGAATGGTTCTACCTGCATGCCTACAACGGCAAGCCGCCCGAATTCCCGGGCAACTGGCTCGCCAGCGACCGGCCACCGCTGCAGATGGGCTACCTGGAGACGCAGTGGCCCTTTCACCTCTTCAACAAGGAACTGGGCTACCAGGTCCTCGGGGTGGTCCTCCAGCAGCTCTGGATCGTCGGCATGTGGGCCCTGCTGCTCGCCCTGCGCGTGGGCAGGCTGACCAAGGCCCTGGTGGTCGCGACCGTGCTCGTCAGCCCGCTCGCGATCGTCAACGGCTTCTATGTCTGGCCGAAGATGCTCCCCGCGGGGATGCTGCTGGCCGCGGCGGCGCTGATGATCACGCCGCTCTGGGACGAGGTGCGGAGCAGGCTCTGGGGCGCGGCGCTGGTCGCAGGGCTGTGTGGCCTCGGGATGATGGGGCACGGCTCCAGCGCGTTCCCGATCATCGGCCTGGCCCTGATCGCCGCCTTTCGGGGCCTTCCCAGCTGGCGGTGGCTGGGGGTCGCGGTGCTGACCTTGGTGGTCCTGATGGCCCCGTGGTCGGCCTACGGCAAGTGGGGCGATCCCCCCGGCAACCGGCTGACCAAGTGGTACCTGGGCGGCGACACCGAACCGGACGACAAATCGGTGGGCGAAGCGATCATTGACGGTTACAGCGAAGTGAAGCTGACCACCATCCTGCACAAGAAGGGCCAGAACTTCGCCGCGATCGCGGGCGGCTACATCTTCTCCCACGCCATCTCCGAAGCATGGAAGCACGCGAAGGAAGGCAAGTTCGAAGCGACGGTCAGGCCGCTCCGTGAAACCTTCTTCTTCAACATGTTGCCCTCCTTCGGCCTGCTGCTGCTCGGTCCGGTCGCGATGGCGATCGGCTGGCGCCGTCGGCGGGTCCGCGACCAGGTCGAATGGAAGGCGGCGACGACCCTGCTTCTCGCCTTCCTGGTCACGACGTTCATATGGGCGATCCTCCAATGGGGAGGCTCGACCGCGACGACGGTGCTCCACCAGGGCAGCTATCTCATACCCTTGATCGGTCTGGCGGCATGCGTGCTGTCACTGCGCGTTGCTTGGCCGCGTTTCGCGATCGGCTGGTTGGCCCTCAATTTCGTCGTGATGCTGGTGATTTACTCCCCCGACTTCGAACCGGCAGAAGGGTCGGTCTTCTCGGCTGGCAACGCGATCCTCGCCGCGCTGGCCATGGCCGGATTCCTGACCGTGGCATTCCACGACAGGTTCGGTCGACGCCCGGCCACAGTGACCGGAACCTGAGCTCGTCGCAGGCGCATCTCCGGCCCGCGGACCGATGACAGGCACGGCCAATACACTGCCCACCGCGGCGGGCGATCTGGACCGGCGTATTCAACGTGGACCATCGCGCGACGAAAAATTCTCCGGCATCGGATGCGAGCTGGGTGCCTGGGCCGGTCCTGCGCTTCCTGCGATCCCCCCGCGCACCGACCATCGTCTTTGGCGGAGCCCTGTTCGCGATGGCGGTCGTTCTCGTCCTCGCCCAGTGGCGCGTCACGTTCTTCCAGGACACCTTCGCGTTCCTCCTCGATCGCCAGCCCTGGACGCTGCACTCGATCGTCTTCCCGCACAACGAGCATTTCGTGGCCATCCCGGTGATCGTCACCAAGGTGCTGCTCGCGATCTTCGGGATGACCTCGAACGTGCCCGAACAAGTGGTGATGGGGATCACGGTGCTACTCGCGGCGGTCCTCCTGTTCATCTGGCTCCGGCGCCGCGTTGACCCTTGGCTGGCGATGATCGCCGCCACGCTTTTCCTCTTTCTCGGTTCGGCCTGGCCGACCATCATCTGGCCGTTCGAGAACGAGTTCACCTTCCCCGTCGTCTTCGGCATGGCTGCCCTTCTTTTTCTCGACCGCAAAGACGACAAGGGAGATGCATGGGCCTCAGCGATGCTGGTGCTGGCGGTCCTTTCCGGCAGCCTCGGTGTCTGCTTCGTCGTCGGGGCGTTCGTCGACTTGCTCCTCGAGCACCGCGATCGCGGTTGGCGCCGCGCCTACGTCTTCGCCGTCCCCACCCTGGTCTACCTCGCCTGGTACGCCGTGTGGGGGCATAGCGCCGAACACCACATCACCCTGATGAATGTCCTTCATTCGCCGCAATACGTGATGGAAGGCTTCGGGTCCTCGCTCCAGTCCCTGACGGGCCTGTCGACCATCCCGGCGGGAGCACCGGGTAACACCGACTGGGGTCGCCCCTTGGCCATCGGCGCGATCGCGCTCTTCGCGTTTGCCCAATGGCGTCGGCCGGGCTATACCCGCACCTTCTGGGTGGTCACCTCTCTCGCGGTCAGCTACTGGCTGTTGGCAGCTTTCGACTTCGTTCCAGGACGTGAAGCGTCCGCGCCTCGGTACATCTACGCGGGCGCATTGTTCGTGCTCCTGATGATCGCCGAGCTGCTGATCAATTGGCCGTTCAGCCGAAAGGCTCTATGGATCGCGGCTGCTGTCGCTGCGCTTGCGATTGGCCCGAACCTCGTGCAGCTCAAGGAAGGAGGCAGCTGGGAGAAGAATCAGAGCGTCCTGACGCGAGCTGACCTGGGAGCCCTGGAAATCGCGCGCGATCACGTCTCGCCCGAATTTCAACTGCTTTCGGTCGAATCGACCGGTACTGCCTCACTTGGTCTCGTCGAAGCGGGCCTCTGGTTCGAAGCCGTCGACAAGTGGGGCACTTTCGCCGACACTCCTTCCCAGATCGAAACCGAGCCCGAGGGTGGCAAGGAACACGCCGATCTCGTCCTCGCGGAAGCCCTGCCGATCTCCAGTGCGGTTGAACCTGGCGGACTCGGGCCGAGTGGGCCGGCCGGGACGGCCTGCACGACCCTCCCCGGCGGTTCGGTCGAAAAAGAGGTACTGCTGAAGCCGGGCACGACCACGGTGGAAGTCGCTCCGGGTGACGCGCCTGTAATCGCGCTGCGGCGCTTCGCCACTGAACGCTTCCCCGTCTCGGTCTCTGCCGAAGGCGGCGCCACGACCGCGATCGACATCCCGAAGGATCGGGCTTCGCAACCCTGGTTCCTGCACGTGGAAGCCGGGCAGGAAGCCCGTGTCTGCACCGGTGCCTAGAGGGGTTCAGCTACTTCTCGAACTTTGCCAGCTGAACGCAGGGAATATTGAGACCCCAGCCAGGCGGACTGGTGGCGACGCCGGTTTCGGCTTCAGGAGGTTCTGACTTGCAGACTTCGGCGCTGTGGTCGAGTGAAGCTTCCCAGGGCGGCGCGCCGCGGATTTCGGGGTCCTCGACACGGAAGGAAGTCGCGACCACGACGACGGCGAGGAGGGCGAGGCCCCACGCGAGCCAGTTCGGTCGGCCTTCCTCGGGTCGGCGGCGGGAGCGCTTGTCGATCAGCACGGCAGCGACTGAGAAGAGGAGCAGGGCAGGGACGATCGCGTAACGCCCGCCTCCTTCCGACCAGGCGTGGCTGGGCCAGACCATCTGTTCTCCCAGCGCCCGCTGGTACACGGAGACGATGAACATGACGGCCGAGATCAGGATCGCCAGCGCGGCGAAGAGCCGGGCGGTGAAGCCCGCGCGGACCACGCCGATGATGAGAGCGGCGAGTAGCACCGCCACGATGATCACCAGGCCGAGCCAGCCGGTGTGTTCCCACGCCTTGCCACCGAGCTTCAGCCCGAGGAAGGCGCCGTCCACGACCCGTTGCAGGTAGGTGGTGAGGATGTCGTGGCTCCAAAGCGGCGTCACCGCTTCTTCCTTGTTGAGGAGGAGGACCGGGACCTGGACCAGCGCTCCTATCCAGTAGCCGCCGAGCACCAAACCGTCGCGGCGATCCCGGATTGCGAACGTTCGCAGCAAGGCAAGCGGGATGAAGAACCAGACGCCGGGGGTGCTCAGGCCGGTGAGCAGCGCAGAGAAACCGGCGCCGGCGGCAACGAGGGCGGTCCGCGGCCTCCAAAGGAGGATCCAGAAGGTGGCGAAGAGCATGAACCAGGGGACGTAGGCGCCGGAGACGATCGACTCGAGGCCGCCGGTCGGTGCCAGCACGGTCATCAACGCGAGCGCCGCGCGCAGCCACGGGCTTTCGATCAACCCGGCCGTCGCCTCCCAGACGATCCACCCGGAGATCGCGACGATGAGTCCGGAGGAGATCGAGATGGCCGCAGGGGCATCCTGCAAGGGGACGAGTCCGCCGATTTCGCCGACCATGCGAGGAACGAATACGAGGTAGGTCGCATAGGTATCGAAGAGGCTCCCGCCGACGCTGGAGTGGACCGCGCCCGAGAAGTAGATCGGCCCGTCCTCGGCCCACAAGGAGTGCAGGGAGATCGACCAGCCGATCCTCAGCATCTGGGCCAAGACGGCGACGACGAGCAGCCCGCCGACCAGAAGCAACCGAGGCGCACCCTTGGCCGCTGGATCAGGGGGCGGCGGTTCCTGGAAGAGCGTCTCGTCGAGTCGTCGGCGAACGGAGGCGATGGTCATCGGTCGGGTCCCTGCATTTCCTCGCGGGAAGATATCCGTGTGTCAGGCTGCGTCGCGTGAGTGTCGAGACTCAGGTCGCCGTGGTCATCCCAAGCTGGAATTCGGCGGCGCTCCTTCCTGCGTTGCTCGACTCCCTCTCCGTCGGCCCGGAGGAGGTCGAACTCTTCGTCGTCGACAACGGCTCGCGGGACGGCACTCTCGCCCTGCTGAGGGAGCGCGGCGTGCGCCACCTGGCGCTCCCGAGGAACGTCGGCTTCGCCGCTGCGATGAATCGGGGGGTCGCCGAGACCAAGGCGCCGTTTGTCCTGGGGCTGAACGCGGACACCGTCGTGGTACCGGGCGCGATCGGCACCTTGCTCGCGGCGCTCAGTGCGGATCCCGACCTGGGAGGCGTGCAACCGAGGATCCTCCAGCTCGGCGCAGGCGGTTCGACGGATATTTCGAGCGCTCGCCTCTACAGCGCTGGAATGGCGCTGACGGCTGACGGAAGGGCCATCGAGACGGGGGCGGGCGAGGCGCAGGTCGATCAGTGGCTGCGCGCCCGGGAGATCTTTGGGGTCTGTGGTGCCGCCTTTCTCATGCGGCGCTCCCTTTTCACCGAGGTCGGTGGGTATGACGAGAGCTACGTGTCCTTCTACGAGGACGTCGATCTGAACGTCCGAGCGCGGATCGCCGGTTGGCGCTTCGCCTATGTCCCCGATGCCGTCGTCTGGCACGTCGGCAACGCGTCGTGGCAGGCCGGCTTCGACCGGCCCGGCGCCGAGAACGCTCGTCTGGTCGCGCGCAATCGGCTCGTCACCCAGGCTAAGTTCATGCCCGCCTCGGCGACCCCGAGGATCGTGGCGGTCGAGTTCGGTGCACTGGTGCGTGCGGCCCTGCGGAGACGTCTACTCGCCACTCTTCACGGCAAGCTCGAAGGACTTCTGCGCCTCCATTACGGCTTATGGGAGCGCCGCCGCTTGGCTGAAAAAGGTGATTCGACCGACGCTAGCCGCTGGCTTGGGGTCGACGCGCCTCGCTTGTCGTCGGGCGAACGTTGATGCGATAGAACGAATATTCGAGTGGTCGACTGACCCCTTCGATCCGGATATCGCTCAGCTGGGGGAGCTCTTCAAAGCCTTCAGTTCCGTCGAGGGATGGGTCGCGAGAGACGATGAAGCCATCGCCGATCGTGCCCGGGACCAGTCGGTAGGTGACCTGGCCACCGTTGAGAACTGCGGTCCGGATCGGCGGTTTCCAGAGCATCGTCTTGATCTTTTCCAGGCCTTCGATCTCTCCACCCTTGATTTTCAGGACAACGAGCTGATTACGACCTGCTGGCGGAACATGGATTACTTCTCCCGGCATTCCCTTGACACTGGAGACCTTGACCGGATCGGCGCAGCGATCCGGAATACGTTTAAGCACCTGCCAAGACGGGACCACGCGTACTGGTACGAAATTGCAGACGGTGGCAATTGCTTGCTTTGGTGGATCCCAGGCCGGGAGCCGACCTTCGATCGTTCGGGCGCCCCACGGGAGCGAGTTCCCAGGGTTCGTTCGCAGGATACGTTCTGGCCCATTCGGGTTTTCCAGCTGGTCCGCATTGAGTTCGTCAAGCTTCGAGGTGTAGGCGACGTAGTTTTGAAAGACCGGCACGGGTGACCAGTTGAGTTCATACGCCCATGCGATGCCAGTTTCCCACGGTTCAATCGAAACGGTCTTTCCTTTGAGTGCAGCCAGAATGCTTGGGTCGATGTTGTAGGTCGCCTGCATCGCGGCCCGGCTTTCATCGGTTCTCTGCTTTCGCAGGCCGGGCCTTACCACAAGTTCCGCCGAGTCACGGAGAACGTTCAAATTGCTGATCACGTCAAGTCTCACGGGGGTCGGATAGGTATGCGTGAAAATGATTCCCAGGAGGGCGGTCGTGATCAGGAACGGCGTCGCCCGGACCTTCTTCCAAGGCAATTGGAGCCATATCCCCAACAGTGCCGACGCAGCCAACGCGACGTGGCCAGATTCGAATCGGACGATTCCGTACTTATAGGCGGAGAAAGCGGCTACCGCCACCGCCGCGACCGCGAACCAGCGTGCCCTTTCATCTTTGAAGGGAGCTAGGGCAGACATCATGACCAGACTTAGGGCACCGAGGACAAGGACAACTGCCTCCCAGGTTTCAGCGCCACCGATCGCCATCGCTTCGTTGTAACCGCTCACTATCTGGGCGCCGTTCGAGATGTAATCCCCAAGACCGCTTAGAGGTTGGCCAGCGGCCAACCAGAGGGCGATCAACCCCCCGACCGAAGACGCAAAGAAGTAAAGCCAGTTCTTGCGGCTTGCGCGTGCGCCGACCATGCCTAAGACGCAGACCAGAAAGATGACGGGACCGCCCGACAATTTGATCAGGCACTCGACGGCGCTAAGTGATCCACCGCCGAGCGCCAGCAGTCTGACTCCCCAGCTAGGTGGATTTTCCCGAAGGGCGAAGAAGCAGAAGCCGACGGCTAAGAGCAGGGGAACCTGCTCGAGGTCGGGCACCGTCACGAGGAAGAGAAAGGTGACGACGGCTGCTGCTGGGAGGTTCGTTGAATGCTCCAGTGCGCCCACCAACGTGACCGAGAACCCGACAAATACCAAGCTGAGAAAGAAAAAGGCGAGGATGCCGAGCGAGCCCAGCCACAGCCCGGGCCATGACAGAAAACCGAGCGGTCCGTAGGTGAAGACGATTTCGTTTCCGAATTCTTTCCCGTGCTGAAGAGCCATGTATAGACCCGCCATCCAGCTTGGGTCCGGGTTTGCGGTCGGCATGACGATGCTGACCTGCCAGGTGAGGAGAGCGACGATCACGCCGGTAATCCAGACGCCTCGCCTGCCGACCAAGAGTCGATCGTGGAGGGTTGTCGTCGTGGAGCTGGTCCACGCACCCAGATTCATTCGAGTGATCCTGTCCCGCACCGGGGCGGGAACTCTAGAGACCTGGGCGGCCGCGCCGTCCCCAGCGTCGGGCCAAAGCCTCGCGAGTGCCGATTTTCAGAAGCGGACCTGATGCGGCCTCTCGAGGAAGGCGGCTTCCTTGGTGGAAGCCGCGCAGGCGGCCGAGGAGGCCCTGTGCCGTCCGATCACGGAGTAGTTGTCCCGTCACGATCGCTGCCTCGCAGGTGAGAACGCGCAGCGCCATTCGCGGATCGCGCATCACGCCATAGCGGCGCAGCATGTATCCGCGGCTCCAGCCCGTCCGGGCGTACTTGGCGCCGTTACCCGCTCCAAGGCTTGCGGAGTAGGCGTGTACCGCCCGCGCGCCTCTTGCGAGCCGGCAACGGCCCCCCTGGGCGGCCAGCCTTAGGGCTAGGTCGAGGTCCTCGTAATAGAGAAAGATTCGCTCGTCGAATCCGCCGACGGCGGTGAACGCGGCGTGCCGATAAAGGGCTGCACCGCCAGTGGGACCCAGCGGATCGGCTGCGGCGGACAACGTTGCGAGTGGTTCGCCGTGCAGATGATCGAACCCCATCAGGGTTGTGTCGGCAATTACTCCGGCGGAGTCGATGAGGCCAGGGTCGCGTTCTTGGACAAGTACACCGGCAACCGAGTCGATGCCCTCGCCAAATTGCGAGAGAAGCTCTTCGACGAAGGTAGGCTCGGCCTCAGCGTCGTTGTTGAAGAGGATCAGGGGGTCACTCGGGTACGTGAAGACGGCGCGGTTGAGTGCAGCACCGAAGCCGAGGTTTTCCTCCAGGCGCAGCAAGGTCACCTCCGGGAATCTCTCGCTGACCATGACATCGGACCCGTCGATTGATGCGTTGTCGACGACCACGATGTCGACCTCTCGGGTCTGAGCCCTCAAACTCTCGAGCGCGCGCGCCAAGAGCTCTCCGCCGTTGAAGTTCGGGATGTAGACCGCGGGTCGCACCGCGGACCTTCTAGCGACGCCCGCCGAGTCGGGCTTTGGCGGCCCGCAGCGGCTCGGTGACCCGCCAGCTGGAGGACGCTTTCAAACGAGCCAGCTCTCGCTCCAGTTGGCCGATCTGGGTGCGCAGCAGTTCGGTTTCGGCAACGAGTTCCGGGGCGGTCGTCGGGGGCGATGCGGGCACCGGATCGTCACCGACTCTGCGCAGCACCGCGATCACCTCCTCTTCGTGGCGGGAGAAGGCCTCGATCTCGAAGGCCGCAGCGACGCACTCGCGGCACTTCAGCAGGAACGCCAGAAAGCTCGAGGCGGTGAACGTGTGCACGTGGATCGAGGCGGAGCCGGTTTCGAGCTCCCTCGAGTATCGCTCTGCTTGCTCGGCAAAGTCCTGTTCTTCGCGATCCCTCTCCCCACCGAGTACCGCTGCCCCGTATTCGTCGTAGTGCTCTCGACGAGACCAGGCCGGCCCCTCCTCATGGTCGCGAAGGATGTGGTCGACGGCGGTTGCCTCGCGCCGGTGGTCGAAGGTGAAGCGCTTGTCAGGCACGGCGTAGAAGAGGACGCCGCCAGGCTTCAGCTTGCGTAGGTGGATCGAGATCGTCCCGATCGGGTCCTCTGTGTGCTCGAGGAAGTGGTTGGCGATGATGAAGTCCTGGGAACCAGCCTCGATCGTCTCCAGCCGTTCGCCATCGTCTACGACATCTACCGAGGCGAGGTCCAGGTACTTGAGCTCGGCGTAGGCAGCGCGCAGCTCATCGGTCGGGAGCCGGTCGACATTGCGCGACTTGGCCCATCCCGGGACCGGAAGTCTGCGGTTGAGGGCGCCGATCTCCAACCCCGTGCCGCACAGGAACCGGTAGGCAAATTCGGCGCGAGCGTCGAGATAGGCCGGAGGCGGGGCGGCCGCACCGACCGTGGCGAGCTCGGCGCTGGATCTGACGTTGTCCACGGGTGCAGGGTATCCGGTCGGGAAACCGCTTCTTCCTGCCTTGGGTAGGGTTCCAACGTCCGATGAAGCCCCTGAAAGGACTGATCCTCTCCGGCGGCGCCGGCACGCGCCTGCGCCCGATCACGCACACCTCGGCCAAGCAATTGGTCCCGGTGGCGAATAAACCCGTGCTTTTCTACGGGATCGAGGCGCTGGTCGACGCCGGGGTGAAGGAGATCGGGATCATCATCGCGCCGGAGACCGGGGGGGAGATCCGCGAGGCGGCCGGGGATGGGTCGCAGTTCGGCGCCACGATCACCTACATCGAACAGGACAAGCCGGCCGGGTTGGCCCACGCGGTGCTGACTGCGGAGGAGTTCATCGGGCAGGCGCCGTTCGTCATGTACCTGGGGGACAACCTGCTGAGCCACGGCCTGCGCGGCCTGGTCTCGACCTTCGCCGAGGACAACCCGGACGCGCTGATCCTGCTCACGCCGGTCGACGACCCGCAGTCGTTCGGCGTCGCCGAGCTCGACTCCAAGGGCGGCATCGTTCGCCTGATCGAGAAGCCGAAAGACCCGCCGTCGAACCTGGCGCTGGTCGGCGTCTACCTGTTCAGCCCACTGATCTTCGACGCGGCGCGGCGGCTCGAGCCCTCCTGGCGCGGGGAGCTGGAGATCACGGAGGCGATCCAGACGCTGATCGACGACGGCCGCAAGGTCCAGTCGGAGGTGGTGCGCGGGTGGTGGAAGGACACCGGCCAGCTCGCCGACATGCTGGAGGCCAACCGCTTGGTGCTGGAGGAGATCGAGGAGTCGGTCGAGGGCGAGGTCGACGACGATTCGCGCGTCGAAGGGCGGGTCGCGGTGGCTGCGGGTGCGAAGATCGTCCGCTCCATCGTCCGCGGGCCGGCGGTTATCGGGCCCGGCGCCGTCATCGAAGACGCCTTCATCGGTCCCTACACCTCGATCGGTGACGAGGTCGCGGTGCGCCGCTGCGAGGTCGAGCACTCGATCGTCCTCGCAAATTCCACCGTCGAGGACCTGGGCACCAGGATGGAGGGGAGCCTGCTCGGCCGTAACGTGCGTCTGATCCGTGGCGCTGCGTTGCCGAGAACTCTGCGCCTGCTGGTAGGGGACAACTCCCTGATCGAGCTGCAGTAACCCGCCGTCCGCGTCCGACGCAGGCATCTCGGCACCATGTGGGATCGATGAAGCGCCGGTCCATCCATCGATGGCTGCTGCCGGCGGCCTTGTTCGCGCTCGCCCTCATGGGGGCGAGCGCCGCGCCCGCCTCCGCGTTGACCTTCGGGCTGAACTGGGACGGCAATCACACGTCGACCGAGGAACTGCTGAACGACACCCAGGCCTCTGGCGCGACGGTCTGGCACCAACCGCTCCAATACACCGGGCCGGGCGGTGACTGGACGGGTAACGACGAGCTGGTCGAAGAAGCATGGGCCCGAGGAATTACGATCCTGCCGACGCTGCAGACCGGCGAACTCTTCCTGGTGCCGACCGACCCCGAATGGGAAGGGTGGGGGACCTGGGTGAGGGAAGCGGTCGAACGTTATGGCGTCAACGGCACCTTCTGGGAAGGGAAGGTCAATCCGGCGCCGATCACCGCCTGGGAAGTATGGAACGAGCCGAACATCGTCGGCGACGAACCGCGGCCCGCCGAAGCGGAGAACTACGGTGCCTTCCTGAATTACTCGGCCGAAGCGATCCAGGCGGCCTCACTTGCCAGGTCAGGTGCGCCGACCAATGTCCTCTTCGGCTCGATCAACACGCAGGTGGGGGAAGCCTTCGAAGCCTTCCTCGCCGGCGCGGCGACGACCGGCGGCCTCTCGCCGAACGTGACCGGGGTGGCGATCCACCCCTACGCCTTCGCTGCCGGTGCGGCGGGGATGGCCGCGGAGATCACGAGCGTGCGCGAATACCTCGATGCTCTGCCGGAAGGAGTGGGGAAGACCCTTTGGATCACCGAGGTCGGCTGGCCGACCCACGGCCACGTCCCCGCCGGGGAGACCGCGAGCGAGGAGGGGGCGGCGACCCTCCTGACCGAATCTCTCGAATGGGTCAAGGCCAATGCCGAAGCCGACAGGATCGAAAACGTCGACTGGTACAACCTGCGCGACTTCGGTGGCCCCACCTGGGACGGCTGGTCCGGTCTGATCGACCAGGACGGTGACTACCAACCGGCTTGGTACGCCTTCCAGGAACAGACCGGCGCCGAAAGATCGGGCGACCTGTGGGCCGCGTTCCAGGCCGAAACCGGCACGCTCTGGCTCTACTCGACCACCGGTGGCTACCAGGACACCGGCCTGCCGATGATGCCCGGCTCGAGCCCGACGATCGCCGCCCAGCCCGGCGGCGGCGCCCTCGTCTCCTTCCAGAATCCCGATGGCACGACCGCCACCTACTCGACCCGCGCGGGGGCCATAGTGGCCGGGCTCCCCGCTCAAACGCAGCCCTCGAACGAGAACCCGCTCGCGACCGCCTTCAAGGCCTACATCAGCGCAATCTGGCCGACGTCTGACGCCGGCGGCGCGTTCGAAACCACCGCGCACCTCGCGCCGGGGACGGTGCCGAGCGTCGATACCGTGCCCTGAGCGCACGCCGCACCTTCAAGCCGAATAGCCTGTTCGGGCTTTGCAGATGACGACGAGAGCGGGGAATTAGGCGATGAAGGTTCTGGTCGCGGGCGCCCAGGGGATGCTCGGGCGCGACATGGTGCTTGCCGCGAGCAACGCCGGTCACGACGTGGTGGGCTTCGGGCGCGCGGAGATGGACGTGACCGATGCCGATCAGGTGCGGCGCCGGATGGACCTCGAGCGTCCCGACATGGTCATCAACTGCACCGCCTGGACCGACGTTGACGGGGCCGAGACGGCCGAGGACGCCGCCTTCGCGGTGAACGGGACCGGCGCGGGGAACGTCGCGGCGGGCGCCAAGGAGGTCGACGCCGCCGTGGTCTTCGTCTCCACCGACTATGTCTTCGACGGCCAGAAGGGCTCGCCCTACGTCGAGTCCGACCAGCCCGCGCCCCAGTCGGCCTACGGACGCACCAAGCTCGCCGGCGAGGAGGCCACAGCGGCGGCCAACAAGCGCCACTTCATCGTCCGCTCGGCGGGGCTCTTCGGGATCAACGGCGGGAACTTCGTCGACACGATGCTGCGCCTCGCCGAGTCGACCAACGAGGTGCTCGTGGTCCGCGACCAGGTCACCTCGCCGACCTACACCTGGCACCTCGCCTACGGGCTCACCCGGCTGATCGAGGGGATCGAGTACGGCATCCACCACATGGCCGCGGCGGGCAGATGCTCCTGGTACGAATTCGCCCGCGAGATCTTCGAGCAGGCGAAAACCGAAACGAAAGTGCTCTCGGGCACCACGGAGATGCTCGGCCGGCCGGCGCCGCGTCCGGCGTTCTCGGCGCTGCAGAGCCAGCGGGAGCACGCGATCCGGCTCCCGTCCTGGCAGGATGGCCTCGCCGGGTACCTCGCCCAGCGCGAGTCCGAGACGAACTAGACGTCAAGCGACGACTGAGGGAGGAACGCATCCCATGAAGCTTCTGGTCACCGGCGCCGCCGGATTCATCGGCTCCACCTACGTCCGCATCGCGGGCACCGAGCACGACATCGTCGTGCTCGACAAGCTCACCTACGCCGGCCGCCCCGAGAACCTGCCCGAGGGCACCCAGCTGATCGAGGGAGCGATCGAGGACCCGAAGGTCGTCCGGGAAGCGATGCAGGGCGTCGACGCGGTGATCAACTTCGCCGCCGAGTCCCACGTCGACCGCTCGATCGACGACCAGGACGCGTTCGCCCGCACCCACGTGATCGGCACCGGCACGCTGCTCGACGCGGTGCGTGAGCTCGGCGTCCAGCGCTACGTCCAGGTCTCCACCGACGAGGTCTACGGCTCGATCGACTCCGGCTCCTTCACCGAGACCTCGCCGCTCGACCCCTCCTCGCCCTACTCGGCGACCAAGGCGGCGGGCGACCTCCTGGTCGGCGCCCACGTCCACACCTACAACCTCGACGCCTCGATCGTCCGCGGCTCCAACAACTATGGCCCGCGCCAGTACCCGGAGAAGCTGATCCCGCTGATGGTGCTGAACGCGCTCCACGGCGACTCGCTCCCCGTCTACGGCGACGGCAAGCAGGTCCGCAACTGGCTCTACGTCGAGGACTTTTGCCGCGGCATCCACACCGTGCTCGCCAAGGGCAAGGCGGGGGAGGCCTACAACGTCGGCGGCCCGGACGAGTGCGAGAACATCGAGGTCGTCCAGCGCGTGATCAAGCTGGTCGACGGCGACGAGTCGCTGATCGAATACGTCACCGACCGCCCGGGCCACGACCGCCGCTACTCGCTCTCCTCGGAGAAGCTGAAGCGCGAGCTCGGCTGGGAGGCCCAGGTCCACTTCGACGAGGGCATCGAGAAAACCGTGAACTGGTACCGCGACAACGAGGACTGGTGGGGCCCGATCCGCTCCGGCGAGTACCGCGAGTACTACGAACGGCAGTACGGCAAGGCGCTCGGCTAGTGGCGACGCGCGGCGAGACGAAGCTCGACGGGGTCGTCCTTGTCGAACCGCAGGTGCACGGGGACGAGCGGGGGTTCATGGTCGAGACCTACGCCAAGGGCGAATGGGCCGAGCTCGGCATCGACGTCGACTTCGTCCAGCACAACCACTCGCGCTCGAAGAAGGGGACGCTGCGCGGCATCCACTTCCAGACCTCCCCGGGACAGGCGAAGCTCGTGCGCGCGGCCCGCGGGTCGATCCTCGACGTGGCGGTCGACCTGCGGAAGGGCTCGCCGACCTACGGGCAGTGGGAGGCGCACGTCCTCGACGACGAGAAGCATCACCAGCTCTTCGTCCCGGTGGGCTTCGGTCACGGCTTCGCCGTGCTGAGCGAGGTGGCGGACGTCACCTACCAGGTGTCCTCCCTCTACGACCCGGCGACCGAGGCGGGGATCGCGTGGGACGACCCGGACGTCGGGGTCGATTGGCAGGTCGATGAACCGCTCCTCTCCGGTCGCGACCAGACCGCGCCCAGGCTCTCGGAGATCTCGGACTCTCTCCCCTGGTGACGTAGGCTGCCGCCGCGGATGACTTCGCGGCGGAACATGAGGATCACGCTGGCCGCGATGACCCTGGCCAGCTCGATGATCCTGGTCGACCAGACCGCGGTGCCGTTGGCGGCGCCCCACGCGATCGCCGGGCTGCATGCCGAGATCTCGCAGTCGCAGTGGCTGATGACCGCGAACATCCTGCCGCTGGCGGCGCTGATGGTCTTCGGCGGGCGACTCGGGGACCTGTTCGGGATGCGCCGCGTGTTCCTGGTCGGCGCGGTGATCTTCGCGCTGGCGACGACGGCGATGGGCGCCTCGCAGGACATCGCGATGGCGATCGCCGCGCGCGCCCTGCAGGGAGCCGGGGCAGCGCTGATGATGCCGACGGCGCTGGCGATCGTCAGCGCCGTCTATCCCGACGAGCAGAAGGGGGCGGCGCTCGGGATCCTGGCCGGCGCCTCGGCCTTCTTCGCCGCGCTGGGGCCGGTGCTGGGCGGCGCCCTGACCGCGATCGACTGGCGGTTGGTCTTCCTCATCAACGTGCCGCTGGCGATCATCGCGATCGTCCTGACGCTGCGCGCCACGCCGCAGCTCGAGCCCGATCCGGACGCCCCGCGCGACCTCGACTTCCCCGGCGTCGTCACCTTTGCGCTGATGGTCGGCACGCTCGTCTTCGGTCTCAGTCAAGGGCCGACCGAAGGCTGGAGCGACCCGACCACGGTCGTCCCGATCGCGGTCGGCGTCCTCCTCATCCCGATCTTCCTCCTGGTCGAGAGGCGGGCGAAGCAGCCGATGATCAACTTCAAGCTATTCCGCCACGAGAACTTCCTCGCCTCCAACCTGAGCCAGCTGCTGGCCGGGATGGTCGAGCTCGGGCTCGGCTTCCTCACCCCGTTCTTCCTGCTCCTGGTGGTCGGCGTCTCCCCGGCGGCGGCGGGCGTCGCGCTGATCCCGGCGACGATCCCGGTGATCCTCGCCGGCCCGCTGGCGGGCAAGGCGTTCGATCGCTTCGGCGGCCGCTGGCCCTTGGTCGCCGGCTTCCTCGTCCTCGCCGCGTCGGGGGTCGTGCTGGCGGTCTCGGTCTCGAGCGAATCGGCGGTCGCCCTGATCCCCGGCCTGCTGCTGCAGGGCCTCGGCCTCGGCATCGTGCTCACGGTCAACGACCCGACCGGCCTCACCGCGGTGCCGGAAAAGGACGCGGGGGAGGGCGCCGGGATGATCAACACCTCCGAGCAGATGGGCGGTGCGCTGGGGATCGCGGCGCTCTCCGCGGTCGAGCTCGGCGTCAACTTCCACGACATCGGGTCGAAGCTCTCCGAGAAGGGCTTCCATCCGACCCCGCGGCAGATCGAAGAAGCGCGCAACGTGGTCATCGAAGCCGAGCAGAAGGGCTTCAACCACCTCCCGCATACGCCGATCGTCGAAACGATCAAGCCGGTCGTGGTCTCCGCCCACGTCCACGCCTTCGAAGTGACCTTCTACGCCTCCGCGGCGATCGCGATCGTCGGCGCGATCACGAGCTTCATCCTGGTCCGCAGGTCGGACCGGATCAAGACGGGAGCGACGGGCGTCTTCACCCGCCGCTCCCGGTGGATCTTCGCGACCAGCGGGCGCTCGCCCGCGATCACTCGCCGGCCGGCGCCGCGGCCTGGGGAATCGGCGACCGGCTAGCGCCGGGCATCAGCCCCGGCCGCATCACGACGAGGACGACGGCGAGCGCCGCGGCGACAAGGCCCGCCGAGACGGCGATCGTGGTCGGCACGCCTTCGGCCAGGGCCTTCGCGCCCTCGCCTTCGCTCGCCGCCGCGAAGACGGTGACGAGGACGCCGATCCCGATCGTCGAGCCGAGCTGCTGGAACACGTTGACGAGGCCCGAGGCGGCACCCGCGTCGTGGTTGTCGACGCCGGCGATCGCCGCCTGGGTCAGCGGGGTGAAGGCGAGGCCCATGCCGACGCCGATCATCGCCATCGGGATCGCGACGCCGGTCCAGTAGTCGGT
>JAFDWG010000350.1 GCA_018268605.1 Actinomycetota bacterium | reverse complement strand
CCCCCATAGGGCACGAATGTGCGGCACGTCCTTCGGGATCGGCCGAGGTGTGGCCGCTTACCCACGAACCCTCGGAGGAGCACCGCACTCCTCCCCCGCCACTCGGACGGCCGGAACGCCTAGTTGTCGCTTCCCGCCCGGTCCCAGATGTAGAGCTCGACAGCCTCTACCGCGAGCTGCATCAAGCGGGGCGGGGAAAGGAGGCCGAGGACCAGCTCGAGGGCGTCGTCCTCGGTGACGCCGGCATCGACGGCCTCCTCGCCGCGGAAGCCGGCGGCGAGCTTGAGGGCCTCGCGGCGGTTCTCGCCGAGGGAGCCGAAGGCGCCCATGAGGAAGTCGCGGTTCGGGACCGGCTGGCCGACCTCGAGGGAGCCGTGCCAGGCGGCGAGCATCGAGAGGTCGTGCTCGTCGAGCTCCGCGATCGCCTTGGCGTAGTGGATCTCGAGCTCGGAGTCCGGGATCTCATCGACCCAGGCACGAACCGCCTCGCCGAGGAGCTGGCGACGGGCCTCACGGCCGATCGAGTCGGCGATGGCGCGGATGGCGTCGGCTGGATCTACGAAGCAGAGGGACATTTGATGAGGCAAATTTAGGGGGGTCGGGGGACGGCAAAACGGCACTGGGAATGCCCAGTTTGCGGCGTGGGGGCCGGAGTGGCGTCGGGTCGGGGCGATGGGTGCCCCGACGGGCGTGCGCCGCTGTCCTACATAGTCTGGGTGGGTGCCGCTGAAACTGATCCTCGGACCCCCCAACTCGGGCCGCGCTGGCGCCGTTCGGCGCCGCTACCTGGAGTCGCTGGGGCGCGACCCCGTGCTGGTGGTACCGACGGTGGACGACGTCTTCGCCTTCGAGCGCGAGCTCTGCGGCGGAGGAGCGACGCTGGGCGGCACCGTCCTCACCTTCGGCGCCCTCTTCGGCCAGATCGCGACGCTGGCGGGCCGCCCGCCCGGCGCCGTCCTCTCCCCCGCCCAGCGCCGCCGCTGCGTCGAGGTCGCGGTCGAGGAACTCTCGCCGCGCCTCGGGCCGCTGCGCCGCTCCGCCGGACGCCCCGGCTTCGCCGCGGCCTTCGCACGGCTCCTCGAGGAGCTGGGGGCGGCCGGGGTCGGCCCGCGCGACGTCGAGGCGAGCGCCGGGACCCTGGAGGGCTCCGCCTACCTTGCCGACGTCGCGATGCTCTTCGCCGGCTACGAGGCCGCCCGCGAGCGCAGCGGCCGCCTCGACGCCGCCGGGATCGCCCGCGAGGCGACCGCCCTTCTGCGCTCCGACCCCGGACCCTGGGCCGGCCGCCCGGTCTTCCTCTACGGGCTCGACGACCTGACCCCGGCCCAGTTCGACCTTGTCGGTGCCCTTACCGCAAACACCGAGGTCACCATCGCGGTTCCCTTCGAGCCCGGCAACGAGGCGCTCGCCGCCCGCGCCGACCTGCTCGACCAGTTGAGTGCGCTGGGACCGGTCGACGAAGAGATCCTCCCCGCCGACCCGGCCAACACCGAGAGCGCCCAGCTCTACGCGCTCGCCCGCGGCTTCGGCCTCCCGGGCACGCCGCCCGAGCCACTGCCCGACCCCTCCGACCTGATCCTGCTTCGCTCGGCCGGGACCCGCGCCGAGGCGGAAGCAATCGCGGCCGAGGTCTCGCGCCTCATCCACACGGGCGCCGTCCCCGATGAGATCGCGGTCGCCCTGCGCGATCCCGGCCGACGCGGCCCCGAGGTCGAAGCGGCTCTGGAGGCGAACGGGATCGCCGCCGCCCTCGAGGCCGAGGTCCCGGTCGCCTCGACCTCGGTCGGGGGCGCCGTCGTCGCCCTGCTCGAGACCGCCTTCGGCACCGGCCGCGCCGCCGACCTCCTGCGCTACCTGCGCGGGCCCTCGGGCTTCTCCGCCGGCCGGGTCGACTGGCTCGAGCGCGCGATCCGCCGCGAACGTATCCCCGACGCGCAGACCGCACTGTCGCGCTGGCGCGGCGAGGGGCGGATGAGCGATACAGGCGACGGCGAGGAGCGCGAGGTCGGCGAGGATCCGCAGGACCTCCGCCGCCTGCGTGAGGCCGCGGCCGAATCCCCCGCCGCGCTCTGCGCCGTGGTCGCCAGGCTGGCGGCGACGATGGCCTCGCGGCCGTTCCGGACCGGCGAGGACGGCCCGCGACTGGGTCCCGGCGATGGCCTCGAGCTGCGCGCCGCCGGAGCGATCGCGGCGGCGCTCGGCGACCTTGCCGAGCTCGGCCCGCTCGCCCCGGCGCCGCAGAAGCTTGCCGAGACCGTGGCCGCGCTCGATTTCCGCGTCTGGAGCGGGCCGGTCGAGGGCCGGGTGCGGATCGCCAGTCCCTATCGCCTGCGCGCGGCGCGCTTCGACCACGTCCTCGTCGGCTCGCTGCAGGACGGCGAGTTCCCGCGCCGGGACCGCGGCGGCGACCCCTTCCTCTCCGAGGCCCAGCGCGATCGGCTCGGCCTCGACACGCGCGAGGACACCGAAGCGGAGGAGCGCTACCTCTTCGGCGTCTGCCTCTCACTGCCACGCCGCCGCCTCTTCCTCTCCTACCGCGACAGCGACGAGAACGGGGCCGCCGAGTCGCGCTCGCCGCTCCTGGAGGAGGTGCGGGCCCTGATCGCTCCGGCGCCCGGCGACGACGACGACCCGGTGGAGGCCGCGATCACCAGGAAGCGCGGCCTCGCCGATGTCGTTGCTCCCCTCGCCGAAGCGCCCTCGGTCGACGAGCTGGCCCGAGCGCTCGCCGCCCACGGACCGAAGGCGGAACCCCGCGCGCTGCTGGGTGCCGTGGGAATCGCCGACGACGACACGTCGGACCCGATCGCCGGCCGACCCGCCGACGGCCTGGTCGCCTCTCTGGCCGACCGTGTGCGCCGTGCCCGCCGCGCCGAGGCCGCCTCGCGGGCCCCGGGCCCCCTCACCAACTCCTCGGTCCTCGCCTCGCTCGCCGCCGTCGAGGCCTACGGTGGCACCACCCTGGAGGGCTTCGACGAATGCTCCTACCGCTGGTTCGCGAGTCACGAGCTGGCCCCGGAGCCGCTCGACCCGGTCCCCGACCCGCTCGTCCAAGGCGGCCTGATCCACGCCGTGCTGGAGCGCCTCTACCGGGAGCACCCGGGCGGTGACGCCCTCCTCCCCCGCCCCTCCACGCTTGCGCTCTGGATCGATCGCGGGCGCGCGCTGCTGGCCGAGGAGCTAGCCGAGCGCGAAGTCGGCGGCCACCCGGCCGAGCGGGCGATGGCGCGACGGGTCGAGCGGCTGCTTGAGCGCTACCTCGGCGAAGAGGCGGCCCGCGACAGCGGCGGCTTCGAGCCGTGGCTCCTCGAGGCGCGTTTCGGCGCGCACGAGGAAGCCGAGCGGCCGACGCTCGACCTCGGCGGCTGGGGCCTGCACGGAGCGATCGACCGGGTCGACCGGGCCCCCGACGGGCGCGCCGTCGTCCACGACTACAAGCTGGCGGCGAGCGTCACCCCGCGGGACAAGTTCGAGGAGCGGGCGAAGCTGCAGCTGCCGCTCTATCTACTTGCCGCGCAGATCCACTGGGGCGCGGAGCCGGTCGGCGGCATCTATCACCCACTGCGCGGGACCTCCAACCGGCGCCCGCGCGGGCTGGTCGCGAAGTCCTCGGCGGGCGATCTGGCCGGCTACGACCTCTATCGACCTGACGTGGTCGACGACGAGGCGTTGGAGAAGATCCTGGAGACGACCCGCGAGCGCGGTGCCGCGATCGTCGCCCGCATCCGCGCCGGGGAGATCCGCCGCGACCCCGGCCCGCGCGAGGGTCTGCGCGGCCACGACGTCTGCCCGACCTGGTGCTCGTTCGCGCCGATCTGCCGTCGCGATCGCGCGCCCTCCTACGTCGAGCAGGAAGAGAACGAAGCCGGGTGGGAACGATGAGCGAGACGACGCCCGAGGCGGGCGCCCCGCCGGTCGCGGACGCACCCGAGCCCGCGGTCGAGCGGACCCCGACTCCCGAGCAGGCCGCGGCGATCGGCGCGCGCGCCCACAACGTCCTCCTCGAAGCGGGCGCCGGGTCCGGCAAGACCGGGGTCATGGTCGAGCGCTACGTGCGCCTGGTTGTCGACGAGGGCTTCTCCCCCGACACCATCCTGGCCTTCACGTTCACCGACAAGGCCGCCGCCGAGCTGCGCGCCCGGGTGCGGGCCGAGCTCTCCCACCGGGCCGCCGGCAAAGGTGCTGCCGCGGGGCGAGCCGCGAGCCTCCTCTCGAGCATGGGCGCTGCCTGGATCACCACCATCCACGGCTTCTGCAACCGGATCCTCACCGCCCATCCGGTCGCCGCGGGCGTCGACCCCGGCTATCGCGTCCTCGACCAGCCAGAGGCCCAGCGTGCCGCCCGCGACGCCTTTGACACCGCCCTCGCCGAGTTCCTCGCCGATGGCGACCCGGCCCGCGAGGAGACCGTCGCCGCCTACGACCTAGAAGGCCTGCGGGGCGTCATCGTCGCCATCCACGACGAGCTGCGCAGCCGCGGCGTCGCCGACCCGACGCTCCCCGAACCCCCCGTCTCCGACCCCACCGAGCTGATCGCCCGGGCGATCGAGGCGGCCGGGGAATGCCTCGAGGAGCTGAAAGAGGGCGACGGCAAACGGGCCGCCTTGGAGGAGGCGCTCGCCCGCCTCACCCAGCCCGGGCCGCCGCCGTCGCCGGCGGAGCTGGAAGCGCTCCGCCCCGGCGGCACGGCCAAAGCGCTGGGCCTCTTCCGCGAAGCCATGGACGACGCGATCTCCAGCACCGCCGAGGCGGGGGACGGGGGCGTCGCCTACGGCCACCTCGCCGAGCTCCTGCGCCTCTACACCGTCGCCTTCGAGGCGGCGAAGGAGCGCCGCGCCGGGATCGACTTCGAGGACCTCCAGATCCTCGCCGCCCGCCTGCTCGAGCGCGCCGAGATCGGCCAGGCCTATCGCGGCCGCTTCTCCCACCTGCTGGTCGACGAGTTCCAGGACACCAACCGCCTCCAGCTGCGTCTGATCGAGGCGCTGCAGGGCCCCAAGTCCCAGCTCGTCGTCGTCGGCGACGAGCTGCAGTCGATCTACTCCTTCCGCCACGCCGACCTGGACGTCTTCCGCCGCCGCCGCGAGCAGATCGACGCCGACCCCGGCGCCGAGCTGATGCGCCTGAGCGGCAACTTCCGCTCGCGCCCGGAGGTGATCGGCGCGGTCAACCTCTTCGGCGAGGCGCTCCTCGGCCCCGGCTACCGGCCGCTGCGCGTGGGCGCGCCGCCCTCCTCCCCGGCCCCGCGCGGCACCGGCCCGGCGGTAGAGCTGCACCTGACCGCGCGCGATGGCTGGGACGGCGACGGAATCGACCTCGACCCGGCGATCGACGGCCGCACTCCGCTCAACTGCCTGGCCGAGGCGCGTGCCCTCGCGGCGCGGCTGCGCGACCTCCACGACGCCGGCCTCGAGCGCGGCTCGATGGTCGTCCTGCTGCGCGCCTTCACCCACCTCGACGCCTACGAGGACTCGCTGGCCCGCGCGGGCCTGCGTCCCTACGTGGTCGGTGGGCGCGGCTACTGGTCGCAGCAGCAGGTGGCCGACGTCTGCGCGCTACTGGCGACGATCGCCAACCCGCTCGACGACGAAGCCCTCTTCGGTGCCCTCGCCTCCCCCGCCTGCGCGGTCGCCCCCGACACTCTCTGGTTGCTGCGCGCCGCGGCCGGGAAGCGACGCCACGTCTGGCCGGCGCTGGAGCGGCTGGCACTGCGGGACGACATCGAGATCCCCGCGCCCGAGCGACTCGCCGACATCCCCGCGGGCGAGCGGGAGCTGCTGGCGGAGTTCGCCGGCCGGATCGTGGGACTGCGGGCGCGCGCGCCGCGGCTCGGCCTCGCCGGGCTGATCGAGGCGGCAGTGACCGAGACCGGCTACGACCTGGCGACGCTGCTGCGGCCCGCGGGCGAGGCGCGCCTCGCGAACGTGCGCAAGCTTTCCCGCCTGGCGGCGGCCTACGAGGAACGCGAGGGGCGTGACCTCCGCGGCCTGCTCGACTTCCTCGCCGCCCGCGCCGAGGTCGACACCGAGGCCCAGGCGGCGATCGCCGCCGAGGGCCACGACGGCGTACGGATCATGACCGTCCACAACGCCAAGGGGCTCGAGTTCGAGGTCGTCGCCGTCCCTGACCTCTCGCGCGGGCTCCTCTCCGGCGGCCGCCGCCCGGTCCTGGCCCTGGGACGCGAGCAGCCGCCACGGGTGGGCATGCAGTGGCGCCGCCTCGGGCGCGCGTCGATCAACCTCTACGACTACGGCGAGTTGATCGAAGCGGGAGAGCGGCGGGACTCCGAGGAGGGCCTGCGCCTCTTCCACGTCGCCGCCACCCGCGCCCGCGAGCGCCTGATCCTGAGCGGCGTGGTGAAACCGGAGCCGGCGAAGGAGACGAAACCGGGCACCCCGGTGGTCGAGCGCCTGGTCGATGCCCTCGGCGCGGCGCGCGCCGGCGAGGAGGAGGTCGAGCCCACCACGCTGATCCCGGTTCCAGCACCCGAACCACGGCCGGGACTAGAGGAGGCCTTCGCACCGAGCGAGATCGCGGTCCACCTCAACCTCCCTTCCCCCGAACGCGCCGCCGAACTGCGCGACCTCCACCTCGACGCGGTCGCCGAGCGCGAGCTCGGATCGGGCACCCCGCCCCTGGTCGAGCGCAAGCCGCCGGTCGTCCCCAGCCGTCCCCTCTCCTACACGGCGATCTCGGCCTTCGAGGAATGCGCCTACCGCTTCTACATGGAGCGGGTGCTCGGCCTGCCCTCCAGCGCCGACGGCGTCAAGAAGGTCGGCACCGAGGGAGACGAGGGGCCGTCCGCGCGCGAGGAACGGAGCGCCCGCGGAGCCGCGGTACACGCCCTCCTGGAGTGGTCCCAGGCGAACGCCTGGGAGGAGCCGACCGCGGACCTCGCCCGTCGCCACGCCCTCGCGTCCGGACTCGACCTCGATGCGGCGGGCGCCGCGGAGCTCCTCGGGCCGGTCCGCGACTGGCTCGGCTCGCCGCTGCGGGAGGAGATCGCGGCTGCGTCGCGGGTCCGGGCCGAGGTGCCGATCCTGCTCGGCGCGGGCGGCACGGTGCTGCGTGGTTCGATCGACCTGCTGGTCGAACGCGACGGCGCCCCGCCACTCGTCGTCGATTACAAGACCGACCGCCTGGGCGGCGATGACCCGAGCACCCGCACCGCCCACTACGAGATCCAGCGCTCGATCTACGCGATGGCCGCGGCGGAGAGCCTCGGCGCGGACGAGGTCGAGGTCGCCTACGTCTTCCTCGAGGGCGCCGACGCCCCGGTCCGTACGGTCCTCGGCCCCGGCGACATGGCCGCCGGCCGCTCCCGCATCGAGGCCGCCGTCGCCGCAATCAGCGCCGGCAACTTCAAGCCGGCCCCCGAGCCCGACCGCACCTGGGACCTCTGTCGGGGATGCCCGGCACTGGGCCGTTTGTGCTCGGGTCCGGGGGGTTGATCGGGCCGGGGCGTGGGTGGGCGTTGCGCCGTTGGCTGCGGCCGTCCGAGGGGCGGTGCCATGGAGGGAGTGCGGTGTTTCTCCGAGGGTTCGTGCGTGAGAGGCCACACCTCGGCCGATCCTGTGACGAAGACGTTTCGAACTCCACGCTTCCTCGAGCCTAGCTTCAGGCCCCGGCGCCCGCCGAGGAATCCAACCGCGCCGCCAGATCGTCGAGGTTCAATTCCTTCAGGCCCTCGCCGACCGCGTCCAGCTCTCCGGCGCAGTAATCGACCAGGCGCTTGCCCTCTTTGCAGAGGTCGAGGGTCTCGCGGAGGCCCGCCTGGCCGGAGTCGAGGCGGTCGATGATCTCCTCGAGGCGCTCGACGGCCGCCTCGTAGGAGGCGGGAGAGTCGTCAGTCACGGTGATCTCCTCCGGGCCCGGACCCGGGATCTCCATCGGTTCTTGCGTCAACTCTGCCATCGGCGAAGCGCAGGCTAAACCGCTCCGCGGCGGCTACCGCGGCGGCCCCGGTCAGGGGCTCGCCGTCGGCGGTCTCGGCGAGTGCGTAACCGCGCTCCAGCGTGCGCTCGGGATCGTGGGCGCGGAGCGCGACGGCGGCGTTGCGGAGCGCCTCGCGGCGTTGGGCGAGAGCCCGCTCGGCGGCCGAATCCAGCGCGGCCCCGTGGCGCCGTCCCTCCTCTCCGGCCCGTTCGACCTGGCCGAGCGCACGCCTGCGCGCGCGTTCGAGCACGAGGCCGGCGATGCGGCGCTGGGAGGCCGAGCGCTCGGCGATGCCGCGTTCGGAAGCGGCGCGGATCTCACGCGTCTTCTGGTTCAGGATCGTGCGCTGGCGCTGCAGCGCCCGGGCCGGGCCGCGCGCCAAGGCACCCAGATGCCGCGCCCGCGCCGCGATCGCCCCGTCGGCCCCGCGCCGCAGAGCGCTCGCCATCCGCCGTACCTCGGCCCGGGCCACCCCGCAGTCGAGCGGCACCGCCGCCTCGGCGGCGTGAGTCGGCGTCGAGCAGCAGATCGCGGCGACGTCGTCGATCAAGGTCGAGTCGCGCTCGTGTCCGACCGCGCTGATCACCGGCACCCGCAGCATCGCGACCGTCCGGCACAGGGTCTCGTCGCAGAAGGCCCAGAGATCGGCGAGACTGCCGCCGCCACGAGTCACCACGATGGCCTCGATCTCCGGCCGTGCCGCCAGGTCCTGCACCGCCCGCGCGATCTTCGGCGCCGCGTGGCGGTCCTGCACGGGCGCGAATGCCCAGACGACGGTTCCACCCCAGCCGCGCCGCCCGAGGCCCGCCAGCAGGTCGCGCCGCGCCGCGCCGCCTTCGGCGGTGACAACGCCGATCGCCCGCGGCAGCACCGGCCGCGCCAGCTGCTTCTGCAACTCGAAGAGCCCCTCGGCGCGCAACTGGGTGCGAAGCGCCTCAAGGCGCGCCATCAGGTCTCCTTCTCCGGCGAGCCGCAGGTGGGTCGCGCGGAAGCAGAAGCTCGGCGACGCCGTCCCTCCGCCCGGGTAGTAATCGGGCCCACCGGCAATCACGACCTCGGCTCCGTCGCGGAGCGCCCCCTCGGGCAGACCGAGACGTTCGAGATCGTTGAGCCAGATCTGGCACGGCACCGCGCCATCGCCGTCACGAAGCTCGAAATAGGCCTGGACCTTGCTGCGGCTGATCCCGGTCACCTCACCGATCAGGAGCACCCGGGCGCGCTTACGCATCTCCTCCTGGAGCACCTTCGCGTACCGCCCGACGGCGAACGGGCCAGGCAGGTCGGGTCCGGGTCGGTCAGCGCCACCGAGGGAGAGTTCTGGCTGATCCACGAAATCAGCCTAAAGACGTGACCCGACGCGGCTGTGGCCGCGTCAGCCGGTGGCTTTCCAGCGCTTCGCCCACGCCTTCAACTCACGGATCGCGGGCCCGAGCTCTTCCCCGGTCGCGGTCAGCGAGTAGGTGACGCGGACGGGGGTCCCGGCTTCGACCTCGCGCTCGACCAGGCCCTCGTCCTCGAGCTCCCGTAGGCGCTGGGAGAGCAAGCGGTCAGACAGGCCCGGGACGGCCTTGCCGAGCTCCCCGTAGCGCATCGGCCGCTCGGTCAGGGCGCAGAGGATCGCCCCCGTCCAGCGCTTGCCGATCAACTCGATGGCTTCGTGGAAGTTGGGACAGACTTCGCCGCAGGGAGCCTGCGCCGCGGCGTCCTGTCGCGAGGGCGCGATCTGAGTCTGCGAGACGTAATTCACGTCCATCGACCTTACTGAACGTAGTTCCTCGGCCGGCGGATTTTCGGCCTCGTGGGCCACTCAGCGCGTGCAGGGCCCGGTGTCGACGGGGCCACCCGGGATGCGGTGAAGGGCACTTCGCACTTCGTCCACCGGGACCGCGAAGCCGCCGTGCGGCCCACTCGTCGTCGCCGCGAAGACGACCCCGACCACCTTGCCGTCCTTGCCCACCAACGGTCCACCGGAGTTGCCGCTGCGCACGTCGCCGCCGAGCGCCGTGATCGTCCGGTCGATCGGCCCGCGCCCGTAGGAGTCCTCGCTGATCGTCTCCCGCGTCTCCCCCACCCGCGCCGGGGTCACCGTGTAGGGGCCGTTCTCGGGGTAGCCGAGGACCGCCGCCGCGGTACCGTCGCGTTCGCCCGACGCCATCGGCAGCACCGGCAGTTCGGCGTCCACCCGCAGCAGGGCGAGGTCGTCTTCGGGCTCGTAGAGGACCACGGTGGCGTCCAGCTCCACCCCGCTCTGGGTGGTGACCGTGGTGTCGCCGGCGCCGGCGACGACGTGGGCGTTGGTGACGATCAGGTTCGGTCGCACCGCCCAACCAGAGCCCTCGATGCCGAGCCCGCAGGCGGTGCTGAGCACCCGCACCACCGAGCCGCCCGCGTGGACCACCTGAGGGTCGGCGGCGATCCGCGGGTCGGGGCGCCGCATCGGCGTCGCCGGACCGGTGATCGAGGGCGCCGGATCGACCCGGTCGAGCACGTTCAGGACACCCCCGGTCGGCGGCAGGACGCCATCGAGCTCCCGCAAGATCACCGAGTTCTGCACGTCGGCGCGCAGTTGCGTGGTGCCCGGCGCGTGCAGCGCCACCGCCCCGAAGACCCAGGCCAGGCCGAGCGCCACCGCGCCGATCAGCGCCGCTCCGCCCGCGCCGTCGGCGCGGTGCATGAAGGGACGGCGGATCAACCGCCGCCGCAGCGACAGCGCCATCCCCTCCAGCGCAACCGCGGAGAGCGCGCCGACCAGAAGCGCCCCGATCGCCCCGCAGAGCGGTGCGTAGGGCGAATCGGAGCCCTGCGAGAGCAAGAAGGGACCCAGGCGGCTGCCCAGGAACGCCCCGACCGCGAACCCGCCGAGCGTCAGCGCACCGACGATCAGGCCCTGCCGATACCCCCACAAACCGAGCGCGATGGTGAAGGCGACGATCGCCCAGTCGAGTACCGTCATCGCCCAAATACAAGCACGCGGCGGACCGCTCGATTACCTTTCCTCCGGTGAGCAGGCCGTCTCCCGATTCCGAGCGTCGTAGACGATTGCTTACGCGAGCCTTGCCGCTCGGCGCGCTGGCGCTGATCGCCTTCGTCGTCGGGGCGGCGATGGGCGCTCCGGGGTCCCCGGAAAAGGCCGCGGCCGACCGTTTCGCCGAAGCCTGGCAGGCGAGGAACTTCGCCGCGATGTACGCGGAGCTGAACGACGCCTCGAAGGCGAAGGTCGGCCCGAAGCAGTTCGCCGCCGCCTACCGCGAAGCGCGCGACATCTCGACCATGCGCGCCCTCGTCGCCGACTCGGCCGAAGACGCCCGCTCCGAAGAAGGGGAGACGGTGGTACCGGTGCCGGTGCGGGTCAAGACCGTCGCCTTCGGCACCGTCGCACAGGACCTCGACCTGCCGTGGTCGGAAGGCGGTATCGCCTGGGCGGCGAACCTCGTCTTCCCCGGCCTGCGACGAGGCGAGAAGCTGGAAGCCGAGACCGAACTGGCGCCGCGCGCCGCGATCCTCGCCGCCGACGGCACGCCGCTCGCCGAAGGCCCGGCGCTCGAACGCGAACACCCGATTGGCAGCGCCGCGATCGATGTCACCGGGGAAGTCGGCGAAGCGCCCGAAGACCAGGAGGCCAGGCTCGCGGCGCACGGTTTCCCGCCGGAAACGCCGGTCGGGATCAGCGGCCTCGAGAAGGCCTTCAACCGCCGCCTCGCCGGCAAGCCGGGCGGGAAGCTCCTCGCCGTCCCGGCGAGCGGCGGCGAAGGCGCCCAGGGCCGCGTGCTCGGCGAATCGAAGCCGGAGCCGGGAGCGCCGGTGAAGACGACGATCGACCCCCACCTGCAGGAAACTGCGGTCGCCGCGCTGGCCGGACGCTACGGCGGCGTGGCCGTCCTCGACGCCAAGACCGGCGACGTGAAAGCCCTGGCGGGCCAGGCCTTCTCCGCCCCCCAGCCCCCGGGATCCACTTTCAAGATCGTCACCACCGTCGCCGCGCTGCAGAAAAACCTGGTGAAGCTCGACGACGAATTCGAAGTCACCAACGGCATCAACGTCGGCGGGCGCTTCATCGAGAACGCCAACGGCGAGTACTGCGGCGGCACCTTCCGCCAGGCCTTCGCCGAGTCCTGCAACGCCGACTTCCTGCCACTCGGCCCGCAGATCGGTAACCAGAAGATGGTCGAAACGGCCGAAGCCTTCGGCTTCAACTCGCCGCCGACGCTCTACTCGCCGTCGATCGCCAAGGAAGTCGAACCGGCCGAATCGACGATCCCGACGGAAATCGGCGAAGAAGTGGACCTCGCCGTGTCGGCGATCGGCCAGGGCGAGGTGCTGGCGACGCCGCTGCAGATGGCAAGCGTCGCCCAGACGATCGCCAACGACGGCGTGCGGATGCCCACCTCGATCGTCTACTCGCGCAAACTCGGCCCGACGATGAAGCCCGAGCGGGTGATGTCGAAGAAGACCGCCGACCAGCTGACCGAACTGATGACCGGGGTCGTCACCGAAGGCACGGGAACCGCGGGCGCGATCGCGGCGGGCCAGGTGGCGGGCAAGACGGGCACCGCCGAACTCGGCCAGGTGGTGGAAAGCGAAGAACCGGTCGAACCGGTCGAAGGTGAAGAAGAAGTGGAACCCCAACACAAGAAAGACGCCTGGTTCTCCGCCTTCGCCACGGTCGAAAAGCCGAAGCTGGCGATCGGGGTGCTGCTGATCGAAGCCGAAGCGGCGGGCGGCGAAGTCGCCGCCCCGATCGCCTCCCAGGTCCTCTCGGCCGGCTACGAATAGAGCCAGGGGGGTCCTTCAGGTCGACCCCTTTAGAACGCGACGGCTTTAGAGATCGATCTCGACTACGCCTGATTCCCCGAGCGGGCCGGGGATGTGAAGCTTGAGCGGTCGGGCGCCGGAGACCGATTCCGGCAGTTCGAAGACGGCTACCGAGCCCTGGATCGCGCCCATCTGCGCGGTCGAGTCGTCCACCGGGATCTGTTCGTTTTCTTCGACGTGGCCACCGAACGGGAAGGCGAATTCGCTTTCGCTCGGCAGCGCGTTGTAGACGTTGCCGTCGGCGTCGGTGATCGTCAGCCGCTTCGCCAGGCTGAGCGTGCCTTCGGTGTGGTTCTGGACCTGGAGGAAGACGCCGAAGAAGTTCGAGTCTTCCTTCAGCGGCTTCTGCCCCTTCAGGTAGGCGACGTCCTCGTTGTCGTTTTCGTTCAGGTAGCGGGAGAAGATGACCGTGTACTTGAGCCCACCGACCTTGACGACTTCGCCCTCTTCCACTTCGTGCGGTTCGCCCGAACCGCAGGCGGAGACGCCGATCGCGAGGAGGCCCAGCATGAGGGCGACGAGCAGGGGCAGGGCGATACGTCGGTGCGTGGAGAACATAGGCGGCGCGCAGTCTATTAGGGGATGCCGGTCAGATAGCGGTTCCCCCCGGCGACGGCGATGCGCTCGCCTCCGGGCCCGCCTTCCTCGAGGATGTCCCGAAGCCGATTCAGCGCCTTTTTCCAGCGCTTTTGCTGGTAATGAGCACCGAGGCTGAGGGACTCCACAAGTTTGTCGATGTGCTGCGTCGGCGTCGTCCAGTGGGTGACGCGCACGATGGTCATCCCCGACCGGCCGGGCTCGAACTCCCAGACCGTGTGGGTCGGGATCCGATTCGAGCGACCGCCTGCCCCCCGCTCGACGATCTTGAACGGCTCCTCGAGCTCGACGATCGTCGTGTCCTCCCAGGGCGAGCGCAGCGGCGCGTTGACGCGGAACCGCGCGCCGGCGCCGATCCCGCGCGCATCGATCCGGGTGAGGTGGAAGCCGGTGAGGAAATGATCGGTGTAGCTGGGCCTCCGGGCGAGGTCGGAGATCAGCTCGAACGCCGCCTCACGCGGGGCGTCGACTTCGACTTCGGCGCTGATCGGACCCATCGCCGCGGAATCCTATTGGTTCCACAGGTTGCCGCCTCCTCCCGCCGTAGGATCACTTCGGGTGAACGCCGTGCCTAATCCTGTCGATCCCCCCTCCGAGGGCCAGCAGCCGCCGATCTCACTGGCCGCCGAGCGCGCCCGTGCCCAGCTTCATGAGGAGATCGAGCGGGTCCGGAACGGGGTCGAAGAGATGCTCTCCGAGCAGGCCGCCGCCGGAGCGGAGGACGAGGCTCTGCGCCGTGAGCTCGACGCCCTTCGCGAGGACACCCGCCTCTTCGTCAAGAAGCGCACCAAGCGGGTCGAACGGAAGCTCGAGGGCCGGATCGACGGCGTCGAGCAACGCACCGAGCGCCTCGAAGCCCGCATCGACGAGGTCGAGTCCGACCGCACCGCCGCCGAGATCCGCATCCACGCCCAGACCGAGCAGATGCTCGACGAGCTCCTGGCCGAGCTCCGCTCGATCGCCGATCTCTTCACGCGGCGCCCAGGGAACTAGACCCCACCGGCAATCGGGGCAAGGGACGAAAGGGTCTGCGGCGAGCACGGCCGTCCCCGCCGGAAGTGCGTCAAGCCGCCGGAGCCAGATTCGCCCCGTGCTTCAGGTGCGGCTTCAGCACCTGTTCAGCGCTTTCGCGCAGCAACTGCCATTCCGCCGGGCAGCTCGCGAGGCGTTCTTCGGGGACGATTTCGTTTTCGGCGAGGGCCTGGAGGACGGCTTCGTCGGAGCCGCCGACCCAGCAGAGGATGTTGTAGGCGCGCTGGCGGTCGAAGGAGTGGTTGTCGGCGTATTCGACCAGTTGCGGGGGGTTCTGGCGGCCCGAGAAGCCGTCCCAGAATTCGGCCGCCTCGGCGGCGTAGGTGGCGCCGTCTTCGGCTTTGAGCAGGAGGACGGTGGCGATGCCGTCGGCCGCGTCCTCTTCCCGTCCCAGCACCGGGAGGTTGAAGTTGTGGATCAGGGCGTGGGCGAACTCGTGGGCGAAGATGAAGCTGTTGACGGCGCCGACGGCTTCGCCCCATTCGGTTTCCGAGCCTTGCGGGTTGGTCTCCGAGATCACCCCGATCACGGCCGTGGCGAACTGGTAGGGCAGCGTGATCGAGTTGTCTTCCGGGTTGTAGAACGGCCCGCCGCCGAACCCGTTCACGCCCTTGACCTTCAACACGGCGGGCAGTTCGAAGGCGGTGGCGAGGGACTTCGCCAGATATTCCGTTTCGCTCGCCTTCAGCAGTTCGTAGCCGACCGCGTTCGCCTGGCCTACCGGCCGCTGCCAGTGGGAGACGACCTTGCCGGTCACCGCCGGTTCAGCCTTCTTCGCTGCGGTTCCCGCCGTCGTGGTGGACCCGCCGCTCGAGGACGATCCGGAACCGCCGCATCCGACCGCGACGAGCACAAGCGCGCCGATTGCCAAGCCGCTCAGCAGCAGGCGAAGAAGACGAGGAGTGGGCTTCACCCCCTAAGGATCGGCATCCTTGACCTATTTCCGTAGGGCGAGGCCGGCTGCAGCGGATCTTGCCGCCGCTCAGGCGCCGTCCGGGACGACCACCGCGGTGCACGCCGGGCAGCGGCGCGCCGCCACGGAGATCGAGGTGGTGCATTCGGGACAGGGCCGGGTCTTCGCCGAGGCGCCCCGAAGCTCCTGGTATTTCTTGTACGGGACGATCACGAAGAAGTAGATCGCCACCGCGGTGCTGACGAAGACGAGTAGAGCGTTGAGGAACGCGCCGTATCTGAAGACGCTGCCGTTGATCGTGAATGAGAGATCGGCGAAGTCGGGCTTGCCGATGATCGCCGCGACGATCGGGGTGATCAGGTTTTCGACCAGGGACTCCGTCAGGGCGACCGTGACCAGCCCCATGGCGAGGCCGACCGCGGTCGTGATCAGGTCCCCTTTGAGGAGGAAGTCCCTGAACCCTTTGAGGATGTCGATCATCGGGGACTCCCTCCCAGGGACGATTACTCGGTACTGATGCTCGGGTCTGCCTGGACCTTGCGCGGGATCACCATGAGGAAGTTCGACGTCGCGTCCTCAGCGAGGTCCAGCATCCGCTGCGCCTCCTCGCCCTGGCCGGTGTCCCGCAGCTCCTCGGCATAACCGGAGAGCAGCTCCTCGATGTCGAACAGGGCCTCGGGATCGAGGTCTTTAAGCTCGACTTTGGCGCCGCGGCCGAGCCGCCGTTCGATCGCCTCGGGGTCGATCCCGAAGGCGTTGAAGCGGACGTAGACGCGACCGCCGGTCATCCCGGCGCAGGCCCAGGGCCCGATGTCCCCGAGCACGATCGCCCGCCCGGAAGTCATGTACTCGAACGCGAACCCCTTGACGTTGGCGCGGTCGACGATGCAGCCGCGCGAGTCGTCGATGTCCTGCTGCGGCTCGCCGCCCAGCACCACGTCGGCGCCGGAGAGCCGGATGCAGAAGCGCGAGTCGGCCGAGCCCTGGACATAGAGCTTGCCGCGCTGGGCGCCGTAGGCGAAGGACTTGCCGACCGACCCGTTGAGGCGGCTGCCGGTCGCTCCCTTGCCCTTGAGGATCGAGATCGAGCCGCCCAGCATCGTCTTGCCGACGCCGTCCTGCGCACCGCCCTCGACCCGCAGCGCCACACCGTAGGAGTTGAACGCGCCGAAGCCCTGGCCGGCGACCGAGCCGCCGTTGAACTCGAGGCTCGCGAGGACCTCGTCGCTCGACTCCGGGCCGTCTTCGAAGATCCGCGAACGCGCGATCGCGCCCGCCAGCTCGGTGCCGAGGACGCGGTCGTTGGCGTCGGTCGGGCGCGGGAATTCGCTGCGCACGGTGGTGCCGCCACAGATTTCCGGCGCCAGCTTTGCGATCTCCGCCGAGGCCGCCTTGGCCTCCATCCGGATCGGCCGGGCGACGACGAGGCCCGCCTCGGCGCGGGTGTCCTCGACCTCCTCGGCGACCGGCAGGTCGAGCGGCTCGAGGTCCAGGTACTCCTCAAGGGGGGAGATCAGCGGGGTCAGGTCGATCTTGTCCTTCATCGCCACCTGCTCGAGCAGGTCGTAGCGGCCGACCAGGTCCTGGGCGCGGGTGTAGCCCAGCGACGCGACCACCTCTTTGACCTCCTCGCCCATCGAGGAGAAGAAGCGCGCGGCGCTCTCGGCCGACCGTTCGACCTCCTGCGGGGTGAACTTCTTCAGCCCGTGCTCGGCGGCCTGCTCGGTCGTCTCGATCTGCGTCGCGATGCCGACGTGGCAGGTGTCGAGCTGACAGCCGCGACAGATCGTGCAGCCGAGGCTGACCATCGCCAGGGTGCCGAAGCCGACCCGGTTGGCGCCGAGGCAGTGCAGCTTGACGATGTCGTAGCCGGTCCGGTATCCGCCGTCGGCCCAGATCTCGACACGATTGCGGAGGCCCGCCTCCATCAGCGCCTGATGCACGGCGCGGGTACCGATGTCCGACGGCAGGCCGACGTGCCGGAGCGCGTGCTGGCGCGCCGCGCCGGTGCCGCCCTCGAAGCCGGAGAGCGTGATGATGTCCGCCCCCGCCTTGGCGATGCCGAGGCCGATCGTGCCGATGTTCGGCACCACCGGGACCTTGACCGAGACGCGCACGTCCGGGTTCACGGTCTTCAGCTCGTCGATCAGCTCGGCGAGGTCCTCGATCGAGTAGAGGTCGTGGTTGTTCGAGGGAGAGATCAGGTCGGTGCCGGGCGCGGCGTTTCGGGCGGCCGCAACCTTCTCCGAGACCTTCTTGCCGGGCAGGTGGCCACCCTCGCCGGGCTTCGCGCCCTGGCCGATCTTGATCTCGGCGACGTAGGAGCTGTTCACCATCTCGGCCGAGACGCCGAAGCGCCCCGACGCGATCTGCTGACCACGCCAGTTCCGGTACTGGCCGTACATGTCGCGGATCTCGCCACCCTCGCCGTTCATGCAGAGGATGTTGGTCGCCTTGGCCGCGTCGGCGTAGGCACGGAAGGCCGGTTCCGACTGCGAGCCGAAGCTCATCGAGGAGATCACGATCGGGTAGTCGTGGTGGCCGACGCCCGCGTCGACCTCGCTCGGGTCGACCGGGTCGCGGTCTCCCTTCAGCGCCATGATGTGGCGCATCGAGATCGGGCTCTGCTTCTCCAGGTCGCGGACTTTTTCGGAGTATTCCTCGTAGGTGCCGGACCCGTTCGCCGTCGCGATCGCGAACTTGTAGACCTTCGGGTAGAAGCGGAACGTCTTCGCCGGTTTGGCCGCCGCGTCGTCGCCGGAGAGCGCCTTGGCGCGCTCGTTTGTGTCGGCATCGAGCTGCTCGAACCCGGTGCCGCCCTTCTCGGTCGCGGCGAACGCTTTGGTCTGGAAGATCTCGGCGAGCTCCGGCTTGATCCCGATCGAGGAGAACTGCCGCGCGTACCCGCGCACCTCGTGGATGCCGATCGTGGAGATGACTTTCTCGATGCCTTTGGTGAGCGCTTCGCAGAGGTTGGAGACGTCCTTCTCGTAGTCCTCGACGCAGATCACTTCGATCATCACGTACGGGCAGACGCCGTTGGCGCCGAGCCCGAGGGCGAGCATCACGTCGTGGACGTTGCGCAGCGCCGCCGAGCGCAGCACGATCCCGCAGCGCCGCCGCAGGTTGACTTCGCCGCGCTCGACCTTGAACTGCTTCAGCGCCTGGTCGACCGCCGAGGTCGCCAGGTGCGGGTCGAGGTAGCGCCGCTCGCCGTCATAGACGGTGCGGTCCGTGAGGACCAGCAGCTCCGCCCCGTTGCGGACTTTTTTGACCGCTTCGTGCTTGATCCGCTCGATCGCGCCCGCGGTCGTCTCCGACTCGAGCAGGGAGATGTCGACCGCAGCGGCGCGCCCGCGGAACTCCTCCCAGAGGTCCTCGAGCAGGTAGGTGTCGTGATCGCGCGCGATCTTCCGGTAGGTCTTGTCGGAGAGCGGCGCGAGACCATGGTGCCCGCCGAGGAT
>JAFDWG010000034.1 GCA_018268605.1 Actinomycetota bacterium | reverse complement strand
TCGCGTTCAGCAAGCCGAGGCTGGCGACCTGGAGCAGGTCGTCGTAGGGCTCGCGGACTCCGGCGTAGCGCTTCGCCAGCCGCCGCGCGACCGGCAGGTACATGGCGACGAGTGCCTCGCGCGCCGCCTCGTCCCCGGCCCGGCGACGGCGCCAGAGCTCCGGCTCGGCGCAGATAGATCGTGACACGATATTTTCCACCGGAGTCAAAGTTCCCCTTTGCGAGAAGTTCGACACATCTCCTTGATGGAACGGCGCGGAAGGCGCCGTGTCAGGGGTCGCCCGGCGGGCGGATCAGCCGAAGCGCGGCAGGATCTCGCGCTCGTAGAAGCCGAAGAAGGCCTCTTGGCCGTCGCCGAGCCGCATCGCCAGGGCCGGGCCGAGGAGGAAGCCGCGGGCCTCGGCGCCGACGACGAAATCGACCGGCGCGTCCCGTTCGACCTCCGCGGCGAGGAGCTCGACGGAGCTCCACAGCGCCGTCGGGTCGGCGAGCAGCGGCGTCATGTCGCGGAAGAGCACCCCCGGGGCGGGGAAGTCGGGGATCTCGCGGATCAGCGCGGCGAGCTCGGAGACCGAGATCGGCATCGTCGCATCGTGCCGGCCGCCGGAGATCAGTAGCCGACCGGATGGGGAGCGCGGTCGTCCTTTCGACGCTCCTCCGCGTCCCCGCACCTCGGCGGCCCCGTCACCCGGCGCGATCCGAGCAACCCCGGTGCAGTTGGCGGCGTGCTCGAAGATCGGCGTGTCGACGGCCTGCGGGACGATCGTCACCGCGTCGACGGACGAGCCGTAGGCCGCGGCGTCCCGGTCGCGCACGTCGAGCGGGCGCACCATCGCCGAACTACCCGAGCCCCTTCTCCTCTGCCGCTTTGTAGGCGATCTGGAGGAAGTCCGAGGCGGTCAAGGCGGTGAAGACCGCGGCGACGAAGCGGGAGAGGCGCGGCGCGAAGAGGAGGCCGATCGCGAAGGCGGCGACGACCCAGAGGCCGAGGCAGTAGGGGCAGATCAGAAGCTCGCCGATCGCTTTACGGGCGCCGGTGCCGCGCGAGGCCTCTTCGAACTCGCCCGGCCCTCCGTGGCCTTCGAGTTCGGTGAACGGCGCCCGGAGCGGGCTCGTCACCTTGTCCTTGCCGATCAGCCGCGAGAGCTTGTGGGAGGCGACGCCGATCAGGACGATGTCGCCGGCGGCCGGTTTCTCCGGGAGCTCGCGGCCGCGCCGCTTCGCCAGCAGCAGTCCCGCGCCGAAGAGGGCGTTGAAGACGGCCATCGCCGCCGCGTAGGCGCCGAGCGGCGGGCGTCTCTCGGGAGGTGCGTACTGGTCGCTCACCGACAGTGCGTACCCACGGTTGCCCCGGCGAAGCACCTTTTTGTCGCCTCGCCGGCCGGGTATCCCCGCCCATCGCCACCAACCGCGCCCACATCACCGCCACGCCGGAGCAGGTCTTCGCCGTGCTCGCCGACGCCGATCGCTACCCGGACTGGGTGGTCGGCGCCTCGCACACCGTCGACTCCGACGCCGAGTTCCCGGCGCCCGGCGCCCGCTTCCGTCACCGCGTCGGCATCCGGCCGCTGGCGCTCACCGACTACACCGAAGTGGTCGCCCTGGATCCGCCGCGGCGGATCGAGCTGAAGGCGAAAGCGCGACCACTCGGCACCGCCGACATCACGATCACCCTGCGCGAGGTCGCGGAAGGAACCGAGGTGAAGATGGTCGAGGGGCCGGGCGACCTGCTCACGAGCCTGGTCGCCTCCAACCCGGTCGCCGACGCGGTCCTGCGGATTCGCAATGCCGAGGCGTTGGCGCGCTTCAAGCGACTGGTCGAGGAGCGGCCGACGGGGCTTCCGCAACGGCGGCGACGCGGGCTCGCCGGGCAGCGGGTGCTGATCACCGGCGGGAGTAGCGGGATCGGCCTCGCGGTAGCCGAGCGGCTCACCGCCGAGGGCGCGCGCGTGGTGCTGCTCGCCCGCGACGAGGAAGGCCTCGCGACGGCCAGGGAGCGTGCCGGGGCGGTCGACACCGTCACCGCCGACGTGCGCGACCACGAGGCCGTCGAGGCAGCCACGGCGCGCGCGGTCGCGCTGCTCGGCGGGCTCGACGTCTTGGTCACCGCCGCCGTCGGCTCCGCCTGGGGACCGTTCGTCGACACCTACCCCCAGGACTTCGACGCGACCGTCGCCACCGTCCTCTCCGGCACCGCGAACGCCGTGCGCGCGGCCCTCCCCCACCTCGAGTGCTCGCGCGGCGCCGTCGTCGCGATCGGCTCGACCGCCGCCCACCTGCCGCTGCCGAGCATGTCCGCCTACTCCGCCGCCAAGCACGGCCTGGTCGGGCTGATCGACTCGCTGCGGATCGAGCTGCGCGAGGCGGGCTCGCCGACGACGATCTCGCTGGTCAACCCCGGCCCCGTCGACACGCCGCTCTGGGACCACCTCGAGAGTCAGAACGGCCTCCTGCCGCCGGTCCCGCCCGACCGTTATTCGCCGGAGGGGATCGCCGCGGCCGTCGTCTCGGTGATCCGGCGTCCGCGCGAAGAGGTCACGGTCGGCGCCTCGGCGGCACTGCAGGTCCACGCCTGGCACCTCCTGCGCGGCACGACCTCGCTCGGACTGACCGCACTTGCCCGCCTCGCCCAGGCCGCGGAGGACAAGGAGGCGGGCGCCGGCGCCCTCCACACCGGCCGCGGCACCGGGGCGACCGACGGCGGTCACGGCGGCCGCACCGGCCTCCTGATCCGCGGCATCGGCGCCCGCGACGCCCTCGAACGCGCCCTGCGCCGATGACCACCACGACCGCCGACGCCGTCGTCATCGGCTCCGGGCCGAACGGTCTGGTCGCCGCCAACTCCCTCGCCGACAAGGGCTGGGACGTCGTCGTCTGCGAGGAGCAGCCGGAGCCCGGCGGCGCGGTCCGCAGTGGCGAGGCCACCGAGCCTGGCTTCATCCACGACCTCTACAGCGCCTTCTATCCGCTCACGCCCTCCTCCCACTACATCGCGCCGCTCGGGCTGGAGGACTGGGGCCTGCGCTGGCGGACCGCCAAAGGCGTCGTCGCCCACCCCCACCCCGACGGACGCTGCGCGCTGCTCTCGCTCGACCTCGAGGAGACCTGCGCCTCCCTCGACGCCTTCGCGGCCGGCGACGGCGACGCCTGGCGGCAGCTCTACGACCTCTTCCTCCGCGCCGGCCCGGCGGTGCTCGCCGGCGTCCTGTCCCCGCTGCCTCCGATCCGCCCCGGCGTCGCCCTCCTGCGCCGCCTCGGCGTCGCCGGGGTCGTCGACTTCCTGCGCTTCGCGGTGATGCCGGCGCGGCGGATGACCGAAGAGCGCTTCCGCGGCGACGGCGGCCCCTGGCTGATCTCGGGCAACGCCCTCCACGCCGACCTGACGCCGGACTCCGCCGGCGGCGGCCTCTACGGCTGGCTTCTCTGCGGCCTGGGGCAACGGCACGGCTACCCGGTCGCCGAGGGCGGCGCGGGGAACATCACCGGGGCCATGGTCGACCGCCTGCGCGCCAAGGGCGGTGAGCTCCACACGGGCACGCCGATCGAGCGGATCGAGGTCGCCGGCGGCCGCGCCCGTGCCGCGATCGCCGCCGACGGCCGGCGCTTCGAGGCCCGCCGGGCGATCCTCGCCGACTGCGGCGCGCCGGCACTCTACCGCGACATGCTTCCGGCCGATGCCGTCCCCGACCGGGTCCGCGACGGCCTGCGCAACTTCCAGTACGACAACTCGACCTTCAAGCTGAACTGGTCGCTCGACGGGCCGATCCCGTGGAGCGCCGAGCCCGCCCGCCGCGCCTCCACCGTCCACGTCGCCGAAGGCATCCCCGGCCTCACCCGCTCGAGCGTCCAGCTGACCGAACGCGAAATCCCCGACCGCCCCTTTCTGATCCTCGGCCAGTACTCGATGGTCGACCCGACCCGCTCGCCGGAGGGCACCGAGACGGCCTGGGCTTACACCCACACGCCGCAGAACTTCCTCGGCGACGCGGCCGGTGAGATCGCCGGGGACTGGGACGACCCCGAGCAGGCCGCCGCCTTCGCCTACCGGATGGAGGAGGAGGTCGAGCGCCTCGCGCCGGGCTTCCGCAAGCTGATCCGCAGACGCCATATCCAGACGCCGCTCGACCTCGAGCGCACAAACCGCAACCTCGTCGGCGGCGCGATCAATGGCGGCACCGCCCAGGTCCACCAGCAGGCGATCTTCCGTCCCTACCCCGGAACCGGCCGACCCCAGACGCCGGTCGACGGCCTCTACCTCGCCTCCGCCTCGGCCCACCCCGGCGGCGGCCTCCACGGCGGCGCCGGGGGCAACGCCGCGACGGCGGCGCTCAGACGGGAGCGTGCCCGCCGCCTCTTCGGCTTCTGACGCAGAGCCGCGAAACGGCTGCCCGGCGCAGTTATCGCCGCCGCCGGCCGGGTACCGATCGGGCCGTAACCGTCCCCGATCGAGGAGGAGATGAAGATGGCCGATCTGACCACGCTGGAGGAGAAGCTCGCCGAGGTGACCGGGCTTGCCGCGGCGGCCGCCGACGCGACCAAGAAAGTCGAGGGGCTGCTCGACGACGACCAGACCGAGATCGCGCAGGCGCTGCGGACGATGCGCGATGAGGCCGAAGAGACCGAACGCCGCTGCGAAGAGGTCGCGGGCGAGCGCGACGGCAAGAAGACGGCGATCCTCGACAAGGCCGCGGAAACGAAGAAGGAGGGCAAGGCCTTCCTCGACATCTACCTCGACGAGGAGTCCGACGAGCTCGACGGCTTCGAGTTCCTGACGATGGCCGAGGCGGGCGAGGTCGGCCACTGGAAGATCCTCGCGAAAGTGAACGAGAAGGCCCGCGAGTCCCGGGTCCAGGAGCTGGTCGACTTCGCCCTGCCGATCCAGGAACGGCACGAGTCCGAAGTGCGGGAGATCTCGCTCGGCCTCGCCGCCGAGGAGGATCCGGACGAGGAGTGAGCATGGAGCGGCGCGAGACCAGGCGGCGCCGGCACGACGACGACGAGGGGGCCACGGCCCTCATCGTCGTCGACATGCTGAACCCCTACGATCACCCGGAGGCCGAGGAGCTGGCCGAGCGCGTCGAGGGAGCCCTCCCCGGCGTCGAAGACCTGCTGCGCCGCGCCCGCGAGGCCGACGCCCAGGTCGTCTACGTCAACGACAATTACGGCGACTGGAACTCCTCCTCGGAGGAGCTCGCCCGCTCGGCGATGAACGGCAAGCGGCCCGACCTGGTCGAGCCGATCCTCCCCATCGAGGGCCAGTCCTTCGTCGTCAAGGCCCGCCACAGCACCTTCTACGAGACCCCGCTCGAGTACCTCCTCGACCAGATGGGCGTCGGACGCCTCGTCTTCTGCGGCCAGGTCACCGAGCAGTGCATCCTCTACAGCGCCCTGGACGCCTACGTGCGCCACTTCGACGTCGTCATCCCGACCGACGCGGTCGCCGCCATCTACGACGACCTCGGCGACGCCGCCCTGCGCCTGATGGAACGCAACATGGGCGCCGAGCTGGTCGAGGCCGAGGCGGTCGACTGGGGGTAGGTGCCGCGCCATTGGGTACTGGGTGTGACCCGTCCACCCCCCGACTCGGAGGAGCCCATGAGCACCGATTCGCAAGACCGGTCGATCGCCGAACTGACCAGACAGCTGAGCGACCAGGCCACGCGCCTCGCCCAGCAGGAGGTCGAGCTGGCGAAAGCCGAGCTGTCGATCAAAGGCAGGAAGATCGGCGTGGGAGCGGGCGCTTTCGGCGGCGCCGCCGTCGTCGGCATCCTCGCCCTCGGCGCCCTGGTCGCCACCGCGATCCTGCTGCTGGCGACGGCGATGACCGCCTGGCTGGCGGCGCTGATCGTCACCGTCGTCCTCGCCGCGATCGCCGGGGTCATGGCGCTGATGGGGAAGTCGAAAGTCGAAGAAGCGACGCCACCGGTGCCGCGACAGACGATCGACACCGTCAAAGAGGACGTGCAGGAAGCGAAGATCCGCGCCAAGGAGGGAAGAGCATGAGCACCGAGGAACGCTCGCCGGAGGAGATCCGCGCCGAGATCGACAGGACGCGCGAGGAGCTCGGCGACACGGTCGAAGCTCTGGCCGAGAAGACCGACGTCAAAGCCCAGGCCAAGGCGAAGGTCGAGGACGTCAAAGAGCAGGCCAAAGCCAAAGCCGACGAGGTCAAAGAGCAGGCGCAGGCCAAGCTCGAGGAGGCCAAAGCGGCGGCGCCGGAATCGCCGCAGGAGGCGGCGCAGCAGGCCCGGGCCGCCGCGCAACAGGTGCAGACGAGGGCGAAGCAGGACCCGCGACCGTTTGTCATCGGCGGCGCGATCGTCCTCATCCTCTTCCTGATCTGGAGACGACGACGGTGATGACCGACCGACCGGACCCGACCGACTCCAACGTCGAGTTCCGCGACCGCGCGGCCGGCCCGCGGGCCGACTACGCCCCCCAAGGGACCGACGCCGGCACCAGCTGGTGGCCGACGATCAAGCGCACGGCGAAGGAGTTCCAGGAGGACAACATGACCGACTGGGCGGCCGCGCTGACCTACTACGGCCTGCTGTCCCTCTTCCCCGCGCTGATCGCGATGGTGTCCCTGATCGGCATCTTCGGCGATCCCACGTCGACCACCGGGAGCCTGACCGAAATCATCAGCGAAATCGGTCCCAAATCGGCCGCGGAAACGTTCGAAGGGCCGATCAAGTCGATCACCGAATCGAGTGGCACCGCCGGGCTCGCGCTGATCGGAGGCCTGGCGGCCTCGGTCTGGTCGGCGTCCGGCTACACCGGCGCGTTCATGCGCGCGTCGAACGTCATCTACGAGACGCCGGAGGGTCGCCCGTTCTGGAAGCTGCGCCCGCTGCAGCTCCTGGTCACGCTGGGCATGATCGTCCTGCTGGCGCTGCTGGCCGTCTCGCTCGTCCTCACCGGCCCCGTCGTCGAAGCTGTCGCCGGGCCGCTCGGCATCGGCCAGACCGCGGTCGACGTCTGGAACATCGCCAAGTGGCCGGTGATGGCGCTCGTCTTCCTGCTGATGCTGGCCGTCCTCTACTACGCCTCGCCGAACGTGAAGCTGCGCGGCTTCAAATGGGTGACGCCCGGCAGCCTGGTGGCGATCGTCGTCTGGATCGTCGCCTCCGCCCTCTTCGCCTTCTACGTGTCCAACTTCGGCTCCTACAACAAGACCTATGGCACGCTCGGTGGCCTGATCGCCCTGCTCGTCTGGTTCTGGATCTCGAACCTGGCGATCCTCTTCGGCCACGAGCTGAACGCCGAGCGAGAGCGCAGCCTGGAGCTCGAAGAAGGCCGCCCGCGCGCCGACGAGGAGATCCAGCTGGAACCGCGCGACGAGCCCAAGCAGCAAGAGACCACCTGACCCCCCACCCCCACACCGACGGAGGAACCATGGCACCGAATCCCACCAAGATCCCGAGCACCCTGAAGCCGATCGCCGAAGAGCTGCTCGAAAACAGCTACGCCCGCGAAAACCTGCAGGAAGGCGCGGAGAAGCTGCGCGAAGCCTACGAGCGCGCGGGCAAGCGCCGCGTCAAGCCCTCGAAGGACCGGAAGATCCGGCGGCAGGTCGAGGCCGCGATCGCGGCGATCGACGAGGGCACCGCGGCGCTCGCGTCCGGTCGCAAGAAGCCGAAACGGACCGGGCGCAACGTCGTCCTCCTCGTCATCGGCGCGGCGGCCGCGGGCGCGGGCATCCTCGTGGCGACGAACGAGGACTTCCGCAACAAGGTCCTCGGCTCGGCGAAGGCGCTCGGTGAGGAGATCGCCGGCAGCGAGGAGAGTGGCGGCTCCGACGAGGTCGGCGCCACCGGCGGCGGGAGCGTCTCGTGAAGTTCGTCTTTACCCCGTTCAGCGTCCTCCTGGGTCTTCTGGCCGGCATCGTCGGCCAGAAGATCTTCGAGAAAGTGTGGAGCCTGGTCGACGAAGAAGAGCCGCCGAGCCCGGAACATCGCAAGTTCTCCTGGCCGAAGCTGATCGCCGCGCTGCTGGTCGAGGGGGCGATCTTCCGCCTCGTCAAAGGCCTCACCGATCACGGTGCCCGCCGCGCATTCGCCGGCGCCACCGGAGCCTGGCCGGGCGAGGAGGCGCCCGAACGCGAGTAGACTGGCGGTGGCGCCCCGTGAGCATGCTCACGGGTCGTCCTACAGACCAGAGAGGCACGCGATCCGGGCCGAGGCCCCGACCGCGGACTCCACCGTTGAATCCCCATCGGAGGTGTCATGTCCCCTGGCCTAGAAGGCCCGCCCAGCTCCCCGGCTCCGGATCGCTCCGGGGCCGAGGTTTCCGTCTTCCGTCTCACCGAGCGCGATCTGGACGGCGAGTTCCAGGAGCTGAAGGTCGAGGGTGAGCTGGACCTCTCGGTCGTCGATCGCCTCACGGAGCGGATCACCGCCGCCCGGGGCCGCCCGGTCCTCGTCGACCTCAGCGAGTGCACGTTCATCGACTCGACCGGGATCGCGGCCGTGCTCCTCGCCCGGCGCGACGGCGGGCGAGTCGCCATCCACAGCCCCTCCGACCAGGTCCTCCGCGTCCTCGCGATCACCGGCCTGACCGGCGACGGCGTCGTCTTCGACGATCGCCGCGAGGCGATGTCGGGACTGGCGGCGCAGGGAGTGGGCGACTAGACGTCGGCGCGCGGCTCGAGGTGGAACACCTCGACGCAGACGTCCACCTTGGTGTCGATCGCGCTGTTGAACGCACGCACCTTACGGCCGAGGATCCGCTCGATCACCGCCCGGAATTCGTCGTCGGTGGCGGACTGGAAGTACATCCGCGTGTCCCGCAGTCGCTGGTCCTCGCCCATCTCCGCCAGCCTCTGCTCGGCCGGCGTGAAGGTGTTTTCGAGCGTCGACACGACCACGTCCGGACCGGCGAAATCGGTCCGCGCCCGCGTCGGCCCACGGCCGAACAGTTCCTTATAGAGCCGCACCATTTCGCGGGATATCTCCGACAGGACCGACGTCCGCTGCTCCGACACCGCCGACGCCTCGGGTGCTTCAGGGGTATCCATGCCATGCCGGTACCCGTCTCCTTCGAGATGACCCCGCGCCTCCCCCGATCTCCCGCCGGTGCCGCCTCCGCGCTGTCCGCCTGCGCGGCAAGCGCATCCTGGGCGAAAGCCGCCCTCAAAGCTGCCGGTAGGGGCTGCGGCGCGATGTAGGCACCGTGTGCGGCCGGGCCGTCTCGCGCGGCCCGGCCGCGAGGTACCCTCGCCCCATGGCGCTCCCGCGGCATGAGGATCCGAAGCCCGGCGCCCACGCGGCCTGGACCGTGGTGGAGCGCGACGGGGAGCGCGACGCGGTGGCGGTCGAGGAGCCGCTCGAGATCCGCGTCGACGGCCGTCCGCTGAGCGTCACCATGCGCACCCCCGGCCACGACGAGGAGCTGGCGCTCGGCTTCCTCTTCGGCGAGGGGCTGATCGACGGCCCGCGCCCGGTCGGCCTCACCAAGGACTTCGCCCTCAATACGATCGAAGTCGCCGGGCCGCTCCTCCGCGACCCCGGCGAGCGTCGCTTCTACACAACCTCCTCGTGCGGGGTGTGCGGGAAGGGGGCGCTGGAGGAGGTCGCGGTCGCGAGCTCTGCCCTCGGCTCCGGCCCGACCATCGAGCGCTCCCTCCTCGCCTCCCTCCCCGACCGCCTCGAGCAACCGGCCTTCGAGCTGACCGGCGGCGTCCACGCGACCGGCCTCTTCGACCCGACCGGCCGCCTCCTGATCGCGCGCGAGGACGTAGGCCGGCACAACGCGATGGACAAGGTCGTCGGACGAGCGCTCCTCGAAGGCCTCGTCCCCCTCGCCGCCAACGTCCTCTGCGTCAGCGGCCGCCTGTCCTTCGAGCTGGTCCAGAAGGCCGCCGTCGCCGGCGCGCCGATCCTGATCGGCGTCGGCGCCCCCTCGAGCCTCGCGATCGAGCTCGCCGCCGACCGCAACATGACCCTGGCGGGCTTCACGCGGCGGGGGCAGACGAACATCTACACGGGCGCGGAGCGGGTGCAGTAGTCCCAGGCAAGGGACGCAAGGGCTCGCCCCCGAACGGTCAGGAAGCTGCGCTGTTCCTTATCCGCCTATACGGCGATTTTCGAACACCGCAAGAGCTTGCGTGGTAATTCCTGACCGTTCGAATTCACACGGAACCCTCGCGTCCTGGGCGTCTCATCGCACCGTCCGGCCCTAAGCCGGGTTGATCCGCCGCGCGATATCCCGCAGCTCGCCGGGGGCGCGCCCGGTCTTCCCCGCCGCCCAACATGCAAGCGGCGCGGCCGGTCGCTCGGAGGAGTGGGCGGCGATCGAGGCGAGCTCCAGCAGCTGCTCTTCCTCCTCAGCCGTCGGCGCGTCGACGCCGAGCTCGGTGCAGAACGCCCGCACCCACTCCTCGCGCGTCAACGCGTCCTCGGCCACGCTAGCCGCCGATCGCGCTCATCGTCCGGGCCGGCGGCCGGAACCCGGGCTCGTCGATCCGGTGCTTCAGCTCCTTGCGCCAGACCGCGTCACGGACGATCCGGCCCAGCTCGGCGTCGTCGGCGCCCGCCCGCAGTGGGTCGCGCAGGTCGGTCTCGTGCAGGGAGAAGAGGCAGGTCCGCAGTTTGCCGTCGGCGGTCAGGCGCAGGCGGTTGCAGTCGGCGCAGAACGGTTCCGACACCGGGTTGACGAAGCCGATCTCCCCGCGCCCGTCGGCGAAGTCGAAGACGCGCGCGGTCGAGTGCGGCTCGCGCGGGCGCTCGGCCAGCGGGTGGACCTCCTCGATCATCGTCCGCACCTCGGCTCCGGTCAGCACCTCCTCGGAGCGCCACGAGCGGTCGCCGTCGAGCGGCATGAACTCGATGAAGCGGACCTGGAAGCCGCGCTCGCGCGCGAGCGCGCAGAAGCGCAGGACGTCGTCACGACCGAAGCCAGGCATCGGCACGGCGTTCACCTTCACCGGGCTCACCTGCGGGAAGGAGGCGATCGCGTCGAGGCCCGCCATCACGCGGTCCAGCGCGTCGCGGCGGGTGATCTCGAAGAAGCGCCCGCGGGCGAGGCTGTCGATCGAGACGTTCACCCGATCGATCCCGGCGGCGACGAGGTCGGCCGCCTGCGCGCCCAAGAGGTAGCCGTTGGTGGTCAGCGAGAGGTCCTCGATCCCATCGATCGCCCGCAGCCGCCCGACCAGCGCCGGGAATTCGCGCCGCACCAGCGGCTCGCCGCCGGTCAGCCGCACGTCCCGCACCCCGAGGCCGACCAGCATTCGCACCAGCCGCTCGATCTCCTCGAAGGAGAGGATCTCCTCGCGCGGGATCCACGGCATCCCCTCGGCGGGCATGCAATACCGGCAGCGGAAGTTGCAGCGGTCGGTCACCGAGACCCGCAGGTCGGAGACGAGGCGGCCGTGCGCGTCCTCGAGGGGCATAGGGAGACGGTACCCGGTCACCGGTGTCGGGACCGCTCGCCGGAAAGGAGCGCCAGGGCGTGCGGGAGCGCACCCGCGATCGCCTCCCCGCACTGGCCGATGCTGCGCGGGCTGCCCGGGAAGTTGACGATCAGGGTGCGGCCGCGAGTGCCGGCGACCCCGCGCGAGAGCATCCAGTTGCCGGTGTGGGGACGGGAGGCGGCGCGCATCGCCTCGGCGATCCCCGGCGCCTGGCGCTCGACCACGGCGAGCGTCGCCTCCGGCGTCACGTCGTCGACGGTCATCCCGGTGCCCCCGCTGGTCAGCACCAGCGCCACCCCGAGCTCATCGCAGAAGTGCGTCAGGCGCGCCTCGATCGTCGCCTGCTCGTCCGGCACGACCTCCCGCGCCGCGACTTCCATTCCCAGCTCGGCGACGAGCTCGGCCAGCCGCGCGCCACTCTCATCCTCTCCCTCGCCGCGCGCCTTGGAGGTCGAGACGGTGAGGAGCGCCGCCCGCATCAGTCGGCGGGGAAGTCGGGCTTCGCGTCCTCGAGCCGCCACTCGCCGGAGCGCCCGCCGCTCTTGGAGACGAGGACGACGGACTCGATCGCGACCCCGCGCTCCAAGCCCTTGACCATGTCATAGACGGTCAGCGCGGCGACCGAGGCGGCGGTCATCGCCTCCATCTCGACCCCGGTCTGGCCGACCGTGCGCGCCTCGGCCGACAGCTCCACGAGGCCGGCCTCGACGTCGACGGTGGCGACCACGTCGACGAACGACAGCGGCAGCGGGTGACAGAGTGGGATCAGTGTCGAGGTCTGCTTGGCGGCCTGGACGCCCGCGATCCGCGCCACCCCGAGCACCTCGCCCTTGGGACCGTCCCCGCGCACCACCGCCCGGGCCGTATCGGGAGCCATCCGCAGCCGTGCCCGCGCCACCGCCCGCCGCTCGCTCGTGGCCTTCCCCCCGACGTCGACCATCCGCGCCCGCCCGTCGTCCCCGAGATGCGTCAGCTCACCCACGACCCGCCCCCGATGTTGACGGGCCGAAAACCAGCCATATAGGCAGGTTTTCGGCCCGTCAACGCAGAGCCTCCGGGGCGGCCTGGCCGTCGACCCAGGTCCCGGCGCCCGACGTGTCCAGCTCGCGCTTCCAGATCGGTGCCTCGGCCTTGATCCGGTCGATCGCCTCGCGCGCGCCGGCGAACGCTTCCTCGCGGTGCCCGGCGGAGACGGCGACGACCACGCCAGGCTCGCCGCGCGGTACGGGGCCGATCCGGTGCTCGGCGGCGGCCGCCAGCAGCTCATGGCGCTCGGCGCACTCGGTGAGGATCGTGGCGATCCGCTCCTCGGCCATCTCCTGGTAGGCCTCGTAGTCGAGGCTCGCGACCTCGCGCGTCACCCCCTGGAAGGTGACGATGCCGCCCGCCGCGGGGTCCCCGACCCAGCGCGAGAGCTCGGCGGCGTCCAGCGGCTCCTCGGTGACCCGCGCCCGGGTCCGCCCGGCCGCGCCACCGCTGATCGGCGGGATCAGCGCCAGCTCGTCGCCGGCGGCGATCCGCGTGCCCTCCCCCGCGTACTCGCGGTTGACGGCCATCCGCAGCGGCAGGCGCTCGACCAGCTCTCCGAGGCCCGGCGCGGCGGCGAGGCGCTCGAACGCGTCCGCGACGGTGGCGCCCTCGGGCAGCTCGATCTCCACCGAGTCGCGCCCGGCGCGCTCGCGCAAGATCGCGAATAGACGGACCGTGACGGTCATCGGCCCATGGTAGAGCGGTCGAGAAGCTCGACCTCCACCGCGTCCCCGGCAGCGAGCCCGGCGCTGTCGGCCGGCACCAGCGCCAAGGCATCCGCGGCCAGCATCGAGGTGAGGACGTGAGACCCCTGCCGAGGCAGGGGCCAGGCGACCCAGCCGCGCTCGTCCAACTCGAGCCGGCAGCGGACCGCGTGGGCGCGGTCGGTCGGCTTCTCGTAGGCGGCCCCGAGCCGCGCCGTCACCCGCCGCGTCGCCGGGTCCCCACCCGCCATGGAGATCAGCGCCGGGCGCACGAAGGTGAGGAAGGTGACCATCACCGACACCGGGTTCCCCGGTAGGCCGAAGACGAGCGTCCCGCCGCGCGTCCCGAACCAGGTCGGCCCGCCCGGCTTGAGCGCGACCCGCCAGAAGATCTCCTCGGCGCCGAGCTTCGCCAGCGCCGCCTTGACGTGATCGTGCTCGCCGACCGAGACGCCGCCGCAGACGATCGCCACGTCGGCATCCAGCGCTCGCCCGAGCGCGGCCCGCGTCGCCTCCGGCTCGTCCGGCGCCCAATCGACCGAGACGACGTCGGCCCCGGCGAGGCGCGCCAGCCCCGGCACCGTGCGCGAGTTCGAGTCCCGGATCGCGCCCGGCCCGAGCGGCTCGCCCGGCCCCCTCAGCTCGTCCCCGCTCGTGACCACCGCGACCCGTGGGCGCCGGTGGACCGGGGCCGGGTCGAGCCCGATCGTCGCCAGCGCCCCGAGCTCCGCCGGCCCGAGCTCCGCTCCCGCCCGCAGCACGGTCTCCCCCGCCGCGATGTCCTCGCCGGCGCGACGGACGTTGGCGCCGAGCGAAGGGGCGACGCGGACCAGGACACGCCCAACCCACGGACGGAAAGCGGCATCGGGACCGGTCGGCGCGTCGGGGTCGGCTTCCCGCTCGGTGTCCTCCACGCGCACCACCGTGTCGGCGCCCGACGGGAGCACCGCACCGGTCGAAATCGCGATCGCCTCACCGGCCGCGAGCACCCGGCCGGCCGGGTGCCCGGCGCGCGACTCGTCGACCACGTCCAGCGCGACCGGCACGCCGTCGCCCGCCCCGGCCAGGTCCTCGGCCCGCACCGCGAACCCGTCCATCGCCGAGTTGTCGAACGGCTGGAACGGCCCCTCGGCGACCGCGTCGGCCGCCAGCCGTCGTCCCAAGGCGTCATCCAGCGCGACCTCCTCGGCCGCAGTCGGCCGCACGCGCGCCAGCACCTCACGGCGCGCCGCATCGATGGCGATCGGGGGGGCCATTCAGGGAGAGGACGGTACCCGAGGCGGGTCGAGGCTCTCGACGAACGCCTTCACCAGGGGCTGTGGCAGGTCGGTCACCCGCGTGACGAGCCCGACCGAATGCGACATCTCCGGCGCCACCAGCGGCACCGCGGACATCCCCTCGGGCACCCCGTAGAGCGCCACCCAGGCATCCGGCACGATGCTCGGCCAACCCGCCCGCACATAGGAGATCAACGCCGAGATCGAGTTCGTCTCGACCACCGCGGTGACCTCGGCGCCGCTCCGCCGCAAGGCCGCCTCGACGATCCGCCGATTCTGCATGTCCGGAGTCAGCAGGCAGAGCCGCCCGCCGTCGAGGTCCCCCCAGCGGACGCTCTCGCCCGGCAGGTCCTCGGCGGTCAGGTAGAGGTAGCCCTCTTCGTAGACCGGGATCGGCGTGACGGCGCCGAGCGGCTCGTTGTCAAGGTAGGTGAGCCCGACGTCGATCCGGAACGAGGCCAGCTCGTCGACGATCTCGTCCGAGGTCAGCGAGCGGATCTCGAGGCGGATGTCGGGATGGGCGGAGAGGAGCTCCTTGGTGATCCCGGCCACCGCAGGAAGGGCCGTCGGGATGACCCCGAGCCGCAACCGCCCGGTGAGGACGCCGGCGAAGCGCCCCGCTTCCTCGGTCAACCCGCGGACCGCGGCGAGCGCCTCCCGGGCCCAGCGGACAAGGGCCTCGCCGGGCGCGGTGAGCACGGCTTCGCGGCGGTGGCGATGGATCAGCTCGAGGCCGAGCTCCCCCTCGAGCTTCGCGATCGCGATCGAGACGGCCGGCTGCGAGGCGTTGCACTCCTCCGCGGCGCGACGGAAGCTCCGCTCCCGCGCGAGCGCGTCCAGGTATTCGAGTTGCCTGACGTTCACCTGCCAGAACGATAAACGTTGCTTATCGATCGGAAGGCCCTCCGAATTGGACGGGACGCCGCCCCTGGCCTAGCCTCAAGGCCGTGTCACGCAACCTCGTCGAGCTGATCAGGCGCCACCACGCGGTCGATGCTCCCACCGCGCTCGAGGTGCTGAAGGACGCGATGGACGACCACGGCGAGGTGACCGACGACGACCGCCGACGCGCCGCCGAGCTCTCCGGCCTGCCGGAGGCGGCCGTCTACGGCGTCTCCACCTTCTACGACGACCTGCTGGCGCCGCGCGGCGAGCGCCACGTCCGCGTCTGCACCGGGACCGCCTGCTTCGTCGCCGCCGGCGAGCGCCCGGTCGAGGAGCTGAGCGCGGGACTTGACGGCCTGGCGCCAGGGGAGCGCAGCGCCGACGGCTCCGTCTCCCTCGCCGAGACCGTCTGCCTCGGTTTCTGCCACTCATCCCCCGCGGTCCGGGTGGGGGACGAGGTCGACGCCGGCGACGGGGCGATCGAGCGCGCCCTCGCCGGCGAGAGCCGCCCGGCCGCGGAGCCCGACTGGGAGAGCATCCTCCCCGAGCCTGTCCTCACCCGGCCGCCCTCGTCCCGGCCCGACGATCCCGGCGCCTGGGCGGGCCTGCGCCGCGCGCTCGACGTCCTCGGCCGCGAGGCCCTTCTCGCCGAGGTCGAGGCCGCCGAGGTGCGGGGACGCGGAGGAGCGGGCTTCCCGGCGGGCGCCAAGTGGGCCTTCGCCGCGAAAGCCGCCGGCGAGGAGAAGTTCGTCGTCGCCAACGGCGACGAGGGCGACCCCGGCTCCTACATCGACAAGTACCTGATGGAGCGCAGTCCCGAGCTGCTGCTGGAGGGGATGGCCTTGGCCGGATATGCCGTGGGGGCCGCTCACGGCTTCGTCCTCTGCCGCTCCGAGTACCCGGCCTCGAAGCCGGCCCTGGAGGCGGCAGCCGCCCGGGCGCGCGAGGCGGGCCTCCTCGGCGACGCCATCCTCGGCTCCGACTTCAGCTTCGACGTGACGATCATCGAGGGCGCCGGCTCCTACGTCGTCGGCGAGGAGACCGCGCTCCTCGCCTGCGTCCAGGGACTGCGCGGCACCGTATCCGCCCGTCCCCCGTTCCCGGCCGAGCGCGGCGTCTACGGGATGCCGACCGTCGTCAACAACGTCGAGACGCTCTCCAACATCCCCTTCGTCGCCGCCCGCGGCGCCGACGCCTACCGCGCGCTCAGCCCCGACTCCGAGACGGCCGGCTCGAAGCTCGTCTGCTTCAACGAGCGCTTCGCCCGCCCGAGCGTCTACGAGGTCCCCTTCGGGATGACCGCGCGGGAGCTCTGCGAGGACGTCGCCGGCGGGCTGCGCGACGGCCACACGATCAAGGCCGTGCAGATCGGCGGCCCGCTCGGCGGCATCCTCCCCGCGTCACTGCTCGACACCGCGTTCGACTTCGACGCCCTCGCCGCGGTCGGCTGCATGGTCGGCCACGGCTCGATCCTCGCCTTCGACGAGACCGCCGACATGCGCGACGTCGCCCGCCACCTGCTGCGCTTCGGCGCCGACGAGAGCTGCGGCAAGTGCTTCCCCTGTCGGATCGGGATGCGCCGCGCCTACGAGGAGTTCGCCGCCGACGGCCCGGTCGACCGCGCCCGCTTCGAGGCGCTGCTGGAGACGCTCGAGCTCGGCAGCCTCTGCGCCCACGGCAGCGGCATCCCGGCGCCGATGCGCAGCCTGCTCACACACTTCCCCGAGGAGCTGGGACTGCGATGAGCGAGGCCACGGTCGAGGCTCTCCCGGACGCCAATCGCGTCACGATCGACGGGCTCACGGTCGAGGTCGCCCCCGGCGCGACGATCCTCGAGGCCGCCCAGGCGGCCGGCCGCTGGGTCCCGACCCTCTGCTTCGACGAGCGCCAGGCCCCCTTCGGCGCCTGCCGCGCGTGCATGGTCTCGGTCGATGGGTCTCCGCGGCCGCTCCCCGCCTGCAC
>JAFDWG010000349.1 GCA_018268605.1 Actinomycetota bacterium | reverse complement strand
TCGTGATCGCGATCTGGTCGAAGGTGCCGCTCGCGAGGTAGCCGAGCACTTCCAGCGGGACTTCGAACTGGGCGGCGATCACGCCTGCGGCTTTGCCGGTGCCTTTGACCGCCGTCGAGGCCAAGGGGATCATTTTCTGCGGGTTCCGGGCGAGCCAGATCGCGTAGGAGTTGCTCGCGGTGGTCGGCGTCAGGCCGGTCGCTTCGACCTGGAGTGCCAGTTTGTTCTTCACCCGGCCGAAGGAGGCGAAGCCTTCGGCTTCCGATCCGTCGACGGCTTTCAGTTTGGCTTCGGTCGCCGGTTTGGCACTTTCTTCGGCCGCGGTTTCGGCTTTGCTTTCTTCCGCGGTCGGCGTCGAGGCTTCGGTCGAGGTGCTGCTGGAAGAGCTGCCGCCGCCCGAGATGAGCAGGATCACGACGACGATGATCGCGATCGCCGCGATGCCCCCGGCGCCGAGGAGCCAGGCGCGGCCGCCGGTCGGAAGCGTGACGGTGCGCCCGGGAGCGGGCTTACGATCGTTGGGCCCCGCAGGGGCCGGGGCGACCGACGGTTCCGGCGCGGCAGTCGGCTTTTCAGGGCTCGGGGCGACCGCATCGGCCACCACGGGCTCCGGCTCCGCGGCGGCGGGCGGCTCGACGAGCGGCTCCGGGACCGGCTCGGGCTCCGGCGGGGCAGCTTCCGCGGCGGGGTGCGCGCCCCCTGGGATCGGTGGCGGGACGTCTGGCGCGGGCTTTCCTTCGGCCTGCAGCTGGGCCAGCGCGCCGACCACTTTGGCGCGGACCTCGTCCTCGCTCAGCCCCATCAAGGCCGCGATGTCTGCATAGCCCTGCTCGCCCTGCGCCAGCAGGCGCAGCATCGCATTCTGCTCGTCGGTCAGCGCCACCCCGGGGAACCCTAATAGGCTCCCCGGCCATGGGGAGCGAGGGAACCGTTAAGAAAGAGCCCGTGGCCGAGTCGAACTTCGACACCTATATCGGTACGGAGTGGATATCTCTGGACCCCGACGACGCGCGGGCGCGGATCGAGATGCGCGACGAGCTGCGCCAGCCCTACGGCCTGATGCATGGCGGCGTCTACTCGACCCTGATCGAGAGCCTCTGCTCCTACGCCACCGCGGTCGCCGTCCACGAGGACGGCAACATCTGCCTCGGCCAGGCGATCGAGGTCAGCATCCTGCGCCCGGTCAGTGCGGGCTACGCCGAATGTCGTGCCGTGGCCCGTCATCGCGGCCGCACCACCTGGGTCTGGGAGGCCGAGGTCCTCGACGACGACCGGCGCCTCTGCGCGCTGGCAAAGATGACGATGGCCGTGCGGCCCGCCGCGGAGAAGGCTCCCGGCGTCTAACCGCCGAAGCGGTTGGTGATCGGCAATCGGCGGTCCCGGCCGAAGGCCTTGGGCGTGATGCGGATGCCGGGAGCCGCCTGGCGGCGCTTGTACTCGGCGCGGTCGACCAGGCGGATCACCTCGTCGACGATCTCGGCGGGGAGCCCGGCCGCGACCATCTCGCCGCTGCCCTGATCGCGCTCGACGTAGGCCTCGAGGATGCGGTCGAGAAGGTCGTAGTCGGGCAGCGAATCGCTGTCGAGCTGGTCGGGGCGCAGCTCGGCGGATGGTGGGCGCTCGATCACCGCGGCCGGGACCAGCTCGCGGCCCGCCCGTTCGTTGCGGCGTTCGACCAGCTGGTAGACGAGCGTCTTCGGCACGTCCTTGATCACCGCGAAGCCTCCCGCCATGTCGCCGTAAAGGGTCGCGTAGCCGACCGACATCTCGCTCTTGTTCCCGGTGGTGAGGACCAGCCAGCCGTTGCGGTTGGAGAGGGCCATCATCAGGTTGCCGCGGATCCGCGCCTGGATGTTCTCGGCCGCCAGCCCGTCGAGCACGTCGCCGAGCGCCTCCGCGTAGCCGTCCATCATCGGCTCGATCGGGAAGTCGAGTAGCTCCGTGCCAAGGTTGCGGGCGATCTGGCGGGCGTCGTCCTGCGTCTCCTCGCTCGAATGCGGCGAGGGCATGACGACCATCGAGACCCGCTCGGGGCCTACTGCGTCGACCGCGAGAATCGCCACCAGCGCCGAGTCGATACCACCGGAGATCCCCAGGCCGACGTGGCGGAAGCCATTCTTTTCGACGTAGTCGTGGAGACCGAGCACAAGCGCCCCGTAGACCTCGTCGAGGTCCGGCAGCGGCTCGGCCGATGGCGCCGGCGCGCCGTCCTCCAGCGGGACGTCGACGACCACGAGGTCCTCGTCGAACTGCGCCGCCCGCGCCAGCACGCTGCCGTCGGGCGCGAGCAAGAAGCTCTGCCCGTCGAAGACGAGTTCGTCCTGGCCGCCGACCAGGTTGACGAAGGCGAAGTAGGAGTCGTATTCGCGCGCCCGCTCGCCGAACATCTCTTCGCGCTCGTGCCCCTTGCCGCGGTGGTAGGGGGAGCCGGAGGGGTTGGCGACGATCCGCGCGCCCGCGTCGGCCGCCGCCTGTCCGGGGCCGCCCGGGGACCAGACGTCCTCGCAGATGGTCAGGCCGACGCGCGTCCCGGCCACCTCGGTCGCGTCGGCGGCCTCTCCCGGGATGAAGTAGCGCTGCTCGTCGAAGACGGAGTAGTTCGGCAGGCGGTTCTTGCGGTAGACGTGCTGCACGGCGCCGTCGGCGAGGACGGCGAGGGAGTTGTAGGCGTGGCGGTAGTCGCCGCCGCCCTCGGCGGGCTCGGCGAAGCCGATCAGCACCGTGATGCCAGGTTCGACGCCCTTGGCGAGCTCCTCGACCGCCGCCACGTTCGCGGCGAGGAAGTGGCGCTTCAGGTAGAGGTCCTCCGCCGGGTAGCCGGGCACGCAAAGCTCGGGGAAGATCGCCAGCTCGGCGCCGGCGTCGCGGGCGCGCTCGATCCAGGCGGCGATCTTGGCGGCGTTTCCGTCGACGTCACCGACGGTCGGGTTGATCTGGCAGAGAGCTATTCGCATTCGGGCCTTGCAGTATTTCTGTTTAGGAAGCGGCACTAGGGTGCCGCGATGCGTTCGGGCCGCTCAGCCGTCTTCGTCGCTGCCCTCGCCGTGGCTCTCCTGGGTGTACCCACCCTCGCCCACGGTTCAAAACCGTTCGAACGGCCGGGGGAGACGGTGCCCCCGGGACGCAACTCCTACACGGTGCCGGAAGCACCCGAGTCGCCTCTCTGCGGCGAGCACTTCTGCATCCACTGGGTAGACCAGGGCCTCGACGCGCCCCCCTTGAAGGACGCCGACGGCGATGGGGTGCCCGACTACGTCACACGGGTGCTGGCAGTAGCCGAAAACGTCCATCGGGTCGAGAACGACAAGCTCGGGTGGCGCGAGCCGCTCTCCGACGGGACCCTCGGCGGCGGATTGGGAAAGACCGACGTCTACCTCGCCGAGATCGGGCCGCAGTTGTTCGGCTACGCGGCGCCCGACCGCGGCCAGTCCCGCGGAGACGGCCGGACCCCGCGCCGCCTCTACGGCTACCTGGTCCTCGACAACGACTACGAACCCTTCGAGTTCCCCCACACGACCCAGGGACGAGACCTGAAGGTGACCTTCGCCCACGAGTACAACCACATCCTCCAGTTCGCCTACGACGCGGACGAGGACCCGTGGTTCGCCGAGTCCACGGCGGTGTGGATGGAGGACCAGGTCTACAACGGCATCGACGACTATCTCCGCTACGTCCGCCACTGGGTGAAGCTCTGGGAAACGCCGCTGACCGCGAACTCGGTGAAGATGTACGGGAGTGCGGTCTGGAACGAGTGGCTGGCCCGCCACTACGGGCGCGCACTGATCCGCGAAGCGTGGGCGGACGCGGCCTCGGCCCGCCCCGCCGGATTCGCCGTCGCCGCCGATGAAGACGCGATCCGCGCCGCCGGCCCCTCGAGCTTCGGCCGCGACTTCACCCGCTTCGCCGCCGACGTCGCCGAGTGGCGCACCGGGATCGGCTTCCGCGAGAGCTACCTCTATCCCGACATGCCGCGCCAAGGGGCACTGGACCCCGGGGCGCCGCCACTCACCCGCCACCTGAACCACACCACCTTCACCCTGCTCGGCGTCCCGGCGAGGGCCGGTCACGAAGTCGAGGTCCAGGTCACCGCGCCGGCGGGCATCGCGTCAGGGCTGGCGCTGGTCGGGCGGGTGGGCTCCGAACGGCACGGCCGCACCGTCAGGTCGATCGCCTACTCGTCCTCCGGCGGCACGCTGACCGCCCGGCTACCCGACCCTGGTGGATACGAGCGCATCACGGCGGTCGTCGTGAACGCCGACGCCCGCGCCGAGGGCTACAGCGCCGGCCGACTCGACTGGCGATACCTGACCGAAGGGACGCCGTTCGCGATCAGCGCGCGGATCGTCCGCTAGGCGCGGCAGAGGCGTCGCTGCCCGACGGGACCGCCTTGACGGCGGGCGGCACGAGCGCGGGCGGCGCGGTGCCGATCGCCTCGTCGGTCGCCGCCTCGAGGTCGAGCGCGAAGCTGTCGAGGTCGGCCATCGCGTCGTAGTCGCCGATCAGGCCGAAGTTCACCTGTCCGTTGTAGGACATGATCCCGATGCAGAGCGCCTGCTTGCGGGCCAGCGGCACCATCGGGAAGATCGACTCCATCTGCCGTCCCAGGACGTAGAGCGGGAATTGAGGCCCGGGCACGTTGGTGACGACCAGGTTGAAGAAGCGTTGGGCGGGCTGTAGGCGGGCGGCCTGCGAGACGATCGTCGTCGGCGCGAAGTCGGTGAGGCGGGTGAGGATTTCGGCGCCGACCGCCTGCCCGGAGGCCTTCAGGTCGCCCATCTCCTCGGTGACGATGTGAAGACGCTCTACCGGGTCCTCACACCAGACCGGCAGCGGCGCCATCATCGCCGTGATCCGGTTGCCGAGCGCGCCGTGCTCTTCGGCCTCCCGGATCGAGACCGGGACCATCGCCCGCAGCGTCATCCCGTCGGTCTCGTGGCCCCGGGCGCGTAGGTAACGGCCGATCGCGCCGGAGACGATCGAGAGGATCACGTCGTTCACGGTGCCGCCGTGGGCGTCCTTGACGCGCTTCAGGTCGGTCAGCCGGGCCTGCGTCATCTGGAAGCGGCGGTGAGGGCCGATGTCGACGTTGAAGGGGGTGGAGGGTGCGCGGACGCTCGCCGCCGCCATCTTCGTGGTGGCGACCGCCCCGGTGACCACCTGGCGCGGGCCGCGCAGCGCGTGGCGGAAGCCGCGGGCGATCTCACGTGGGCTGGTGAGGCGCTCCCTCAGCGCTTCGGCGAGCAGCTGCGTCGAGGTCGGCTCGGGGCGTGCCAGCCACGGCGGCGGGGTCGAGGGCGGGCCCTTCGGTTCCCGGTCCAGGTCATAGAGCACGGTGGTGATGTCGACGCCGGAGACGCCGTCGACCAGCGCGTGGTGGCTCTTGCCGACCACCGCGAAGCGGTCGTCGGCCATCCCCTCGACCAGCCACAGCTCCCACAGGGGCTTGGACCGATCGAGCTGCTGGGAGAAGATCCGCGCCGCCAGGTTTCGCAATTGCTCGTCGGAGCCCGGGGCGGGGAGGGCGGTCTGACGGACGTGGTACTCGAGGTTGAGGTGCGGGTCGTCGACCCAGACCGGCCGGCCCTGGCCGAACGGCACATCGCGCAGCTTCTGCCGGAAGCGCGGCACCAGGTGCAGGCGCGAGGCGATGTGGTCGCGGAATTCCTCGTGCGTTGGCGCCGGCCCCTCGAAGATGATGGTCGAGGCGACGTGCATGTGGGCGCCCTCGCGCTCCATGTGGAGGAACGAGGAATCGAGCCCGGACAGCCGGTCCGCATTAGGCACGCGATCATCTTCGCACACGGTGTTCGGCCGTGTGAGGGCAATTCTTGGCTCTGGATGGGGGTTTGGGACGCTCTGCACGTTTTCGTGCGGTTAGCGCAATGTGTGCGCCTGCTCACACGGGCGGTCCCTTTGGGTACCTAGCGTGTTCAGTCCACAAAGGAAAGAACCCATCTGCCGAGTCCCCTTGCCACCGCGCGACGGGGAGCGGGGGACCCAATTGCCGCGGCGACTTTCCTGACCGCGGCACGGGGCGAATCGGGTGGCTCATCACCCGTAACGGACGTCGGCCGAAGCGCCGGGGTCCGTGAGTCCGTCAGCTAACCCCGTAGGCAGGCAGAAAGCGAGTGAACACACGATGCGATTCACCCTGCCCGTGATCGGCGCCGCCCTGGCGCTTTCGATCGGCGCGTCCCCGGCGGCCGGCCATGCCGACCACCAGAAGCCGTCCCACCAGCGGCATCACCAGACGCATAAGCGGGTCAAGTCACACGTTGCGCTGCACGTCTCCAAGCACTCGGTGCTGGCAGGCGAAGGCGTCACCGTACGAGGCAAGATCCGCCCCGGCGGCGGCCACCAGGTCAAGGTCGTCTTCGGCGGCACCGACCACAAGGTCCTCACCGTCCACACCAGGTCCAACGGCACCTTCAAGGCCAGGTGGGACGTGGCGGACATCGGCAACTACGACGTGACGGCCTACGGCATCAGCGACAAGCGGGTGCGTGCCTCCCACAGCAAGGTCCGCCACCTGACCTCCTACCGCCTGGCGGGCGCCTCGTACTACGGCCCTGGCCTCTACGGCAACGGCGTCGCCTGCGGCGGCACCCTCGAGCCAAGCACCCTCGGCGTCGCCAACAAGACGCTGCCCTGCGGAACGATGGTGAAGCTCCGCTACAACGGCCACTCGATCACCGTCCCCGTGATCGATCGCGGCCCCTACGTCGCCGGTCGCGAGTACGACCTGACGGAAGCCGTGAAGGAGCGGCTCGGGTTCCCGGGCGTGGGGTACGTGCAGGCGAACCACTAAGGGTTCGTGGCTTGGAGGGTCGCGGCGGTTGTTGTGCCGGCCGTCGCGGCCGTCCGAGATTCGGCGTCCCGGGCGTCTCATGGAGGTCCTGGCAGGCTGTGACCTCCATGAGACGCCCAGGACGGAGGGAGTGCGGTGTTTCTCCGGGGGCACTTCCACGCGCCTTCTGTCTGATTGCGTGACTTCCGTGACGGTTCCGTCGGACCCAGATCGACGCTCGCTGAGTTAGGCGCGCCATAGGCGGCTCAACCCAGCGAGCGTCGCGGTGGTGTTGTGCAACACGCACGGAAGCCAGGACTTCTCACGCTCTCACCCGCGGAAGCGTGGACTTCGTGGCATCTCCCGCACGTCTCCCGGGACGGCGTCGCACCTACTCCTCACCTTTCATACCCCGGCCGTCTCGGCCACGGCCACAGCCTGCCCGGGCCGTGGACGGGACGGCCGTGCTCGCCGCAAGCCCTTGCGTCCCTTGCCTCGGGTTCGGGTTCCGATCACCCCGGCAGCGCCAGCCGCAGCTGCGGCTCGTCCTCTTCGACGGCCGCCGCCGCTTCGTCCTCCTCGCCGGCGAAGGACGCGAGGCGGACGCCGAGGAGGCGGACCGGTCGGGGTGGGTCGTACTCGCGTAGGAGCTCAAGGGCGATCGGCCAGACGACCTCGGGGTCGTTGGTCGGGCTCTCCACGGAATGGGACCGCGTGATGTTGGTCCAGTCGTCGAGGCGAACCTTGATCCCGATCGAGCGGCCCTCCAGGGCCTTCTTCTTGAGCCGGCGGCAGAGCTCCTCGGTCTGCTCGTAGAGCGTCCTCTCGAGCGCGGCGGGCTCGGCCACATCGACGTCGAAGGTCGTCTCCACCGATTGGGATTTGGTCTCGCGGGTGACGCTGATCGGCGTGTCGTCCAGGAGGTTGCCGCGGGCATGGAGCCAGGCGCCAGAGCGCGGTCCGAAGCGGGCTTCGAGATCGCCACGGTCCCAGGCGCCGAGCTGGGCGAGCGTCGTGATGCCGAGCTTCTCCAGTCGTTCCACCGTCTTCGGCCCGATCCCGGGGACGACGCCGGGCGGCCCGCCGCCGAAGCGCGCCAGGGCGTCCTCACGGGAGACGACGACCATCCCGTTCGGCTTGCCGAGCTCGCTCGTCATCTTCGCCAGCAGGCGTGACTCGGCGATCCCGACCGAGCAGGTCAACCCGGTCAATTCGCGGATCTCTGCCTTGATCCGCCGCATCGTCGCCTTCGGCGAGAAGATCCCGGTCAGGTCCAGATAGGCCTCGTCCAGCCCGACCACCTCGACGATCTCGACGTTCGAGCGCAGCACTTCCATCACCACCGCCGAGGCCTCGCGGTAGGCGGGGAAATCGGGCGGGATATAGACAGCGTCGGGCAGCCGACGGCGCGCGACAGCGGCCGGCATCGCCGAATGGATCCCGGCCAGCTTGCGCGCCTCATAGCTCGCCGTGGTCACCACCGCTCGCGGCCCGGAGCCGCAGACGACCACCGGCTTGCCCCTCAGCTCGGGATGCCGACGCAACTCGACCGACGCGTAGAAGGCGTCCATGTCGAGGTGCGCGATCGTGCGCTTCCAGCCCGCTATCGACACACTTGAAAGGTATCGGGACAGACGGCGGAGCGAACGCACGTTCGCGTGATAGCGTCGCACGCCGTGAGCGACCAGCAGGCGGAGTTTTGGAACGGCGAAGGCGGGGACGCCTGGGTCGCGATGCAGCCGGTCCTCGACCGCATGTTTGCCGGACTGGCGGAGATGCTCGCCGACGTGGCGGCCGCGCGCGGCGCACGGCGCGTCCTCGATGTCGGCTGCGGGGTGGGGGCGACGACCGTGGCGGTCGCGCGGCGACTCGGTGACGACGGCGAGGTGACGGGGGTCGACATCTCGGCGCCGATGGTCGAGGCCGCCAAGGAGCGCGTCGCCTTCGACGACCATCCGCCGCGGTTCCTGCTCGCCGACGCGGCCACCCACTCCTTCGAGCCAGGGGAGTTCGACCTGCTCGTCTCCCGCTTCGGGGTGATGTTCTTCGACGACCCGGTCGCCGCGTTCGCGCGGCTGCGCGAGGCGATCGCGCCCGGAGGCGGCCTGCGCTTCGTCTGCTGGCGCGGACCGGAGGAGAACCCTTTCATGACCGCCGGGGCCCGCGCCATCGCCGGCCTGGTGCCCGACCTGCCGCCGCGCGAGCCCGGCGCGCCCGGGCCCTTTGCGTTCGCCGAGGAGGGCCGGGCGGCCGAGATCCTCACCGGGTCGGGCTGGCGGGAGGTCGAGGTCGAGCCGATCGACTTCCCGTGCGCCTTCCCGGAGTCGGACCTCCTCCGTTACCTCGCCCGGATCGGACCGGTCGGGCAGGCACTGCGCGAGGTCGACGACGCCCGGCGCAACGAGGCGCTCCGCCTGGCGCGCGCGGCCTACGAGCCGTTCGTGGACGGCGACGAGGTGCGCTTCACGGCGCGCTGCTGGACGGTCGGGGCCGAGAACCCCTGATGCAGATCGGCCTCGAGGCGCTCGTCGATCCGAGGCTCGCTGCCTACGTCGAGGAGGCGCGGGAGTTCAACGCCGCCGCGTCCGGCGCGGAGAACATCTACACCGAAGTGGACCCGAGCACCCCTGAGGGGCTCGAGGCGCACCGGACGGGGCTGTCGAGGCGGCCGACCCCGGAAGGTCCTCCGCCCGAAGAGATCCTCGCGGAGGCGGGCGGCCACCGGGTGCCGGTGCGGGTGACCACGCCGCAGAGCGGCGAGCCCCGCGGCGTCTACCTGGAGATCCACGGTGGTGGCTTCTACATGAGCCGGGCGGAGCGGAGCGACTTCCGCAACCGCCGGCTCGCCGACGCGGCCGGGGTCGCGGTCGTCAGCGTCGACTATCGCCTCGCGCCGGAGGACCCTTGGCCCGCCGCGCCCGACGACTGCGAGGCGGCCGCCATCTGGTTGATCGAGGAGGCCGAGTCCCGGTTCGGCACCGAGCACCTGGCCATCGGTGGTGGCTCGGCGGGCGCCAACCTGGCGATGACCACGCTCCTGCGTCTCCGCGACCAGGGGCTGACCGAGCCGTTCGTCGCCGCCGCGCTCCAGTACGGCGCCTTCGACCTGAGCCTGCAGACGCCGGCCGCCCGCCGGTTCGCCAACGAGTACTACCTGAAGGCCTACGTCGGCGGGATCGACGACCGCACGAATCCGGACATCTCCCCGCTCTACGGCGATCTCCATGACCTGCCGCCGGCCCTGCTGACGATCGGGACCCTGGATCCGGTGCTCGAGGACAACATGCTGATGGCGATGCGGCTCTCGGCGGCCGGGGGAGCGGTCGACCTCCGCGTCTACCCCGAGTGCGGCCACGGCTTCCTCGGCTTTCCGATCGCGATGGCCCGCGCCGCCAACGAGGACATCGAGTCCTGGCTGTGCGGCCGCTTCGAAGGCTGATGTTCGCTTGGGGACACCTCGGCGATGGGCGAGGCGGCGGTCGAGGCGGAGTCGGCGATCCGGGCGGTAGCGGAGGGCCACGACCTGGCGCTGGGCCGCGCCGCGCCGCGGCCGCGAGCTTCTTCGCCGCCGTCGTCCGGGCGAACCGCTGGGATCTCCACGCGCTCAGCAGTACCATCTCGGCGGCGTACGTCGGCGCCGGTCGCGTCTCCGCCTACGCCTGCTTCTACGTCACCTCGGTCCACACCGCTGCCGGCCTGCTCCTCGCCCGCGAGGCGGGAGCCCTGGTCACCGACGTGGAAGGCGGTCGGTGGACCCTCGACTCCGACTCGCTCCTGATCGCCGCCACGGTAGGGGTCCACGCCGACCTCCTGGCACTCGGATGACAGCCGTCGACGACGTCCCGGGCTGCCTCGCGTGCGATCTGACCACCGGGCGTCGGCCTTGCCCCGGGGGGCGGATCGACGAAACGCCGAGGTGGGTCGTCGAGCACTGCGTCGGCCCAGTGGGGGCGGGGACGCTGATCGTGAAGCCGAAGCGGCACGCCGTCCACGTCGCCGATCTGGACGCCGAGGAGGCGGCAGAGCTCGGCCCGCTCCTCCGGCGCGTCGCCGCGGCGGTCAGCGAGGCCTTCGATCCCGAGCAGGTCTACGTCTGCCTCTGGTCTCACGCAGACGGGGTGCCCGGCCACATCCACTGGGTCGTGCAGCCGGTGGAGGCCTCGGCCGATCCCTCGCGACGCGGCCCGCACCTTCAGGCCGCGATGTTCGATTCCGGCGAGCCCCCCGAACTCGTCGCCGTCGAGCGCGCGGCCGCGGACGTGCGGGCGATCCTCCTCAGCGAGTAAGGGACCAGATGGTCATGTCCCAGGCGCGGCATTCGGCCTGGTGGCTCTGCTCGCGGATGCCCTCGGGGCTCGCTCCGACGGCTTTCGCCACGCGCTGAGAGGCGAGGTTCTCGGGCAGGATCGCGAACTCGATCCGCGTGAGGCCGAGCTGGTCGAAGCCCCACTCGGCGAGCAGAGAGACCGCGGCGGTGGCGAGCCCATGCCCGCGCGCGCCGGGCACGAGCCAGTAGCCGATCTCCGCCTCGCGACCGCCGTCGGCGAGCCAGGCGAGGTTGACGTTGCCGAGTGCACGGTCGTCCTTCGGTCCCTGGATCGCCAACGCCAGCACGGTCCCGGCGGCGCGTTTGTGGCGCCGGCGCCCGATCCACTCCAGTGCCTCTGCCTCGGAGTAGGACCATGGCACCGAGGTGAAGGCGCAGACGTCCCACTCGCCACAGACCGGCTCCAGCGCCGGGGCATCCTCGTTGCGCCAGTCCCGCAGCACGACGCCTTCGCTATCGAGGCGGAGCTCATCGGGAAGCGTCGACATCGCTCAAACTTGCCGGCCGATCGGCCAGAATTCGGCCATGGAGAAGATCGAGCCGCTGCCGCTCGCCCCCGGCGCCGTGCTACGCCTGTTCAAGGCGTCCGACGCCGGCGAGCTGACCGAGACGATCGCGGCGAATCGCGAGCACCTGGCGCGCTGGTTGCCCTTCGCAGAATCGCACGGCTTCGAGGACAGCGTCGCCTACCTGGAGCGCAAACGCGCCCAGATCGAGGCCAACGACGGGTTCGAGGGGGCGATCGTCCTCGACGGGCAGATCGTCGGCGCGGCCGGTTTCCACGCGGTCGACTGGCTCAACCGGTCGAGCTCGATCGGCTACTGGCTCGCCGCCGACGTGGTCGGCCGCGGCCTGATGAGCGGCGCGGTACGGGGGCTCCTCGACCACGCCTTCGGCGCCTGGGAGCTCAACCGGGTGATCATCGAAGTCGTCGTCGACAACGCCCGCAGCCGGGCGATCCCCGCGCGCCTCGGGTTCCGCGAAGAGGCCTTGCTGCGTGAGGCGAAGCTGATCCGCGGCAGCTACGAGGACGCGGTGCTCTACGCGATGCTGGCGTCGGACTGGCCGCCGCCGAGCCCGCGCGAGGCCACCGGCAGCGCGTAGTAGACGGCGCAGGCGGCGCAGATCCCCAGCGTCAGGTAGGGGGAGACGAAGGCGAGGACGACCGCAAGCGCATAGGGGATCTGCCCGAGCGCCGCGAAGTGGAGGATGTTGCGGGCTTCCTCCGGCTCGATCCGCTCTCGGCAGAGTTGCGGGCGCTTGATCAGGATCTGGCGGTTGGTGAGGACGAAGACGAGGCCCATCAGCAGGTAGGAGGTGCCGTAGATCGCCGCCGCGAGGTTCTCGCCGCTGTCCTCCTTCAGATAGTCGGCCATCAGCGACGTGGTGAAGGGAAGGATCCCGACGCTCATCAGGAGCAGCAGGTTCCAGATCAGGATCGAGTGGTCGACCTCGTGCAGGCGACTGAACGCCGCGTGGTGATTGATCCAGATGATCCCGATGGTGATGAAGGAGATGACGTAGGCGGCGTAGCTGGGCCACTGGGCGAGCAGCTCGTGCCCGAGGCTTCCCGAGCCAGGTTCCGGAACGTGGATGTCGAGGACCAACAGCGTGATCGCGATGGCGAAGACGCCGTCCGAGAAGGCCTCGAGGCGGTTGGTGCTCACCTCGTGAGTTTCGGCGGGAGGGCTTTGGGTCCTCTAGCGTTCCGCCGGTGATCGCCTCGCTCGACCTGGCCCGGTTCCCGTTGGGGGTCGCCGAGTACGAGGCGCTGGCGGCACGGCGTGCCGGGCGCCGTAGTGATGCCCTCTTCGCCCGCCTGCTCCTCGGGATGCGGCTGCGCTCGATGCCCGTCCCGGTCCCACAGATGACGGTCGCCTACTACTTCGCCCTGTGGCGGGACGAGGAGGCGCTCGAGCGGTTCCGAGCGGGTCCGCTGCGTCGCTGGGACGACGGTGGCGAGCGCCTCGCGCTGACGCTGCGCCCTGTGCAGAGCTTCGGGACCTGGGGAGGATCCGACCCGCTCCGCGGCGAGCGCACCGAGCCGCGCCCCGGCCCCGTCGCCCTGATCACGCACTCGCGCACCCGCCCGAGCCAGGCGGCGCGCTTCTTCGTCGCCGACGGTCCGGTGGTGCGGGCGCTCGATGGCGCCGAGGGGCGCCTCTGGTCCGACGGCTTCTTCGACGACCTCGCTCGCCTCGACAGCGGCACACTCTCCCTCTGGCGCGACACCGCCGCCGCGACCGCCTTCGCCTACGGTCCCGGCATCCATCAGGAGGCCGTCAAAGGCCAGCGCGACGGCGGTTGGTTCAGCGAATCCTGGTTCGCCCGCTTCGCGATCGAGGCGGCGCGGGGCAGCTGGCGCGGAATCGCGGCCGACGACCTGCTCGCCGCTCCCTGAGCCGGCTCTTTATCCTTGGCGAATGGCTTCCCCTGAGGCGAAGAACCTCGAGGCGATCTCCAAGGCGATCGACCAGCACAACGCCAACTGCCCCTTCCCGGCGGCGGAGGTTCGGATGAACCCGTTCGAGGTCGAGCGCCTCGGCTGGGACACGATCCGCGGTCTGCCGGTCGTCCCCGACGGCGAGATCGGCACCGGCCGCTTCCGCATCGTCTGCTCGCGCGACCTCGAGGACGATGGTCTCGAGATCACCGAGGCGGTCGGCAGGGAGCTCGAGACGGTCACTCCCGTCCAGAACTAGCTCAGACCTGGTTCCAGAAGTCGAGGCCCAAACGGCTCAGCCAATTCTGGGCTTCGATGTTCAGCTGTTTGAATTCGCCGGTGACGATCAGGATCCCCATCACGATCAGGATGAGGCCGCCGACGGCGACGATCGCCTGGTAGTGGCGCTTCACCACCGTGAACGCGGTGGTCATCCGGGAGAAGGCGAGGGCGGTGGCGAGGAAGGGGATCGCCAGGCCGGCCGAGTAGACCGCCAGGAGGAACGCGCCGCGGCCGGCCGAGCCCGAGGCGGCGGCGGCCGATAGGATCGCGCCGAGGGTCGGGCCGATGCAGGGAGTCCAGGCGATCGCGAAGGCGGCTCCGGCGACGATCGGGCCGCCCCTGCCGGCCCGGGAGAGCAGCGCGTCCACGTGCCACTCTTTGTTCAGCCGGGTGATGAAGAGTGAGCCGACGAAGAGGACGCCCATCGCGATGATCAGCCATCCCGAGATCTTCGTCAGCAGCGGCTTGTTGTCAGAGAGGAACGAGCCGAGGCCGGTCGCGGTCAGCCCGAGCAGGATGAATATCGCCGAGAAGCTGGCGACGAAGATCAAGCTGGGGCCGAGGACACGGCGCCAGTCGGCGTCCTCGAGCTCGGCGGCGGAGACGCCGGTAACGGCGGAGAGGTAGCCCGGGACCAGCGGCAGCACGCAAGGGGAGAGGAAGGAGACGATCCCGGCCGCGAGGGCCGCGAAGATGCCCACTCCGGCCGCGGGATTACCGCCTATGTCGGCAAGGATCACGACCCCCAAGGATACTTCTCGGCCATGCCCGGCCCGAGGACGCCCCGGCTGTACGACGCCTCCGGCGAGGAGCGGCTGCTGCGGGCCGCGCCGCTGTTTGCGATCGGCCCCGCGGCGCCCGGGCCGGCGCTGCGGCGCGGCGCCTTGGTGACGGTCCCGATCGCGCTTGCCTTGATCTTCGAGTTCTCCTTCGACTGGCCTTCGCGGGGGGCGATCGCCACCGCCGCCCTGATCTGCGGCTTCACCGGCCTCGACGCTCCGGCCGGGCCGCGGGCGCTGTGGCAGTTGGCGGTCGCCCCGTTCGTCGGCGCGGCGGCCGCGATCGGCGTCCTGGCGAGCCAGTGGGCGCCTGCCGCGGTGATCGCGATGGGACTGATGGCGGCGGTGGCGGGCTACTGCTTCGCCGACACCCTGAGGCTCGCCTTCGCAGGCTTCTCCTGTGCGGTCGCGCTGATGATCGCCGAGGGCCTCTTCCTGCCCGCCCACGACGCCGTGCCGGCCCTCTTCTACGGCGCCTCCGGCGGTGTGCTCCAGGCCGCCTGGGCGGCGTGCGTCTGGCTGGTCTACGACCGCGGTTCAGACAACGAGAGCGGCTGGAACTGGGCCCGCACCAAGGAGCGGCTGGGGGAGAACTTCACGCTCGACTCACCGATCGCCCGTCACTCCCTGCGCTTCGGCGTGGCGCTGGCGCTGGGGGTCGCGATCTACCGCGTCGCCGGGATGCGCGAGCACGGCTACTGGATCCCGCTGACGATCCTCTTTGTCCTGCGGCCCGAACGCGATGAGACCGATCGCCGCCTGATCCTGCGCGCGGTGGGGACGCTGGTCGGGCTGGCACTGGCCACCGCGATGGCGTCCGCCTTCAATGGTGCCGAGGCGCCGATCGCGATCGTCCTCAGCATCTCCGCAGCGCTCTCGTTTGGCCTGATCACGGTGCAGTACGCCGCCTTCACCGCGGCGATCACGACCTACGTCGTGCTCCTCTCCGACACGCTCGGGGAGGCGCGTTTCGACGCCGCCGGACAGCGCGTGATCGGCACCGTGGTCGGGATCGCGATCGCTTATGTCGCCTTCCGGATCTACCCGGGACCGGGCGAAAAGCGGCGCTGGGGGTGACGCTCCGCTAACTTACTGGCCGGCCGGCCAAGCGAGAGAGAGGGAGGGGAGCGGTGAGCAACCGTACGTTCGTGATCGGGGTCGGGATGACCAAGTTCGAGAAGCCGGGCACCAAGGAGGGCGACTACCCGGACTGGGCAGTCGAGGCAGGGGAGAAGGCGCTCGCCGACGCGGGCATCCCTTATGGGGACGTCGAGCAGGCCTACGCCGGCTACTGCTACGGCGACTCGACCTACGGGCAGCGCGCCCTTTATGGCCTGGGACTCACCGGCATCCCCGTGGTCAACGTCAACAACAACTGCTCGACCGGTTCCTCGGCGCTCTTCCTCGCACGCCAGGCGGTGAAGGGCGGCCTCGTCGACTGCACGCTCGCGGTCGGCTTCGAGAAGATGGAGCCCGGCAGTCTCGGGGTCAAGTACACCGATCGCACCAATGCGCTCGACAAACACGCGATGCGGATGTTCGAGATCCGCGATCCGGAGCAGTCGCCGCCGGCCCCGCAGATGTTCGGCAACGCGGGCCGCGACCATATGCAGAAGTACGGCTCGACGCCCGACCACTTCGCCTGGATCGGCTGGAAGAACCACAAGCACTCGGTCAACAATCCCTATGCCCAGTTCCAGCACGAGTACAGCCTCGAGGATATCAAGGCGGCGAAGATGATCCACGACCCGCTGACCAAGCTGCAGTGCTCGCCGACCTCCGACGGGGCGGCCTGCGCGATCGTCGCCTCCGAGCGTTATGTCGACTCGCACGGGCTCTGGGACAATGCGGTCGAGATCGCCGGCCAGGCGATGGTCACCGACCTCAGCTCGACCTTCGACGAGAGCGCCGACTGCATGACGATCGTCGGCTCGGAGATGTCGCGGACCGCGGCGCGCTCGGCCTTCGAGGAGGCACAGGTGGCGCCGCACGAGGTCGACGTCTGCGAGCTCCACGACTGCTTCAGCGCCAACGAGCTGATCACCTATGAAGCGCTCGGATTCGCCGAGGAGGGCGAGGCGCACAAGCTGGTCGAGGCGGAGGCGACGACCTTCGGCGGCCAGGTCGTGGTCAACCCGTCGGGCGGGCTGATCTCCAAGGGCCACCCGCTCGGGGCGACCGGCCTCGCGCAGTGCTCCGAACTCACCTGGCAGCTCCGCGGGGAATCCGGGCGGCGGCAGGTCGAAGGTGCGAAGGTAGCCCTGCAGCACAACATCGGCCTCGGCGGTGCCGCCGTGGTCACGGTCTACAAACCGGCGTCCTGAGAGCGGCCCGGGGAGGAGGAGTCCCATGGCGAAGCAGCGGAGGCCCCTGAGCGGGAAGGTGGTGGCGATCACCGGCGGCGCACGCGGGATCGGCAAGGCGACGGCGGAGGCGCTGGTACGGCGCGGCGCCCGGGTGGCGATCGGCGATGTCGACCTGGCGCTCGCCGAGCAGACTGCGGCGGGCCTCGGCGGCGGCAGCGTGGCGACGCGGCTCGACGTCTCCGATCGTGCCTCTTTCGAAGCGTTCCTCGACGAGGCGGAGCGCCAGCTCGGCCCGATCGACGTGGTGATCAACAACGCCGGGATCATGCCGACGACGCCGTTCGTCGAGGAGTCCGAGGACTCGTTCCGGCGGCAGATCGAGATCAACTTGATCGGTGTCATCCACGGCACCCAACTGGCGATGGCGCGGATGATTCCGCGTGACAGCGGCCACATCGTCAACATCGCCTCACAGGCGGGCAAGACCGGCGTGCCGGGGATCGCCACCTACTCGGCGACCAAGCACGCGGTGGTCGGGCTGAGCGAGTCGGTTCGCGGTGAGCTCCGCGGCCGGAATGTCGAGATCTCCTGCGTCATGCCGACCGTCGTCAACACCGAGCTCACCGCGGGCGTCGGGCAGAAATGGGTCAAACCGGTCGAGGCGACCGACGTTGCGGAGGCAATCGCCGAGGCGCTCGAAGTCCCACGCTTCGATGTTTACGTGCCGAAATCAAACGGCGCCCTCCTGCGCGCCGCCGCCCTGATGCCGCGTGCGGCCGCCGAGGCCGTCGGTCGGGCGATGGGCACCGACAAGCTGATGACCGAGGTCGACCACGCCGCCCGCGCCGCCTACGAGGAGCGCGCCGCCCACAGCACCGAGGGCGATCGGGACAGCGCCGCGCACTGACCCATGGCCGCGGGAGCCATGGGCAAGGCCTACGACGCCACCTGGGGCCGGTTCTTCGCGGCCTACTACGACCGCGCGCTGAAGGCGAGTGAGGAGAACGGGCTCGGCGACATGCGCCGGGCGCTCCTGGCCGATGCCCGCGGGCGCGTCGTCGAGATCGGCGCCGGGACCGGGACCAACCTCGACCTATACGGCGCCGAAGTTGAGGATCTGACCCTGATCGAGCCCGACCCTCACATGGGTGCGAGGCTGAGAGACCGCCTCGCGGCCCGAACCCATGCCGTTCCCGCCCGTCTGGTCGCCGCATCCGCAGAAACGATCCCCTTCGACGACGACACCTTCGACACGGCCGTCGCGACCCTCGTCCTCTGTACCGTCCCGGACCCGGTCGCCGCCATCACCGAGCTCGCCCGCGTCGTCAGACCCGGTGGCCACCTGCTCTTCATCGAGCACGTCCGCTCCGATGACCCCAAGACCGCCCGCTGGCAGGACCGCCTCGAGAAGCCTTGGCGCTTCCTGGCCGACGGCTGCCATTGCAACCGTGACACCGAGGCCAACCTGAGCGCGTCCGCCTTCCAGGTCGAGTCGATCGACCACGGAGCCCTGCCGAAATCGATGCCCATAGTCCGCCCGCTGATTCTGGGGTCGGCGCACCTTCCACCTTGAACCGTTCCCGGCCCGGGCGCCCCTTACCGGATCCAGGTCGCG
>JAFDWG010000348.1 GCA_018268605.1 Actinomycetota bacterium | reverse complement strand
GCCGGATCGGCCATCGCCGGACAAGCACCGCGTTGGAAAGTCAATGAAGCATTTTTGGGAAACGGCGCAGAAGAGAGCATCGAAGCAGTGAGCAGCACCGAAGTATTGCTCCGGCTACCGAAAGTCGTTGCGTGGAATATCACGAGCTCGGCCGGCAACTGCAGATTCTCCGGCACGATCGTGGGCAGCGTCGCCGAAACGCCGGGGACCGGCAAAGGCGGCGTGTTGACTTGCCATGGTTTGGAAGTGGAGGAAGCCCCTCCCTGCACGGTGAACGGGACCGGCACCCTCACGACGCACGCGCTCAGTTCGAGGCTCGTATGGCTGGCAGGCACCGGTCAGAAGGCGGGGATCAAAATGCAGCCCGAAACTGGCGCGGAACTCGCCAAATTCGAAATCACCGGCGCGGAATGCTCGCTCGCCGGGATCTACTCGATGAGCGGCGAACTGATCGCCGAACTGCAACCGGAAGCGACCAACGCCTTCGAAGGGGAAACAAGGCTCCCCGCGCTGCCCAGGGCCAGTTGCACGACGCCGAACCGCATCACGACCTACTGGAGCAACGCTACTACTCGAGTGTCGCAGAGCCTTTCCGCTCCTCTCATGATCGGAGCGAACCCTGCGACGACATGCGGCACGTATAAGACATTTATCCCTGGAAAGACGCAGAAGTGGGGCGTCTTCGCCGGCTGACTGCTTGGCCCGACTCGGACCTCTCGAGCCGGGCCTGCGGCCCATACGCTTGAGGAGAAATGGCCCGACCGTTCGGTGCATTTGACAATGAGTTCTGAAAATGATGCAATCTCCCGACTTGCGGTACGACCCCGTATGTGCGGGGAATGTCTCCAACCAATCGAAGGTACGAGACGAGCGGGCCGAGAGCTCGCACACAGGGAAGAAGTAGTAGGCGGGGAACAAATGTCAAGGCCTTGATCTGCCCTGCCGGGTCGCGCACCTGGCAGGGGGGAATACGCCGGTCTTGCGAAGGAGGGGGCATTGAACCAGCGAGGTCGAGACAACCAGGGCGGAGGTCGCTTCGCCAATCGCCCCACGGAAACTCTGAGGCCCCGGTTGATACTGATGGCGGTTGCGGTAGTGGTGGCCTGCATGACCGTCGCGGTGCCGCTCGCTCTTGCGGCAGCGCCGTCGGTGACGATCGAAGGTGCGTCGAACGTCGAATACACGACCGCCATCTTCAAAGGGACGGTCGATCCCGGATCTGAAAGCGCCGAATACCGATTTCAGTACGTCTCCGATGAAGAATTCGCCAACAGCGAATGGTCCAATGCCGAAGCAGTCGGGGGCGGGTCGGTGGCGGCCGGAGCGGGCCCGACCGCGGTCGAAACCGAAGCGAGCGGACTCCGCCCCGGTATCACCTATCACCTTCGACTCGTCGCTGAAAACCCGCTCGGCGAAACGTCGAGTGCCGTCGCCCCGACGTTCACCACCAAAACGGTGACACCCCCGACCGCCACCCTGGACCCCGTGTCCGGAGTCTCCGGAACCACGGCGCATTTCGTCGGGCACGTCAATCCCAACGCACCGGGACCGGCTCCGCAAGATCCGGCATTCGAAACCCAATGGCGCTTCGAATGCAATCCAGAATGCGAAGGATTGGTCGGCGGGTCGATCGCTGCCGACGACAGCAGCCACGAAGTCTCCGCCGATGCCACCGGGCTCAATCCGAATCGTTCATACGAAGTACGCCTCATCGCGGAAAACCGTGGTGGTCTCACCGAAGCAGGGCCGGAACCCTTCAACACTCCTGCGATGGCGCCAACGGTGATTACCGCATCCAACTCGGCCGTGAGTGAAACCGAAGCCACCGTCTCAGCCCAGATACTTCCCGGTGGACTGCCGACCACGGCACACATCGAGTACGGCTTGACGGCAGCGTACGGGCAGTCGACCGCAGAGAGCCTTCCGATCGGATCTGACAACTCTGCCCATGAAGTGCTCGTGAGAATCGCCGCGCTCCAGGCGGGGACGACCTATCACTGGAGGGTCGTCGCATCCAACGGCGCGGGCGTCACCGACGGCCCGGATCGAACCTTCACGACGTTCACGGCACCGAGCCAGGGGGGAGGTTGCCCGAACGAACTCCTGAGGCTGGGGTTCGGGGCGCAGCTACCAGATTGTCGGGCTTACGAACAGGCTTCACCGATCGACAAGAACGGCGGCAACGTAGGGGTGGTCCCAAACTTCGTCCAGGCGGCCGAAGACGGTGGCGCGGTGACCTTCTACAGTCTCGCCGGACTCCCTGGCGGAACTGGTGCACAGGATTATCCGGCCTACCTGGCCACCCGGGGGCGCGACGGCTGGTCAACGCAAGGTCTGTATCCGCCGGCCAGCCTTGGGGACTCCGCGAGACTTCGGGGTTGGAGTCCGGATCTGAGTCTTAGCTTCGCTCAATTGAGGTCAACCCTGAGTCCCGCGGGGTTCGGTGTATTTGAACGGAATAGCCTGACTGGTGCGGTCAGGCAGGTCACGCCATTCGAAGAACCACGCGACCTGGCGGCGGAAGTCGCTTACGTTGGAATCTCCAAAGACGATCGTGTGGTTACGTTCGAAGACACGAGCGCTTTGACTCCAGGCGCGGTCCCGGGGCGGCCCAACCTGTATGTGCTCGACCGATCCACCGGCAGCGTGCGGCTCGCGGGAGCGTTGAACGACGGATCGGCACCGACCGGAGGGGCATTCGCGGGCCCCTATGCGTGGTTCGGAAAGGAACTAGGTGAACCTCCGAACACGGAACTCGGCGGAAGCATCGAAAAGTTCTACACCGAAGACGCCATCTCGGGAGATGGACGGCGGGTCAGCTTTACCGCATCAGGTACGGGTCAACTATATGTCAGAACGAACGTCACCGAACCGCAGAGCACGCTTGTCGGAGGGGGATGCAGCGAACCGACGAAAGCATGCACCCTCCAAGCGTCGGCGAGCCAGAAGACCAACGGCACGGGAGTAGGAGGAACCGATCCGGCCGGACCTGCGCCGGCCGCATATCTCGCGTCCCCGCCAGAAAGCCCATTCGTGTACTTCTCGAGTCCGGAGGAGCTCACCAACAACGCGAATACCGGGTCGGCCGACCAAGGCCGCGACCTATATCGCTACGACACGAGTTCAGGGAAACTGCTCGACCTCGCGCCTGACTTCAGCGATCCGAACGGTGCCGAAGCGATCGGCCTCCTAGGGACGAGCGCAGATGGCTCATACGTGTACTTCGCCGCCAACGGTGTATTGGCGCCGGGAGCGACCGCTGGGAACTGTGAGGTTCCTGTCGGTGGGCAATGCAATCTATACATGTGGCACGACGGAGCGCTCACCTACATTGCTCGCCTTGATGCTGACATCCATTCGGGCACTTACCAGAATGGAAACTCGGACGCGGCGAACTGGGAGCCGCGCGGCGAAGGTCTCGCCACTGGCGCAGTTGAGAAAACCGCGCGAGTCAGCTCGGACGGTCGGGTTTTGCTGTTCCGCTCACAAAGCCGGCAGACGGCGTTCGACAACGGAGGTATACCGGAGCTATATCGGTATGAAGCGGGCGGCTCCAAAATCTGCGTGAGCTGCAGCCCGGGCGGGGCATTACCCACGAACCCGGCAGAAGTGGTCGGCTATCGAGGAGAGGTTGAACCATCCCCCAAGCCCGCTCCCAAGTTGACTCGCAACCTTTCCGCGGATGGCTCCAAGGTCTTCTTTCAGACTAGCGAGCCACTGGTACCGGGAGACACCAACAGCGTGACGGATGTATATGAGTGGGAGAAGGAAGGAGGTCCCTCATGTCCGGTCGGACGAGCCACGGGGTGTCTGTTCCTGCTCTCTCCGGGGAATGAAGAACAGGAATCACTCTTCGGCGATGCGTCGGCAAGTGGGGATGATGTGTTCATCTTCACTTACGGGCAGCTGGTCGGACAGGATCGAGATGGATTGCGCGATGCCTATGACGTGAAGGTCGACGGTGGCTTGGCCTCACAGGCAGGTGCCACGGAGATCCCGTGCGTGGGGTCGAACTGCCGCGGTGAACTGCAGGCACCCAGTCCGCCGCAGGAAGCCGGCAGCTCACATTTCCTCGGGGCGCCAGACCAGAAGCCGAAGCCGCACAAGCGCAAGAAGCATCACAAGAGAAGGCAGCACAAGGGAAGACATCCGAGACGCGGGGGCCAGCGGACGCATCATCACAACACGAAGCGGGTTAAGCATCATCAGTCAGGGACGGGGGGCAAGGGTCGATGAGGGGTCACATGAGGAATTACTCCTTGGCTTGGAAGCTAGGCGGTGCCGTGTCGGTGATCTCTGCCGTGCTTCTCTTAGCGGCGGTTGGCGCAAGTGCCGCGAGCCCCGGTCCAGCGTGGGATGTCGTCGCTTCGTCTCAGCCCACCAATCTTGTTCCAGGAACCTCCGCGAGTCCAGCGGCGCGAGGGAGGATTCCCCAGCTATTCATCACGGTCACCAACGTCGGCGGAGCGGCTACGACCGGAGAATTCACGGTGACTACGACGCTACCCAACTCGCTGATCCCGGAAAACCCGTCGATGGTGGTCAATGACAGCGAAGCCTTTGGCGAAGGAATTTGTAGTAGCTCATTGAATGTCGTCTCTTGCAATTACGCCGGTCCCGTGCAGCCCGGGATAGCGGCGCAGGTCTATGTGCCTCTCACCGTGTCCTCAGTGCCTCAGCCGGTCGCCGTCGGTGTAAAGGTGAGTGGTGGAGGGGCCGCAGCTGCTGAAACCGAGATTCAGACGGCGATCAGTTCGTCCCTGCCTTCCTTCGGATTCCTAGAAGGCCGCGCCGGCTTCGCGGTGTCAACCGTCGAACCGAGCGGGGCGTTCGAAACTCGTGCGGGTTCCCATCCGCAGCAACTCACGGTCGACTTGGGGTTCCCGACGGCGCAGGTGCCAGGTAGGAAAATCGTCAGCGGAGGCATCGTTGCGGCCGGTCACCTCCATGACCTCAGCGTGTCTCTTCCGAAGGGGATGGTCGTCAACCCCAACGCGACTCCGGTCCGCTGCACCGAGCCCCAGCTGGAGGCCAATGCGTGCCCCCTTGGATCCCAGGTAGGAATCGTGTCAATCAATGCGCCGCTGACGGTGTTGATCCAGTACTCCTCACCAATCTTCAACATGGTGCCTGCCCCCGGAGCGGCGGCGGAACTGGGCTTCGAAGCGCTGGGCGTCGGCATCTTCGTTCACCTACAAGGCGGTCTGCGCCCGGATGGACATTATGAACTCGCGGCGCGCTCCAATGACATCCTGGCGCGCGCAAATAATCCGATCTTCGGGATTCAAGCCCAGATCTGGGGTGACCCATCTGACCGCTCGCATGATGCTATCCGTGGAAAATGTCTGGAAGCGGAAGCCGAAGGTTGCACCGAATCTGTGGCGGCATCTCCCACGGCTTTCGTGACCGCTCCAAGTGCTTGCTCTGCCTCGATGCCGCTCAGCGCGGAAGCCGATTCGTGGGAGGCTCCGGAATCCGTGGTGGCCCGTGACACGGTGATGCAGGGATCGGCGGGGCAGCCGATCGCGGTCCCGGGCTGCGAACGACTCGCCTTCGAACCGTCGATCTCCATCCAGCCCGAATCCAAGGTCGCCGAATCACCGACCGGGCTGAACGTGAATCTCTCTGTACCACAGCACACGGGGACCAAAGAGCTCGCGTCCTCGGCACTCAAGAAGGCTTACGTGACCCTGCCTCCCGGACTGGTCGTGAACGCGGCAGCTGCGAACGGGTTGGGCGCATGCGGGCCTGGCGAATTTGAAGAACGTAGGACGACCCCCGGGTCGTGCCCGGCGAATTCGAAGGTCGGCCAAGTCGAAGTTCAGACCCAGTTGCTCGATCACTCTTTGCCTGGGTCGATCTACGTGGCTCGTCCGTTCGACAATCCGTTCAATTCGCTCCTGGCCGTCTACCTTGAAGTCAACGATCCGGTTAGCGGCATCGTCATCAAGCTCGCCGGCAAGGTCGAAGCGAACCATGAGACCGGACAGCTCTCCGCGACGTTCGATGAAAATCCTGAGCTCCCGTTCGAAGACTTCAAGCTCAACTTCTTCGGAGGTCCGCAGGCGACGCTGCATACGCCGGCGACCTGTGGGAACTTCGAAAGCAACGGGGAACTTGTGCCTTGGTCAGGAACTGCCCCGGTCAAGTTTGGTGACAGCTTCTCGGTCAACCAAGGGGCCGGCGGCCCCTGCGCCTCGACCGAAGGTGCGCTGCCGGCGAAGGCAACCTTCGAAGCGGGCACCGTGTCGCCGTTCGCGGGGAGCTATTCGCCCTTCGTGCTGAACCTCCGGAGAGAAGACGGGTCACAGCAGTTCAAGGCTCTGAACGTCACCCTCCCGCCCGGTCTCACCGGGAAACTGGCCGGGGTGCCGTATTGCGGCGACGTGCAGCTCGCGGCTGCGGCGGCGCATAGCGGGAGGGAAGAGATCGCCCATCCATCGTGTCCCGCGGCCTCGGAGATCGGCACGGTTTCAGTGGGTGCGGGTGCCGGGAGTCAGCCCTACTACGTGTCTGGCAAGGCGTACCTGACCGGACCTTACCGAGGCGCTCCGTTGGGCCTGGCGATCGTCACGCCCGCCGTGGCGGGTCCGTTCGACCTCGGGACGGTAGTCGTCCGCTCCGCGCTGTTCGTGGACCAGATGTCGGCGCAGATCACCGTCAAGAGCGACCCGCTGCCCTCGATCCTCGAAGGCATTCCGCTTGACCTTCGCGACATCCGCGTGGCAATCAATCGCCCGAGCTTCTCCCTGAATCCAACCTCCTGTGAAGCAAAGGCGGTCACCGGCGAAGCCCTCACCACGCCGGGGCAGACGGTCGCCCTTGACAACCGCTTCCAGGTCGGCGGATGCAAAGGCCTCGACTTCAAGCCGAATCTGAAGCTGCAGCTGAACGGAGCAACCAAGCGAGCCGGTCATCCGAAGCTGAAAGCTGTTCTGACGTTCCCGAAAACGTCCGGACAGGCGAACACCGCCCGGGCTCAGGTCAGCCTGCCGCACTCGCTGTTTCTCGACCAAGGAAACCTCAACAAGGTCTGCAAACAGGCTGACCTCCGAGCCGGCACGTGTCCGAAGACTTCCGTCTACGGTCACGCGAAAGCCTGGACCCCGCTCCTTGACAAACCCCTTGAAGGTCCCGTCTACCTAGGCGTCGGGTTCGGCTACAAGCTGCCGGCCCTGGTTGCAGATCTGAATGGCCAGATCCGCTTCCTTCTCGTTGGCAAAGTAGATACGACGAAGAAGCACGGGCTCCGAAATACCTTCGAAACCGTCCCGGATGCCCCGGTGAGTCGCTTCGTGTTGGAACTCAAGGGTGGCAAAAAATACGGACTGATCGAAAACTCCGAAAACCTCTGCTCGAGAGCGCAGAAGGCGAATGCCCGGTTTAGCGGGCAGAACGGAGCGGTGGCGAACCTGGAGCTCCAGATTACGCGCCAGTGTGGCAAGCGTAAGAAGACGACTTAGTTCCACTCCGGGCTTCCATCCGGGAACACAAGAGCAGAATCACTCTGTATAATCAGTAGTCACTGTGCAACTGAGGAATGAGATTCCGAGTAGGCGCTTCCCGGTGGCCCTGATGAGCCTTCTCGCCACGGCAGCGGTCATCTGCGGCTGCGGCGGCGGCGGAAGCAGTACTGAAGCGGTGCCCCTGGGACCCGCTCCGAAGCCAGAAACCGGCCAAGCTGCAAAGTCCTCCGAAACCGCCGTTCCGAGTTCGGTTCTGTCTGTAAGCAGCCCGGCCTTCAAGGGGGGGACTGCTTCCGATCCCGGGAAGATCGTCGGCAAGTACGTCTGTGCGAACTCCCAAAAATCTCCGCCCGTCAAGTGGTCGGGTATAAAGCCAGGCACCAGAGAACTGATGCTTTTTGTCATGAATCTGGCGCCGGTAGACGGCAAGCTCTTTGTCGACTGGGCTGTCGCCGGCATCGACCCAGACCTGAATGAACTCAGGCCGGACAAGCTGCCAGGAGGTGCCGTGGTGGGCCTCAACAGCTCCGGGAAGGCGGCATTCTCGTTGTGCCCTCCGGGCAAGAAGAGTGAAACCTTCGTGCTGGCCCTCTACGCGCTGTCGGAAGCGGTGAAGCCGCAGCCAGGCTTCGATGCAGTCGACGTTCGAGCGGAGGCGCTCGAAGCAGCGGGGCAAGAGGGCCTGACGACCTTCGCTGCGTCGTAACGCAGGTTCAACAACGGGACCGGGGCGGACGAACTCGTACCTGACTACTATCAGCCCCTTCCCTATCGCGCGCGAACAAGATACACTGACCACTGCAAACTGACAGCGCGCACAGCCAAGTCTGAGCGAAATAAAGACCTCGGACTGGCCGCAGGGGCTGCTCTGTCAGCCAATCCAAAACAGGGAGCTAGATATGGGGATGAGGCAGAAAATAGCCGGGAGGCGATTCTGCGCAACTTTCATGGCCGTCGGACTGGGCGTTCTCGCGCTCGCGGCGACCGACGCATCGGCCTACAGCGGAGAATTTGCGAAGTTCAACAACTGCCCGGTCAAAACGACCGGCGTATTCAAGTGCGTCCTCTCGGTGACCAATGGGGGGAACGTCATCCTTGGGAAAAAGAACGTGCCGATCAAATCACCGGTGACGTTACAAGGTGGGTTTTCAAAACCGAATGAAGCGGGTGTTTCGAGCTTCTTCGGTGCGACCAATGGAGTCACGCTCTCAAAGTCGCCGCAGGCGGTGCCTGGCGGCCTTTTGGGCATAGTTCCGCCGGAAAGCTCGCCCCCGCTGGTGAAAGCCCTGTCGGCGTTCTTCTTTGAAAATGGTCTGACCGGCGTGAACGCGACGCTGGAACTGGCTAAGCCTGCAAGCGAAATCCAACTGAGCGAAATCAACCTGGTCGGCGAAGAACAGACGGCCCTGAAGCTGCCGGTCATGGTCCATCTCGAAAACCCGTTCCTTGGTAAGTCCTGCTACGTAGGATCGAGCTCGTCGCCGTTGATCTGGAACCTGACCACCGGAGTAACGGCTCCACCTCCGCCTAACACTTCGATCCACGGGTCGGCCGGTGAAGGCGAATTCAAGGAAGAAGGTCGGATCTTCGAGCTCCATAACACGCAGCTCGTCGAAAATTCCTGGTCGGCACCCACCGCTTCGGGTTGTGGCGGGATCCTCTCGTTCCTGGTCAACCCGATCATCAACTCGCAGATTGGTCTGGCTTCGTCGGCCGGGAAGAACACGACCAACCTTGAAAACACGACCATCGACCTGGCCACCGCTACCGCGGTGATCAATCACCCATGAGCCGCGAGAGGAGCATGTCCATGAAACGGCGTCTCAAAGTTCTATGCAGCTCGGCTCTCGCACTGCTGGCTATCGGTGGCGTGGTGGCGACGGCCGCCGTCGCGAGCCCGACCTGGAAGTTCAACGGGACCGAATTGAGCGGGACCGAAAAGATCGTGGGTGCAGCGACGGAAAGCAGCATGACCATTCCGGGCATGAAAACCACCTGCGAACATTTTCTCTATGGCATCGAAATCTCGAATGCCGCCGGGATCGGCAAAGGTTCGATCACCGAAGTTCCTCTGTACAACTGCCATACGAATGTTGCGGTGTGCACGGTCGAAGCGATCAGCGCCGAAAAATTGCCCTGGTCCAGCAAACTCGAGACCGTGTCGGGCAAAAACTACATATTCATCGAAGGCGTCAAGGTGTCAATCACCTACGGTGGAGCTGAATGTGCGCTTGGCGGAACGAAAGTTGTCGTTGAAGGCACCGCCGGCGGCTTGGTCGACAATGCGACCGAAACCGCGACCTTCAACTCGACGACGTTCAGCGCTACCGGGGCGAAACTAAAAGTCGGCGGGACGGCCATCGAATGGAATGGCGTCTTCCCGACCGAAGCATTCCAATGGCACAGAGAACAGGCCCTCACGGTCTCCTGATCCTGGCGCTCGCACTACTGCTCGTCAGCGGATGTGGAGGGGGCACCTCCTCCACATCCGCGACGATGAGTGCGAGCACGCGGGCGTCGGTTGGCAGTCCCGAGGCATCCCAGAAGAGGTCCGCAAGTCGGCAGCCGACGGAATCGAAAGGATCGGAGCCTTCTTCGTCGACTTCTCACGGCAACCCCAAAGGGGGCGGCGTCAATGTCGAGAAGGCGTCGGCTCCGCCGAAGAACGTTCCGGTCGCGAACATCGTCATGTACAGCCCGGCGATGATGAGCAGCAGCTCGTCGGCTTCCCTGCCGTCGAAATACACCTGCGACGGCGCAGATGTCTGGCCAGAACTGAAGTGGAAGGGGGTGCCTACCGGTACGCAGGAATTCGTGATCTTCGTGCTGGCCCTGCAACCTGCCGAAAACAAATTGGTCTACGAGTGGGCCCTCGCCGGAATCGGACCGGAAACGACGACGATCAAATCGGGGCAGATCCCTGCTGGTGCTGTCGTGGGAGAAAACTCCGAAGCGAGTACCAAGTATTCCATCTGTCCGCCTTCCGGCACGGAAGAAACGTACGTGTTTCAGCTATTCGCGATTCCGAAGAAACTAGATCCTGCTCCCGGGTTCGATCCGAAGGTGATCCGCGAAGAGGCGCTGAAGCTGGCTCCTAACGCGGGACTGTTGACTGCTTACTACAAGCGCACGGGCTGAAGGGTCGCTGGGGTGCCGCACCGCGAGCTGCGGACGAATTGCGCCTGACGGCGGCATCTCCCAAGTAGCCACTCGAGCTTGGTGATCCGCTATCGTAGAACGGTCGGGCAGGCGCCCTCGCCGCCCGAGAGAACCTGTTTCCTCAACGTGCACTGCACTTCCGGGGTCGCTGGATCTCCCCGAAGAAGTCGATTTAAGGAGCACTCCATAACTACGTTTGCCGAACTCGGCACCTCCGAGCCGGTTGTCGCGGCGCTGCGCGCGCGGTCGATAATCGAGCCCTTTCCTGTACAGAAACTTGTCATTGCGGATGCGTTGGCCGGGCATGATCTGCTTGTTCAATCGCCGACCGGGTCGGGCAAGACCCTTGCGTTCGGCGTGCCGCTGGTCGATCTGCTCGAGCCTGGGGCCTGGGGGCCGCAGGCGTTGATCCTGGCTCCGACGCGCGAGCTCGCCTCGCAGATCGTCGATGAGCTCGAAGTCCTTGCCCGCGCGCGGAAGCTTCGCGTCGCCGCCGTCTATGGCGGAGTCGGCTTCGGGCCGCAGATCGCCGCGGCCAAGAAGGCCGACATTCTCGTCGCCACTCCGGGCCGCCTCGAGGACCTGATCGCGCGCGGCGCGGTCGCCCTCGACCAGGTCGACGTGCTGGTCCTCGACGAGGCCGACCGGATGCTCGACATGGGCTTCCGCCCCGCGGTCGACCGGATCGTCGCGCTCACGCCTGACGAGCGCCAGACGTTCTTCTTCTCGGCGACGCTCGAGGGCAACGTCGGCAAGGCCGCCCGCGACTACACCTACAAGGCGCGCTCCCACACCCACGCCCCGCCCGAGGAGGAGGCCCGCGACATCGAGCACCGCTTCCTGCTGGTCGAGTCCCAGGGCGCGAAGCTCGACCGGCTGGTCGCCGCGCTGGCCCAGGAGGAGCGGAGCCGCTCGCTCGTCTTCGTCCGCACCAAGCGCGGCGCCGATCGGCTGGTCAAGCGGCTGAAGGCCAAAGACGTGGAAGCGGTCGCGATGCACGGCGACAAAAGCCAGCGCCAGCGTGAAAACGCGCTCGCCCGCTTCGAGCGCGGCGACGTGATGACGCTGGTCGCCACGGATGTCGCGGCGCGGGGGATCGACGTCCCCGACGTGATGCGGGTCATCAACTACGACGCTCCCGAGGACCAGGCCGCCTACGTCCACCGGGTCGGCCGCACCGGCCGCGCCGGGCGGACCGGTACCGGGATCAGCTTCGTCCTCGCCGACGAGGTGAAGGAGATGCGCCGGATCGCGAAGGCGCTCGACCTCGACTTCGGCCCCGCGGGGCGGACCGAGGGCGGCACGCCGCAGCCGCCTCGGGACGAGGCGAAGCGGACCGATCGTCCCCGCAAGGACGAGTCGAGAAGCAGGAACGCGAACGGGAAGCGCCCCACCGGTGACGGTGAGCGGCGCTCCTCCGACGGGCCCCGCGCCAAACGGCGCCGTCGCCGCAGGCGCAAGCCCGCCGCGAGCTCCGCGAGCTGAGGCTCGACCAGGCCGGCGCCCGCCTCAGGCGGGCGTCAGGCCGTAGTGCCTGGCGGTGTCGGTGAACAGCGTCTTCAGGATGGCGCGGTTCACCGGCTTGCCGGGTTTGCCGATGGCGCTCAGCTCGACGGCGATCATCCAGGTGAAGCGGCAGGCGTTCTCGCCGTTCGGCTCGACCAGGTAGTCCTCGGCGAGGGCCTTGAAGAGGGGGCTCGTCGTCTCTTTGACGTAGAAGGAGTGGCGCCGGCCCTCCTCCCAGCGGAAGTAGTACTCGCGCAGCTGGTTGGCGCCGCCGAGTGCCTTCACCTCACGGGTGGTGCCGACGCCGAACGGGCGCGGGGACGTCCAGCGCACGTCGTTCAGGATCCGACACCAGTGCAGTGCGTCGTCGGCGCAGAGTTCGTCCCAGACCTTGGCGGCGGGCGTCGCGATCTCGAAGCCCGCGCGCAGTCGCATCGGCGCCTCCTCGAAGAAGCGCTCGTCGACCTCTCTGCATCTGAACCAGGGTGCGATCGACCGAGCCTACCCCGGCTCGGTCGATGCATCCAGGTCTCTCGAGTTAACCCTTTGCGTTCGCCTTCTGGCGAGCTTCCGCCGCGTGGCGGGCTTCGTTCTGGGCGCGGAGGTTCGCGGCCTCGAAGCGGGCGGTCGCCCGCTTCGCCAGGTTCGGCATGTTCAGCGAGCCCCAGCCGCTGGCCAGGTCGTAGCCGATCCCGGCCGAGCAGCAGCCCAGCGGTACGCCGCCACCGGCGTCGGCGGGGGTGCCGACGCCGAGGTCGTTGTTGCCGTGGATGACGTCGCGCAGGACGCTGCCGCCGCTCTTGCCGGCTTTCGCTTCTCGGCCCGCTTCGTAGATCAGCGGGTTGAGGAAGCCGAGCGCCGGGGTGTTGTGCGCGTCGGCGTAGTTGTCGGCGAGGATCACGCCGCCCGCGGTCAGCGGGGTCGCGGCGCTGGTCCCGCCGATGGTCTGGAAGCCGCCCTGGGGCAGGAACTCATTCACGCATTCGGGTTCTGCGGTGCAGTAGATGGTGTACCCGGGGAGCGCGTCGGCGAGCCCAGCCACGTCGGGCACCATGCGCCCGTTGCCCGCGCCGCTGAGGATGCCCTGCTGGTACCAAGGGCGCTTCGACAGGATGCTGACGCCGCCCCCGCCACCGCCGAAGGTGAGCGGCAGGTCATTCCAGACGATCTCTTCCTTGATCCTGTTGGACTTGGTCAGCTGCAGGTTGGTGCCACCGACCGCGGTCACGTACGGCGAGGTCGCCGGATCCGAGGCGGACACGAGCGGCAACGCGGTCATGCCGGTTTCCAGGTTCACCCGGCACTCGGAGGAGCCGGTGTCGCCCGCGGCGACGACCACGGAGATGCCGGAACCGGCGGCGACGGCGAACACTTCCTGCATCGCGTCGCGGAAGGCTAGCTGGCCGACCATGCCGCCCTCGCAGCCGCCGAGCGAGATCGAGATCGCGTCCGGATGGTGGCCCTTGAAGCCGAGCGCCGCGCCGACGCTGAGCAGGATCCCTTCCTCGGAGGAGCTGCCCTCATAGACGTAGAGGTGTTCCAACTTCGGCGCGGCCGCGGTCAGGACCTCGACATCGAGGGTGGTCTCCTCACCGGGCGCCAGCGGCTTCGGGATGCCGACCGGGCGGATCTGGAGGTTCGGCTTCGGCAGGCCGAAGCACTTCGCGAACGCGTTGACGTCGGAGCGCCGCACGCCGTCGATCTCGACCAGGGCGATGCTCTTCCCCTGGCCTTCGTAGCCCTGTTCGTGGAGGGCGGTGTGGCCGTAGGCGTCGAGGTACTGGTTGGGGGTGAAGCCGTTCAGTTTGTCCAGCCCTTCGACCGGGAAGTGGACCTGGCGGCCGGCTTCGCAGCCTTCCGGGGTGCCGGTGTTGAGGAGGACGGAGCTGCCGCCGATGCCGGTCTCCTTGCCGAGGCCCTTGGGCTGCTTCTGGGCGGCGGTATGGAAGGCGCCGGGCCTGGTGCCGACCGTTTCGATCGAGGTGACCACGCCGCGCAGGCCAACCGGCACGCGGCGGGCGTTCGAGATCGCGCCGTTGGACGAGGCCGAGGCGCCGATCGCGGGCAGCGCCGAGGCGGCGACGGCGGCGGGCACGCGGGCGGTGATGAAGGTGCCGGTCGTGCTGAGCGTCCCGCGGGCGCCGTGCTCGCGCAGCCACTGCATCGTCGCCTTCTTCGCCGAGCTCTTGGCGCCGAAGCGGTGGGCGATCTGCTCGACCGTCAGGTAATCGCCGTATTCCGGGGACTGCGGGTCGGAGACCGAGCGGACGAAGTTGCCGAGCCCTTTCGGGTGGTTCAGCTGCAGCAGGACGGCAAGCTCACCGACGTTCTGTTCCTTCGGAACTTTGACCGCCGAAGCGGTTCCGGCCAGCGCGAGGCCGGCAAGCGCGAGCGCGACGAGCGCCGTCGCGAGGCTGGAGAGGCGGGCGCGCCCGGTGGGGGCGGCCGCGGGGTGGGACGACATCAGGTGGATCGACTCCTTTGAGGTGAAGGGAAGCGGACAAGAATGAGAAACATCGGCATATTCGACGCTGAGCCTGAGTCTCTTTCCCCACGCCGTGACCCGTCGTCGGAGTGGGTGACCCAGCGTTTGCAGGATCAAGGGGCAGGGCGGATGTGCCGATGGCTTCCGTATGCGCCTCGTCCGACACATCTCATTCAGCAATGTCATCGCGATGCTCGCCCTCTTCATCGCCCTCGGTGGAGCGGCCTACGCGGGCACGAAGATCAGCGGCAGCTCGATCAAGAACGGCTCGATCGGGGGTGGCAAGTTGAAGAGCGAAACCATCACCGGGGACAAGATCAAGAAGGGGACGCTCACCGGAGCGCAGATCGCGAACCAGTCGATCACCGGGGCCCAGATCCAGAACGGGTCGATCGACGCGAGCCAGATCAACGTCTCCACCCTCGGCGCGGTGCCGCTGGCGCAGGCCGCGCAGACGGCCTCCAAGGCCGACTCCGCGACGACGGCGACCAGCGCGACGAATGCCGACAACGCGAAGCACGCGGAAACCGCCGACAGCGCGACCAAAGCCGATACGGCGACCAGTGCCGACACCGCGACGACTGCCGCCGAAGCTTTGAAAGTCGGCGGCAAATCGGCGGCTGAACTCAAAACGGAACTCGAACTGACCTGCGGCGCCGGGACCGAATTCTTCGGCGGTATGTGCTGGGACGAAACGACCCGCCCGGCGAAACTTTGGCTCGGCGCGGTGGTGGAGTGCGCCAAAGAAGGTGGACGCCTGCCGTCGATCGAGGAACTGATCGCCTTCGTGCTGCAGGAAGGCCCCCAGGTGACTGGCCAGTCCTGGTCCGCCGACATCGACCAGCTCGAAGGGGTCGGGAACAAAGAGGTCGTCTTCACCACTGACGAGAACGGTCGGTCGACCGCGGACGGAAGTCCCGGCGGCGGCATCCTCGGCTTCCGCTGCGTGTTCCCTCAGTCAAACTGAGCCGGATGATCGAGAGCTCTGCCACGTTCTCCGCAAGCGCCCTGTCCTACGGAGCGAAGGAGAGGCGCCGCTCGGCGACGACGAGCACGGGCCGGCCGCGGTGAGGTAGCCGACCACTTCGGCACGCCGCTCTATGCGCGGATCGACGTCGCCCACGACGACGACGGGTCGCCGGTGCTGATGGAACTGGAGGCGATCGAGCCTTGCCTCTACCGTGTCACGAATCGTCGGGTCTGCTCGTCTATCCACCGGAGACGACGATGATGTTGGTGACGGAGGAGGTGCCTTGACCGGGAAAGACGAGCAGCGACTGGACGATCTGTACCGCGCCGAATCGGGCCGGGTCTTCGGCATCGCCTACCGGATGCTCGGCAGCGTCGCCGACGCCGAGGAAATCGTGCAGGACACCTTCGTCCGCTTCGGTGCGGTCGACGCGGAGGCGGTCCGGCAGGCGCCCGCGCTCCTGACCACGATCGCCACGCGCCTCAGCATCGACCGGCTGAAGTCGGCGCGGGCCGAGCGGGAGAAGTACGTCGGCGCTTGGCTGCCCGAGCCGCTGCTCGTCGACGAGGTCGACGTCGCCGGGCAGGCGGAGCAGGCGGACACGATCTCGATGGCCTTCCTGGTCCTGCTCGAGAGCCTCTCGCCGCTGGAGCGGGCGGTCTTCCTGCTGCGCGAGGCCTTCGATTTCGACTACGCGGCGATCGGCGAGATCGTCGAACGCAGCGAGGAGAACTGCCGCCAGATCGCCCTGCGGGCGCGACGTCAGATCGAGGCGCACCGGCCCCGCTTCGAGACCTCGCGCGAGGAGCGCGAGGAGATCGTAGGGCGCTTCTTCGACGCCGCCCGGGAGGGCGATTCGGAGGCCCTGCTCGAGCTGCTCGCCGCCGATGCGGTGCTCTACGGTGACGGCGGTGGCAAGGCGCCCGCCTTCGGCACCCCGCTGGACGGTCGCGATCGGGTCGCCGCCGCCTTGGTCGCCCTGCTGCGCACCGGCGCGCAGGTCGGTGCCCGCCTCGAGCCGGTCTGGGTCAACGGCCAGCCCGGGGCGCGCTTCCTCGCTCCCGACGGCGCGTTGATCAACGTGGTCGCCGTAGACGTCCTCGACGGTCAGGTGCAGGTGGTTCGCTCGGTGGTCAATCCGGAGAAGCTCGGCCACCTCGGACCGCTCGCCGACGTGAGGGCGCTGCTCTCCGGACGGCGCCGGTCCTAGCCGACGAGCTGTCACGCCCGGAGCCGCACGCTCGTCAACCCTGGTGAAAGCGAACACCAGGAGGAATCAGATGAGCGAGAACCGCAGCAAGCAGAGGGTCATCGTCGTCGGCGGTGGCTACGCGGGAGCACTGGCCGCCGTGCGGCTGGCCGGCCGCGCTCGCGGCCGCGCCGAGGTGACCCTGGTCGAGCCGCGCACCGAGCTGGTCGAGCGGCTGCGGCTGCACCAGCTGGCCACCGGACAGAAAGTGCGGGCCCACGACCTCGCGCGGCTCACCGGTCGGCGGGTAAAGAACCTCCGCGCGCGGGCGATCGCGGTCGACCCCGACCGTGGGGCGCTGGC
>JAFDWG010000347.1 GCA_018268605.1 Actinomycetota bacterium | reverse complement strand
GAGGAGCCGCGCGACCAGCTCGAGCGTCGCGCCGCTCCATCGCGTCGAGGCGCAGGGCGAGGGCCAGGGCGGCCACGGTCGATTCCGGGGGTCGGGCGCCGCGGCGCTGCTCGAGGCGAGTGTAGAAGTCGGTGGAGATGTGGGCGCGGGCGGCTACCCGGGACCTCCTCGGTCGCTCACCTGCGGGAGAACGTCGCCGGCGCCGGCCTCGAGCTGTCGGCCGAGGATCTGGCGGAGCTGGACTCGATCGGCGCCGCGTAGGAGGGAAGTCGAGCGGGTAGATTCCCGACATGGCCGACCGCCGCAGGACCTCCGCGCTTCTACTCATCGGAGCGGCGGTCGCCGCCCTCCTCCTCGCCGCCCCCGCGCTCGCGATCAAGGCGCCGAGCCTCGCCTCGAGCGGCCAATACAAAGCCTTCGTCGAATACGTGAAGAAGATGGAAGAACGCTCCTCGCAGCCGACCTCCGGCGAAACCAAAAACAAGTTCGAGGCCAAGCTGACGGCGAAGAAGACGGCCGCCGCCCACAAGGCCAACGCTCTCTTCCATCGGGCCGCCGACGAAGCGAAGGCGGAAGCCAACGAAGCCGCCAAGGAACAGGTCGAAGGAGTGCGGGCCAAGGAAGGCAAGAAGCTGGAAGCGCTGAAGGCGGAAACGGCCGGAAAGCTGGAACGCCTCGAAGCCGAATTCCAGACCAAGTTCGAACGCATGGAAAACGGCCACCGCAACCGCGAAGGCGCCCTGAAGGAACAGATCCGTGGCCTACGCGCCCAGAAGTCCCAGAAGCCGCCCGGCACGCCCAAAGAAAAGATCCAGGAACACATCGAAAAGGTCCAAGGCGAAATCGCCGCCAACCGCGAGGACGAAAAAGAACGCCGGGCGCAGCTCAAGAGCGGAGTAGAAAAGAAGCGCGTCCCGATCGAAGAAGCGGCGAAGGCCGAAGAAGTGGCGATCGGCGAAAAGGCCGAAGAAACCGTCAGGAAGATCGACAAGCACTGGGCCAAGTCCTACGAAGAAAAGAAGGCGGCCCTGAACTCGACCCGGGAAAACCGCCTCGGCTACCTCGAATCGAAGCTGGAACAAGGCCGCGCGGCGGTGGCCGCAATGCCCTCGTCGGGCTGAGATCGGTCCGGGGCAAGGTCGCCCCCCGAGGGACGCAAGGGCCTGCGGCGAGCACGGCCGTCCCGGCCACGGCCCGGGCGGGCTGTGGCCGTGGCCGAGACGGCCGCGGTATGGAAACGTCGAGGAAGTGCGACGCCGTCGCGGGAGACGTGCGGGAGATGTCGGGAAGTCCACGCCTCCGTGCGTGAGAGCGTGGGAAGCGCCGGGTTCCGTGCGTGTTGCACAACACCGACTTCACGCTTGGTGAGTTGAGCGCGCTATGGGCGGCTCAACTCACCAAGCGGCGATTCGGGCCGGACGGAACCGTCACGGAGGGCTGCGGTCCCGACAGAAGGCGCCATGGAAGTGAGGAGTTCCAGACGTCTTCGTCAATGGATCGGCCGAGGGGTGGGCTCTTGCGCACGAACCCTCGGCGAAACACCGCACTCCCTCCGCCCTGGGCGTCTCATGGAGGTCACAGCCTGCCAGGACCTCCATGAGACGCCCAGGGCACCGCCTCTAGGACTGCCGCAACCGCCGGAACAACGTCAGGCCGGATTCTCCCGGGCGATCTGCCGACTCAGCAACTCAGCACCGACCGCCAGCAGGACGGCCAGGATCAGCATCCCCAACGGTCGACCGAACGCGTCGACCGGCGCGAATGCCACGAGGAGCAGGAAGAGAGCCGCGGCGGCGCCGAAGGCGACCGCCCGGTTTTCGCGCACGTAGGGGGCGCTCTCGCGGCGCAGGCGGGTCGCCCACCTCGTCGGGCCGGCCAGCCAGGCGGCGAGCACGACCAGGACGCCGAAGGCGAGGGCCGAGCGGGCGACATCGGCCAGCAGCGAGGTGCCGATCCCCCAGACGGCTTCGAACGCGGGCTTCCCCGTTTCCGATTTGGCCAGCGCATCGACCACGTAGTGGCCGCCGAGGGTACGCAGCAGGAGGACGATCGCGCCGGCGACGATGAAGCCGATCCCGACCGAACGGAGCACCTCGCGCCGGCGCGGGCCGCCGAACCAGATCGCGAGGCCGAAAAGGATCAGGGCCAGGAGCGTCAACACGATCGGCAGGTGACGGAGCAGCTTCACGCCTTCCTGGGCGAGTTCCAGTTCGTCGGAGTGGATGATCGTCAGCCTGCCCGCGCCGACCGGCAGCTGTTCTCCGAGTTCGTTGGCCCCGACCCGTTCGCCGAGCGTTTCCACCAGCGGCTTCAGGTCGAGCGTCACCGTGCCGTTTTCGGTCGTGATCGTGGTGCCACCCCCGTCGAGCACCTGCAGCAGCTCTTCGTGGGCTTTCCGGTTGGCGTCGGACCAGAGTGCCTGGACGCGTGGCGCTTCCAGCAGCTTCTGGGCGATCTGCGGCGCCAGCCCGTGCAGGCCGCCCGCCACCACGCTCGCCAGCGGCGCCAGTTTCGGCGGCAGCGCTTCTTCCAGCTTGGCTTCCAGCCGTTCCCCGGTGAAGACTTCTTCGGCGAGGTAGTTCGCCAGCCGTTCGTCGACCTTTTCGTTGGAGATCAGGCGATCGGAGGTCGAGACCCAGTTGTCGGTGTTGAGGAGCTGGCGGTTCGCCCAGATCGAGAAGATCGCGAGCAGCGCCACCACCGTCCCGGCGATCACCAGCCCGAGACTGAGCTTGCGATGGCCGCCCCTGGGCGCCGCGGGGGCGGCGGGCGGAGTGGGCGCGGCGGGGGCATCGGGAGCGCTCATCGCTCAACCCTCCGCCGGCGCCGGCCCGCCCGCCGGCCTGTCCACATGCGTCCGACGGGGGGTGGGCGCCTCTCCCCTCCCGGTTAAGGTTCTTCGTGTGGCCCTGCGGATCGCACTCGCCGAGGACAGCTTCATCGTGCGTGAAGGGATCGAGCAGGTGCTGCGCGGGGACGTGGAGATCGAGATCGCGGCCAGCTGCGCCGACATGCCCTCGCTGCTCGCCGCGGTCGAGGCCGATCCGCCAGATGTCGTCCTGACCGACATCCGCATGCCGCCGCAGGATGACGACGCGGGCATCCAGATCGCCGCGCGGCTGCGCGAGACCCACCCCGAGGTCGGTGTCGTCGTCCTCAGCCAGTACTCGGAGCCCGGCTACGTGCTGCGGCTGCTCGGCGACGGCTCGGAGCGCCGCGCCTACCTGCTGAAGGAGCGGATCGCGCAGCGCGAAGAGCTGACGCGGGCGATCCGCGCCGTCGCCGACGGCGGCTCGGTGATCGACCCGAAGATCGTCGAGGTGCTGGTCCAGGCGCAGGCGCGCTCGGAGGACTCGCCGCTCGGCGAGATGACACCGCGGGAGCTGGACGTGCTCGCCGGCCTCGCCGAAGGCAAGTCGAACGCCGCGATCGCCGAGGACCTGGTGCTGACGAAACGCGCGGTCGAGAAGCACATCAACTCGATCTTCCTGAAACTCGACCTGACCTACTCCCCGGAGGCCGACCAGATCTCCAAGCGGGTGACGGCGGCGCTGATCTTCCTTGCCGAGGCCGAGTACCGCAGTTAGGAGACCACCCCCCCGGGTAGGGGTGCGTACAGCATGGCGGCGAGCGATCCATGATGCGACTCTCGACGGTGATGACCCAGAGGTCCCGACCGGTGACCGTGTTGGCGGTGGACGACCACCCGCGCTTCCTCGAGGCGGCGCGGGCGGTGGTCGAGGCGACGCCGGGCTTTGCCTGGGCCGGGGGCGCGTCCTCCGGCGAAGAGGCGCTGGCGACGGCGGCCCGCGGCGAGCCCGACATGGTGTTGGTCGACGTGAACATGCCGATGATCGACGGCTTCGAGCTGACCCGGCGGCTGCGCTCCGCCCACCCGCGGACCCTGGTCGCGTTGATCTCCGCCCAGCACCCGGACGAGTTGCGCAGGACGGGCGGCTCGGCCGAATACCGCGTCTTCGCCAAGGAGAGCCTGCGACCGTCCTGGCTCCGCGCGTTCTGGCAGGAGCACCGCGGGGACGATCCGCCCGAAGACTGAGCCGGCGGGACCGCGGAGGCCCGGGTTGACCCGGCGCAGGCTCGTCGCGCTCGCCCTCCTCGGGGCGGTCCTCTGCGCGATCTCGGCGGCGATCGCCGATGCCAACCCGGTCGCCTCGGGACGCACGGCCGAAGTCACGGTCTCGGTCCTCACCATCCCCGCGCTCCTCGGCGTGGGCCTCTACGCCTGGTACCGGGATCCCGAGAACCACTTCGGCGAGGTCCTCTACCTGACCGGCCTCTGTTGGTTCCTCGTCACCCTCGCCAATTCCGATTCGGCGGCGCTCTACAGCGTCGGGCGGATCGCCGGCTGGGTCTTCGAGATCCTGCTCGCCTACGCCCTTCTCTCCTACCCGACCGGGCGGCTCGAGGGACGTGCGGCGCGGCGGATCGTGCTCGGCGGGGTGCTCCTGATCGCGCTCCTCTACGTGCCGACGATCCCGTTCACCGCCCAGTTCCCGCTGCCCGCGCCGTTCACGGCCTGTACCACGAACTGCCCCCAGAACGTCTTCCTCGCCACGGCGTCGGAACCGTCGATCGTGCCGGAACTGATCAAGCCGGTGCGGGAGGTGCTGACGATCGCGATCTACATCGGCGTCGCCGCCGTCCTCACCGCCCGTTTGCGATCCGCGGGCCACAACCAGCGCCGGACCCTGCTGCCCGTGCTCGGCGCCGCCGCGCTGCGCTTCGTCGCGGCGATGGTCTACGTCGCCCTGCGCCGCGCCCAGGTCGAGGGCACCGGGATCGAAATCGCCGTCTTCGTCGCCCTGCTGACCGTGCCATTGACCGCGGTCGGCCTTCTCTTCGGCCTCTTGCAGTGGCGCGTCTACTCGGGCAGCGCACTGCGGCGCCTTACCACCGGACTGGTGGAAACCCACGACGCGGCCCAGCTGCGCGACCTGCTGGCGGAGTCCCTCGAGGAACCGCGAGCGGAGCTCTACTACGCCGATCCGCCGGAGCCGGGCGGCGGCGACCCCTCCCTTCTGCCCTGGCACGACGCCTCCGGGAATCGCCTGCCCGGGCCGCTCGCCCCACCGCGGGCGTGCGTCCGCGAGGCGACGGCGGAGTCGGGCCTGCGGGTCGCCCTGGTCTGCGAAGAGGGCTTCCGCGACCGGCCGGAGTTCCTCGACGCGGTCTGCGCCTGCCTCGTCGCGGGACTCGAGCGCCAGCGCCTCGACGCCGCGCTCGCCAACTCGTTGGCCGAGGTGGCGGCCTCGCGCAAACGCATGGCGGGCGCCGCGGACTCCGCCCGCCGCAAGATCGAGCGGGATCTCCACGACGGCGCCCAGCAGCAGCTCGTCGCGCTGCGGGTGAAGCTCGAGCTGGCGCGTGAAATGCTCGAGCAGGAGGACGGCGAGGAGAGCCGCGGGGCCGAGATGGTCGCCGGGCTCGGGCCGGAGGTCGAGGAGATCATCGAAGAGGTGCGCTCCCTCGCCCGGGGGATCTACCCGGCGCTGCTCGCCTCCGACGGGCTCGGCGAAGCGCTGCGCGCGGCGGGCCGCCGCTCCCAGGTGCCGGTGCGGATCGACGTCGACGGGGTCGGCCGCCTGCCCGCCGAGACCGAGAGCGCCGTCTACTTCTGCTGCCTCGAGGCGCTCCAGAACGTGGCCAAGCACGCCGGCGGCGCGACCACGGTGACGATCGAGCTCCGCGACGAGGACGAGCTTCGCTTCACCGTCGCCGACGACGGCCCCGGCTTCGCCCCCTCCGCCGCCACCCCCGGCTCCGGGATCACCGGCATGAAGGACCGCCTGGCGGCCCTCGGCGGCGAGCTCACGGTCGAATCCGCCCCCGGCGCGGGGACGCGGGTCCGCGGCCGGGTGCCGACCGGTTGAGCGGCGGTGCCCGACCAGCACCTCCTGCGCGGCGCCGGCGCCGGCCGCGCGAGAAGGGGTCGTTCGACCGTTCGACGCGGCGAGCTTACCCCGGGAGCGCGCACCACCCCGGGTTGGCGTGCTCGTGCCCTGGTTCGGCGACCGGCGAGTTGAGAACTTTGCGGTACTCGCCACCGACAAGGAGCCCCGATGCTGCCACTCGCCGCCGACTATCCGCTGCTGAACATCATCTGGACGATGCTGGTGTTCTTCGGCCTCTTCCTCTGGATCGCCCTCATCTTCCGCGCCTTCATCGACCTCTACGGGCGCCATGACATCTCCGGCTGGGGCAAGGCAGGCTGGACGCTCGTGATCATCGTGATCCCGCTGGTCGGCGTCTGCGCCTACTTCCTCATCGACGGCAAGGGCATCGCCGAACGGGAGATGGCCAAGGCCCAGAAGCAGCAGGGCGAATTCAAGGACTACGTCCGTGACGTCGCGGGCTCCGGCAACGGCGCCGCCGACGACATCGCGAAGGCCAAGGAACTGCTCGACAGCGGCGCGATCGACGCCGACGAGTTCAGCCGGCTGAAGGCGAAGGCACTCTCGTGAGCGGCGTCGGCGCCATGGACGGGCTCGACGGGATCGAGGAGATGGGCCCGGTCGACTACCTGCTGGTCGAGTGGACCGGCAAGCAGCCGAACGGCGAGCTGGCCCCGCACCTGGTCGACCTCGTCGAGCGCGGGCTGGTCCGGATCCTCGACCTGGTCTTCCTCGCGAAGGCGGAGGACGGCTCTATCGAGGCGATCGAGCTCGGCGAGCTGCCCGAGCTGGCGGTCTTCGAGGGCGTCTCCTCGGGACTGGTCGACGAAGAGGACCTCGCGGAGGCGGGCGCCGTGATGGAGCCCGGCACCTCGGCGGCACTGCTCATCTACGAGAACACCTGGGCCGCACCGTTCGCCGTCGCGATGCGAAAGAGCGGCGGCCAGGTCGTGTCCAGCGGCCGGATCCCGGTCCAGCAGATTCTCGCCGCGCTCGAAGCGGCCGAGTCCTAGAGGGAGAGGAAGACATGCCAGGTTTGTTGAGGGGGATGGCGCGGACGGCGGCGATCGCCGGCACCGCGACGGCAGTGAGCGGCGGCGTCCGGCGCCGTCAGGAAAAACGGTGGGCGCAGCAGGAAGCGCCGCAGGCCTACCCCGAGGCCCCGCCGGCGCCCGCCGCCCCTGCCGCGGCTCCGGCCGCGGGCCCCTCGGTGATCGACCAGCTGAAGGAGCTCGGCGAACTGAAAGAGCAGGGCATCCTCACCGAGGACGAGTTCGCCGCCCAGAAGGCGAAGCTCCTCGGCTGATGGCGACGACCGCGCCCGAGACGACGACCGCCACGGCGCGCGAGATCGCGCTGGAAGCCTACGTCTACCTCTATCCGCTGGTGCTGATGCACCGGACGCGTCTCCAGGCGACCAACGTCGAGCATCCCGGCGAACACCTGGGCCGCAGCCCGGTCGACACCTTCGCCCACCTCCGCGAATACCCCCCGGCCAGCTTCAAAGACGTCGTCAAGCCGAACTTCGACACCCTCTACTCGCCGGCCTGGCTCGACCTGCGCGAGGAGCCGCGGATCATCTCGCTGCCGGCGACCGACCTCTACTACCTGGCGCCGATCTACGACATGTGGTCGGACCTGTTCGCCAGCCCGGGGACGCGGACCAACGGCGCTGTCGCCGGCGACTTCGCGATCTGCGGGCCCGGTTGGGAAGGCGAGCTGCCCGAGGGAGTGAAGCGTCTCGACTGCCCGACGCCCTGGGCCTGGACGATCGTGCGGACGAAGGCCGCCCCGGCGACCTACCCGGAAGTCCGCGCCTTCCAGGACCAGCTCGCGATCACCCGCCTGGCCGAGTGGCCGGGCCCGGCGAGTGAGGTGGTCGGCACCCTCGACCCGGCCGTCGACGGGGAGACCCCGCCCCTGCGCCAGGTCTTCGCGCTCGACGGGGCGGAGTTCTTCGGGCAGGCGATGGAGATCCTGAAGGAGATCCCGACCCACGCCGCGGACAACCCGATCCTTGAACGGATGGAGCGGATCGGCCTCGTCCCCGGGGAGTCCCTCGACGTCGCGGCGACCCCGGAGGGCGGCGAGGTGCTGAAGGCGGCGGTGCCCGCGGCGATCGCGAGGATCACCGAACGGCAGAAATCCCTGGTCGCACCGATCGAGGGGTGGCTGTCGGTCACCGAGAGCATCGGCAGCTGGGGGGTCAACTACCTGCGGCGGGCCTGCATCGACCTGATCGGGCTCGGCGCCAACCTGCCCGAGGACGCGGTCTACCCGATCTCCTACTTCGACGCGGACGGGAAGCCCTACGACGGGAGCAGCGCCTACGTCCTCCACTTCGACGCCGACGCGTTGCCCCCGGCCAAGGCCTTCTGGTCACTGACCATGTACGAAGAGGAAGGCTTCCAGGTCCCCAACCAGCTCGACCGCTTCGCGATCGGCGACCGCGACGACCTGCGCTTCAACGACGACGGCTCGCTCGACCTGCAGATCGCGGCGACCGAACCGGCCGAGGGAAGCGCCAACTGGCTGCCCGCGCCGACCGGCTCGTTCAACCTCTGTCTGCGCCTCTATTACCCCGAGGCGGGCGTGCTCGACGGGAGTTGGAGGCCGCCAGGCGTGCGGAAGATCGCCTAGCGCGAGATAGTGGGCAGATGCCCGAAGAGGACCGCCGCACCTCCCTCGCCGGCGAGCGCACCCTGCTTGCCTGGTGGCGGACCGGCTTCACCGCCATCGCGGCGGCCCTCGCCCTGGGCCGCGTCGTCCCCGCCCTGCTCCATAACGGCACCCGTTGGCCCTACGTCGTCGTCGGCCTCGGCTTCGCCTTCTACGGCATCGCCCTGATCGGCTACGGGACGCGACGGATCCGCCGGCTGAACGCGGAGATCGGGATCCCCGAGGGCGACGGGAAGGCCGAGCGCGCGACCCTGGTGCTCGCCGGCGTCGGCGTCGCCCTCGGCATCGCCACCATCGTGCTGATCATCGTCCAATGAGCGAGCGCCGACCGGACGGCGCTCCCCCTTGAACCACCACCACCGCGACGCCGAGGCGGGACCGGCTGCTCGAGCTGGTCGCCTTCGGTCCTCACGTCGAGGGCGACGGCGAAGCGGTCGACCACGACTGGGTGAAGTGATCGGAATCGCCTTCCGCGGGTAGTGGATGGCCATGGTCGGTTGGAATCCCACCGAGTTGGAACGTCTCGCGAACGCACCCGAGATCGAGGTCTCCTCTCTGCGCGAGGACGGGGCGCTGACCAAGCCGGCGGCGATCTGGACGGTGCGGGTCGGCGACGAGCTCTACGTCCGCTCCGCCCGTGGCGAGGCCGGTGGCTGGATCAAGGCGGCCGAGCAGCGCCACGAAGGTCGGATCGAGGACGACTCGAACGGCGTCGACGTCGTCTTCGACGACGCTCCGCACCACCTCGATGCCGAGATCGACGCGGCCTTCAGGGCGAAGTACGGCACTCTCTCCGGTCCACTGGACAGCATCACGGCCGACGCGGCGGGGGCGAACACGATCCGCCTCGTCCCCCGCTGACCGCGACCGACAGGAGAAGGGCTTGATCATCAGCGGGAGCTCGGCGGTGGTGACCGCGCCGAGCAACGCCGACTGGCTCACCGGCGAGGTCGATGCCGACGTCGTCGCCTCCCCCGCCCCGCCTTGGCGCCCGATCGAGGAGATCCGCCCCGGACGGGACGGCCGTGCTCGCCGCAGACCCTTGCGTCCCTTGCTTCGTCCTCACCACCGCCAACTGAACGGCAACGACTCGCGCGGCCGGGTAGCTACTCTGCGCTCATGGCAGGCGGCGATCACACCGGTGTGCCCTCCACTCATCGCGAGACGCAGCAGCACATCACCGAAGAAATGGACGCGCGCGTCGTCCAGCCGCTGCCGCCGTATCTGATCGCCATCTTCGGGGCCACCGGGGACCTGGCCAAACGGAAGCTGCTGCCGGGGATGCTGCGGCTCTTCCAGTCGGAGCTCATGCCGGAATTCCGGGTGCTCGGTACCTCGATCGAGGAGATCGGCAACGAGGAGTTCCGGGAGATCGTGCATGAGGCGTGTGAGGAGTTCGGGCGGCACGAGTTCACCGAGGACGACTGGGCCGAATTCTCCCGGCGGATCGTCTACGTCCCGGTGGGGGAGGGTCCGGAGAAGCTGAAGGCGGCGGTCGACCACGAGGTCGAGCTGCTCGGCCCCGACACGCACCTTCTGCACTACCTGAGCGTGCCCCCGGCCGCCGCCACCGAAGTGATCCACACCCTCGCCGACGCCGGATTGACGGAGAACGCCCGGGTGATCATGGAGAAGCCGTTCGGAACCGACCTGAGGAGCGCGCAGGAATTGAACGACACGCTCCACGAGGTGTTGCGCGAGGAGCAGATCTTCCGCATCGACCATTTCCTCGGCAAGGAGGCGGCGCAGAACATCCTCGCGCTGCGGTTCGCCAACGGCCTTTTTGAGCCGATCTGGAACCGCGACCACATCGACCACATTCAGATCGACGTGCCGGAGACGCTGGGGGTCGGCTCGCGTGCGGCCTTCTACGAGAAGACTGGCGCCTTCCGTGACATGGTCGTCACGCACCTCATGCAGATCTTGGCGTTCGTCGCGATGGAGCCGCCGACCGCACTGGCCTCGCTGCCGATCACCGAGGAGAAGAACAAGGTCTTCCGCAGCCTGCTGCCGCTGAACCCCGACGAGGTGGTCCGTGGCCAGTACGAGGGCTACAAGGACGAACCGGGCGTGAATCCCAACTCCAGCACCGAGACCTTCGTCGCCCTCAAATGCGAACTCGACAACTGGCGCTGGAGCGGCGTGCCGTTCTACCTGCGCACCGGCAAGCGGATGGGGGAAGGCGCACGGATCATCTCGGTCGCCTTCCGCGAGCCGCCGCAGTCGATGTTCCCGGCCCACTCGCGGGTCGGCCGCTACGGCCCCGACCACCTCACCTTCGACCTCGACGAGTCCTCGCGCGTCTCGCTCTCCTTCTACGGCAAGCGGCCGGGGATGGGGATGGTCCTCGACAAGGCGAGCATGCAGTTCTCGCTCGAGGAAACCGACTATCGCGACGACACGTTGGAGGCCTACGAGCGGCTGATCCGCGACGCGATGGCGGGCGACCACACGCTCTTCACCAGCGCCCGCGACATGGAGCGGCTCTGGGAAGTGGCGGAACCGCTCTTGCAGGACCCGCCGGCGGCGAAACCGTACCCGCCGGGCTCCTGGGGGCCGGCGGAGATCGGCGGCCTGATCGCCCCGCACAGCTGGCGGTTGCCGTTCGCCCGTCGCTGGCGCGAGCGCCCGCAGGCGCCCGCGCCCGCCGCTGCCGAGCAGGCCTAGGCGAGGGCGGCGCGGACCTCGGCGATCGCCTGCTCGGCGTCGCGGTACTGGACCGCGGCGAAGCCGAGCTCCCGCGCGGCTTCGCAGTTCAGCTCCATGTCGTCGACGAAGAGGCAAGCCGACGCCGGCAGGCCGATCCGCTCCAGCGTGATCTCGTAGATCTGGCGTTCGGGCTTGCGGTAGCCGACGAAGCCGGAGTCGATCACCGTCTCGAAGATCTCGTCGACCGGCAGCATCGTGCGCCAGAGCGGCTCCCACTCCTGCACGTTGTTGGTCAGCATCGCCATCCGCCGGCCGCTCGCCTTGCACTCGCGCATCAACTCGATCATCGGCTCGTTCGGGTCGAGCGCCTCGAAGAAGATTTCGCGGAACCGGTGCAGCTCGGGCCGGTGGCCGAGGAGAGGCTCGAGATGCTCGCGCAGGATCTCGAGGTATTCGGCTTCCTTGATGTCGCCGCGCTCGAGCTTGAACAGCGGGTTCTCGCCGTCGCCCGCCTCGGCGGCCGCCCGCATCGCTTCGCCGAAGTGCTCGGCGCTGACGCCGTGGGCGTCTTGCAGGGCCAGGAATGAGTTCATCAGCGGCGTCGTCAGCACCCCGCCGAAGTCCGAGACGACCGCCTCGATCGTCCCGCCGTCCTCAGTCACGGGCGCGCGCGATCTCGTAGTGGCCGAGGCCCTCGCGGCCCTCGACCGACCAGCGGAAGAAGGCGATCCGGGTGCGCAGTCCCTCCATCTCGACCTCGACCGCGCTGATCAGGGTGCCGCCGCCGCGGATCGGCCGGCCTTCCTCGGTGTCGAGCCAGAGCTCGAGCGTCGCCCGTCGTTGCACACCCGCCTCGTCGTATTCGGTCGAGAGCAGCGCCTCTTCGAAGGCGACCGGCGCGGCGTCGGGATCGCAGAGGACCGCCAGCAGCGGCTCGTCGCCGTGGCCTCCCTGGGTCGGCGCCGTCCCGCTCAGGGTCAGGAGGCCCCCGTCGTCGAAGACGATGCCGATCGAGCGCCGGATGACCCGCTCTGCGTCCCTGCTCATGGGTCGGCAGCCTATTCTGAGCCGCCTGACGATGACGATCCGCCCCGCCGACCCCGCCCGCGACGCCGCCGCCTGCGCGGCGATCTACGCGCCGAACGTGGAATCGACGCCGATCTCCTTCGAGCTGGTGCCGCCCGACGCCACCGAGTTCGCGCGCCGGATCGAGAAGTACTCGGAGACCCACCAGTTCCTCGTCGCTGAGGACGATGGAGAGGTCGTCGGCTTCGCGTATGCATGCCGCTGGCGCGAACGCCACGCGTATGACTGGTCGGTCGAGGTCTCGGTCTACGTCGATGGCGCCCGCCACGGCCGCGGCATCGGCCGTGCCCTCTACGCCGAGCTCCTCGACCGCCTGCGCGCCCAGGGCTTCCGGATCGCCGTCGCCGGGGTGACCCTGCCCAACCCGGCGAGCACCGCTCTGCACGAGAGCATGGGCTTCGAGCCGATCGGGGCCCTCCGTGACATCGGCTGGAAGGAAGGGGCATGGCACGACGTCGGCTACTGGCAGCTCGACCTCGCGCCGGACGCCGAGAATCCACCGTCCCCGCCGTCGCCCCCGGGACCGACGGCCTGACCCGGGTACCATCTGCGCATGGCAGATCAAGAGCAGCAGTCAGTCACGGAGCAGCCGACCGCCGACGGTCCCGTCACCCATCCCGAAACGGTCACGGAGGAAGACGTCTACGAGGCGCTCGAGGAGGTCATCGACCCCGAGCTCGGCCTCGACTTCGTCTCTCTCGGCCTCGTCTACGACGTGGCGATCGAGAAGGAGGACGTCTACGTCACCTTCACGCTGACCACCCCCGCCTGCCCGATCGGCCCCCAGGTCTCCGAGCAGATGCGTGAGTTCGTCGGCGACCTCCCCGGCGTCTCGGCGGTCCACCCGAAGATGGTCTTCGACCCTTCCTGGTCCCCGGAAAT
>JAFDWG010000346.1 GCA_018268605.1 Actinomycetota bacterium | reverse complement strand
TCGTCCCGGCCCCCACGAGGACCCGTTCGTTACACCACTTCTAACGACGTGACCCGGGTCACGACCACTGGCCTGGGCAGTTATCGACTCGCGGGTTGACCGCCACGCAGCACGCGAGCTCGCCCTGCAACGAGCCAGGCCGGGCATAAAAGTCGGCGGTCCACTCCCAGACGTTGCCGGTCACGTCAAGGAGGCCGTATCCGTTGGCCGGGAAGACCCCGACCGGCGAGGTGCCGCTCCAGCCGCGGGCCCCGTCGTTGCGCCAGGGGAACTCGCCCTGCCAATGGTTGGCGAGCAGCTCGAGGTCCTCGGTGCACTCATGATCGCCCCAGGCGAAGGTGGCGCCTTCCAGGCCACCCCGAGCGGCGAACTCCCACTCGGCCTCACTCGGAAGCTCCTTCCCGGCCCACCGGGCGAAAGCGTCGGCGTCCTCCCAGGCAACCCGAGTCACCGGATGGTCGCCGAGCCCCTCGACGCGGCTGTCCGGGCCGGACGGGTGGCGCCAGTCGGCCCCGGGGACGTAGTCCCACCATTGCCGCGGATCGTCGAGAGCGACGGGTCCCGTCGTGGGGCGGAACACGAGCGACCCGGGGACGAGCAGCTCGGGATCGACGCCGGGGAACGCGGCCGAGTCGAGAGGTCGCTCGGCGACGGTCCGGTAGCCCGTCTCACCGACGAAGCGGGCGAATTGAGGACGGTGACCGGCGCGCGGTCGATCACAAAACCGTCCACTCTCACTTCCCGCAGCGGACCCTCCTCAGGATAGAAGTCGACCGCGCCCATGGTGAAGGAACCACCTGGGATCTCGATCATCGAGTTGTCCGTGGGCGGGTTCCCGTCCATCCCTCCCGCTTCTCCCCACATCCGCGACCCAGACTCACCGATCGACAGTCGGCACGAAGAGGCGCCGATGGCCGAGGGCACGGTGATAGGAAAAAGCGAAGGAGATGTAGTACCTGCCCATCGTTCTTCTGCATATTCTTTGTCAAGAAACTAAACTTACTTCACTTGAGGAGGCGGGAACGCGAGATGGAGACGCCGAGGAACGAGGGCCAACCGACGGACAAGCAGGGGATGGACCGCCGGGAACTGCTGAAGGGCGGCGCGCGCACCGTCGCGGCGGCGACTGCCCTCTCGGCGATGTCGTCGATCACCGCCGAGGCCCAGGCCACCGGCAGCAAAGTGAAGCCGAACTTCGTCTGGTACATCAGCGAGGACAACAATCCGTACATCGGCGCGTACGGCGACCCGCTCGCCCATACCCCGAACATCGACAAGCTCGCATCGGAAGGAATCCTCTACGAGACCTGCTATTCGGCCTCTCCGGTCTGCGCCCCGTCCCGGTTCACGCTCCTGACCGGCAAGTACGCGGAGACCTGCGGTCCCGCCCAGAACATGCGGGCGATCGGGAAGATGCCCTCCTGGATCAAGGGCTTCCCCGAGTACCTGCGCGACGCCGGATACTGGACCGTCAACAACTGGAAACGTGACTACAACGTCGAAGTAGATCTCGCGGCCATCTGGGACGAAAGCAGCATCTACGCCCACTGGCGGAAACGGCCGGCAGGCGCCCCTTTCTTCGCCCAGTTCACGACGCTGACCACCCACGAGTCCAAACTCTTCCCGGAAGCGGCGACGAAATCGGATCCGTCCCGGATGGTGGTTCCGACCTATCTCCCCGACACCCCCAACGTCCGCAAAGACCGCGCCCACGAGTACGACAACGTCACCGCGATGGACGCCGAACTGGGGCAGATCCTGGCGCAGCTCGACGAAGACGGGCTCACCGACACCACCTTCGTCTTCTACTTCGCCGACCACGGCGGGGCCCTGCCGCGCAGCAAGCGCTTCGCCAACGACAACGGCCTTCACATCCCGTTGATCATCAGGGTGCCGAAACAGTTCAGCTCGCTCTCGCCGGGGCGTCCCGGCACCGTGATCAGCTCGCCGGTGACCAACGTCGACCTGCCGCCGACGGTCCTCTCGCTGGCCGGCGTGCCCCTGCCCTCCTACCTCGACGGCGCACCGATGATCGGGTGGAGAACCCGCCCCCGGCAAATCGTCTTCGGACAGCGGGGGCGGATGGACGAGCGCTACGACCTGCAAAGGTCGGCGCGTGACGAACGCTTCCTCTACATCAGGAACTACATGCCACACCGACCCTATGGCCAGCACTACGCCTACATGTGGCAGGAGCGCGGCTATCAGGACTGGGAGCAGAAGCATCTCGACGGCGAAGTGAACGCGGCCCAGGACGCCTTCTGGGGCGAGAAGCCCTCGGAGGAGCTCTACGATCTTCAGCGCGATCCCAACCAGGTCGAAAACCTTGCCGAACACCACCGCCATTCCGGCAAGTTGAACTGGCTTAGCAGCGAACTCGACAACCACATCCTGTCGACCAACGACAACGGTTTCATCCCTGAGGAATCGCCGCTCGAGGGCTACGAACAGAGTCGCGTGCCCGGCGCCTACCCCCTGCGCCAGGTGCTGCGCGTCGCCGAGACGGCGATCGAACGGGACCCCGACAACCTCGGCCGACTCGTCTCCGAGCTCACGGACCCGAATGAAGTTGTCCGCTTCTGGGCGGCCCAGGGCGTGCTCATGCTCGGGGTCGACGGCGCCCTCGCCGTACAGACGTTGAACGAACGACTCCAGGCTGAGAGCTCCGTACAGGTGAAGATCGTCGTCGCCGAGACCCTCGCGCGGCTCGGTCATACCGGCAAGCCGGTGCAGTTCCTGGCAGAAACCCTGGCCAACAATCCAGGCGTCAGGATTCAGCTCCAGGCTGCCAATTCTCTCACCTACGTGGGAACCGCGGCACTGCCCTATCTGCCGATCATCAACACGGCGGCGGCCTCCTTGAACGAGTACGTGCGCGGCACCTGCCGCTACCTGCAGTTCGTCCTCACCGGGACCTACACCCCGAAATCGCCCGTCTACCTTGAACTGGCGGACCCCAACACCCCAAACCTCGTCGGCAACCCGTTCGTCGACGTCGGTGCCCACTGAGGGACCGGGCGAGGAGAGAATCGTGATCGGAAGCATCGGGCCGCTCGAGATCGGCATCGTCCTGCTGCTGTCTGGACCGAAGCCCCTACCCGAACTCGGCGGGGCGTCGGCAAGGGGATACGGGAGTTCGATGAGTCCGTGTCAGGTGACAGCGAGGCCGCGGGGTGGTGCCGGGGACGGCGGCCAGCCATCACCGAAGCCGGTGACCGCAGATCGAGTCCGACCGCGGCGACCGACGAGATGCCGGCCACTGCCGCTGCTCTGAGCCAAGCCACGATTCACCGCACGCTGTCGATCGGTCGCCCCGAGATCGGCTGAAGCCAGGCTTGAGGACCTTGAGGGACCTTCATGGACTTCGTTGACCTTGGGCCGCTCCGCGGTGAGGGCGCCTCAATCCGACTCCCCATGCCCGACACCGCCCTGCCCGGGCCTTGCGGCCATACGCCGGAAAATAGGCCCGCGGTTTCGTAGACCGAAGCCTTGGGCCTCCGCCTGAGGGTCGTCTACCGTTGTTGGCAGAAAAGTTGGGGGCGGCGGCCCTCGCGGTTCGCATTCCAGAGCCAAATATCGCACGGGTGTAGAACGCACTCCCCGCAAACGGCTCTGGAATGGGGAAAAAGAAGCGGCGGACGGGGGTCGAACCCGCGACCTCAAGCTTGGGAAGCTTGCGCTCTACCAACTGAGCTACCGCCGCATTGCGGTGCAGTCTAGTTCGGAGCGGCGAAGGCGGCGCGCCGCCCGGCGCTCACTGGGGGAAGACGAAGTGCCCGAGGAAAAAGGCGATGGCGAAGACCACCAGCAGGATCTGGGAGAGCATGAAGATGACGACGAAGACCCAGAAGCCGATGCCGATTTTCTGTTCGAGATTCATCGGGTGTGGAAGTTATCGCAAAATTCCGTCGGAAATAGTTCCCCTTGGGACCTCGTGAGTACCTAAGATGAGGCATCGCCGCGACGGGGACCAAGCCGATCGACCTGCGCCGTAAGTCGCGCGAGAGCCTGCGGGCGGAGATCGCCGAGGTGGCTTTTCGGGTTTTCGCCGAGCGGGGGTTCGACCAGGTGACGGCGACCGAAGTGGCCGCGGCGGCCGGGATCTCCCGGGCGAGCTTCTTCCGCTACTTCGACTCCAAGGAGGATGCGGTCTTCGTCGTCCAGGAGGAGGTCGGCGTCGACGTGGCCGAGGCGCTCGCCGCGCGGCCCGACGGCGAGGATGCCTGGACGGCGCTGCGACGTGCGATCGACGTCGCCCTGCAGCCTTATCAGAGCGATCCCGGCGAAATGCTGGCGCGACTACGGCTGATCCGCTGCACGCCGGACCTGCGCTCCCGCCAGCTGGATCGGATGGATCAGTGGAAACAGGTGATCGGAGCGTCCCTCGCGGGGCGGCTGGGCGCGCAGGAGGGCGAGATCGCCGTCGCGGCCTTGGTGGCCGCCGGGCTTGGCGCCTTCGACGCGGCCCTCACACGCTGGTCGGAGGGCGACGGGGCCGCGGATCTGATCGCCCTGATCGACGAGGCCTTCGCGGCCGTCGCCGACCCCTTCCCGCGCCTCGGCCCTGGCGCCTGACGCCCCGTTGAACCGGCGCTTAGGCGCTTCTCGTAGTCTCTGATGTCCCGTGCGCATCCGCTCAGTCATCGCCGTACTCGTGGCCGTGGCCATCGTCGCCCTGCTCGTCTTCGGCCTCGTCAGCAAAGGCAACTCCCGCCTCGCCGTGGGCGAAACGGCACCCTCTCCCACCCTTCCCAAGCTCGACGAACCCGGCAGCGGGTCGCTGGAGGAATACCGCGGCCAGTGGGTGCTGGTGAACTTCTGGGCCTCCTGGTGCATCCCCTGCCGCGACGAGGCGCCGACGCTCGAGCAGTTCCAGAAGGAACATGGCGGCAAGGACTTCACGATCCTCGGGATCGACACTCAGGATCTGAGCGACGACGGCACCAAGTTCGCCAAGCAGTACGCCCTGAGCTACCCCCAACTGCACGACGGCAACGGCGACACCGGCCACGAATTCGGCACGACCGGCGTCCCCGAGAACTACCTGGTCAAGCCCAACGGCAAACTCGCCTGGGCCATCGCCGGACCGGTCGACACGAAGATCCTGAACGCCGAAGTGGCACCGCTTCTGCCCTCCGGCTCGAAGGAATCGTGACCTTCGCCCCGCACGGCGGCAGGCTGACGATCCTCGCCGTCCTCGTCGCCCTCTTCGCCCTTCTTCTCCCGACCGCGTCCGCCGCGGCCGAAGCGCCGAGCTCCCTGCGCACGACCCTGAACGAAATCGAGGAAGAAGTGATGTGCCCAGTCTGCGGCACGCTCCTCGGCCTGGCCGAATCGCCGCAGGCGACGCGGGAGAAGGCCTTCGTCGAAAAACTGGTCAGGGAAGGCAAGACCAAGAACGAGATCAAGGACGACCTCGTCGCCCAGTACGGCAACGCCGTCCTCGCCGAGCCGACCGGCGGCGGCTTCAGCATCTCCGCCTACGTCGTCCCGATCGTCGCCTTCATCGTCGCCGCCATCCTTCTCGCCGCCGCGGTCTGGAAATGGCGCCGCTCCGCCGGCTCCCGCGACGACCGCCTCCCGTCGGTCGAAGGCCCAAGCGACGAGGACCGACGAAGACTCGACGAGGACCTCGGTCGGTACGACCTTTAGGAGCGGCCGCCCCGCCCGCCGCGTCCCGCCGGCTGTTCCTTATGGTCGCCGCAGGTCCCATAAAGAACAGCCGGCGGAAACAGTCCTCCTCGACCGGCAGGGCGTTGAGGAAGCGCGTCGTCCCGTCCTCCCCGTCACGAGGTGCCGCGGTTTCTGGGGCGACCCGTAGCTAGACGGACGTCGGACCGGAATCCGCGGCTTTCGGCACGCCCTCGTCCCTTCCAAGTCCCCCCACAACCACCGCGCCCAACGGGCTCGCCCCCAGCCATGCCAACGCCTCGCCGTTCGCCTTCGCGGCGCGTCGATCGGGGCGTTGCGAAAGCGCGGCGAGGACGCAATCGGCCTCGGCGGCGGTGCTGGACAGCGCGCCGCCGGCGCTCTCCAGCGGCGGCCCGAGGAGGACGACCAGCTCGTAGGCGTCCCGGAGCTTTGTCGTCATGTGGTGGAAGCTGCCGAGGCCGAGGAGCGTCCGGGCGTCGGCGGCGGGGCGGCCCGCGCAGACGCAGGCGAGCGGGCCCGCGCCGGGGGCGCTCGCCGAACCCGCCAGGGTCAGGGGCTGGACGATCTGGCCGGGCTGCGCCTCCCAGCGGAGGTACTCGTGGAGCCCCGGGGACGGGGACAACCCCAGGTCCGCGGCGATCCGCGGCCGCTCGACGTCGCACTCGATCAGTGCAGTCGCCGTCCCGGCCGCCGCACCGACGCCCGCCAGCGCCACCGCGAGGGTCGCCGCCGGCGCCGGCTCCCCGGTCACCAGCACGACGCGGCGGCCGTCCACCTCGCCGAGCACACCGCGCAGCGCCTCCAGGTCGCCCCGCCGCAGCCCCCAGGCACGCCCGCTCGAGGACGCCGGCGGGCCGATCTCGGCGAGGACGTGGAGCTTCGCGGCCATCCGCCCGCGACTACATCCTCTCGGGCGCCGAGATCCCCAGCAGCCCGAGCGCCCCGGCGACCGTCCGCTTCGCGACCAGGCAGAGGGCGAGCCGCGAGGCCTCGACCCCGTCCCCGTCCGCCCCGACCACCTGGCAGTCGCGGTAGAAGGCGTGGAAGTCGGCGGCGACCGCGGTCGAGTAGGCGCAGATGCGGTGCGGAGCCCGCCGCGCCGCCGCCTCACGCACCTCGTGAGGGAATTCGAGCAGCCGCTTGATCAGCGCCTTCTCGGAGTCCTCGAGCGGGACGGTCCGGCCCTCGGCGTCGCCCCCGCCGCCCTCCGCGGACGCTTTGCGCAGGATGCTCGCGATCCGCGCGTGGGCGTACTGCACGTAGTAGACCGGGTTCTCGCTCGCCTGCTTACGCGCGAGGGCGAGGTCGATGTCCACGGTCGTCTCGTGGGACCGGGAGAGCATGAACCAGCGCGCCGCGTCGGTGCCGATGTCGTCGATCAGGTCGTCGAGGGAGACGAAGTCCCCGCTTCGCTTCGACATCTGCGCCCGCTGGCCGTCCTCGACGATGTGGACGAGGGACATGATCAGCGCCTCGAAGCTGTCGGGGTCGGCCCCGAGCGCCTCGATCGAGGCCCGCAGCCGCGCCACGTAGCCGTGGTGGTCGGCCCCGAGGACGTCGATCAGCCGGCCGAAGCCGCGGTCGAGCTTGTCCCAGTGGTAGGCGATGTCCGGCATCAGGTAAGTCGGCTCGCCGTCGGAGCGGATCAGCACCCGGTCTTTGTCGTCGCCGAAATCGGTAGTCCGCAGCCAGAGCGCACCCTCATGGCGGTAGGTGTGGCCACCGGCGTCGAGCTTCGCCAGCGCCGCCTCCGCGTCGCCTTTCTCGACCAGGCTGCGCTCCGAGAACCAGGTGTCCATGACGACGCCGAAGCGCTCCAGCGTCCCCCGCACCTGGTCGATCATCAGCGCGATCCCGCGGTCGCCGACGGCGGCGAGGTCGTCGGGGTCGATCCCCTCGCCGGCGATCTCCTTCCCCAGCTCGACCACATAGTCGCCCTTGTAGCCGTCCTCGGGGAGCGGCTCGCCCTTCATCCGGGCGCTGATCGATTCGGCGAACTTGGTGATCTGGGTTCCGGCGTCGTTGATGTAGTACTCGCGCTCGACCTCGTGGCCGACCGCGGCGAGCAGCCGCACGACCGCATCGCCATAAGCCGCTCCTCGCCCGCCGCCGACGTGCAGCGGGCCGGTCGGGTTGGCGGAGACGAACTCGACCAGGATCCGTTCCGGCGCATCCGTCGGCGCGGGGCCGAGGCCATCTCCGGCGGCGACCAGGGCGGCCAGGGCGCGCCGGTACCAGGCGTCGGAGAGATAGAGGTTGACGAAGCCCGGCCCGGCGACCTCGACTCGGTCGAGGTTCCCGACCTCGCCGCCGAGGATCCCTTCGAGCTCGCCCCGCAGGCGCTCGGCCACCGCGCGCGGGTTGTCGCCGAGCGGCCCGGCGAGCAGCATCGCCGCGTTGGAGCTGTAATCGCCCAGGTCGGGCTTCGGCGGACGGTCGAGGGTCGGGGCCGGCTCGGTGGGCTCGCCGTCGCGCAGCGCCCGCGCGGCGGCCTCGACGGCGCCCTTCAGCTCGGCGATCGAATCGGTGGGAGGCATCGACCAATCGTAAGCTTCCGCGCGGGCTGACCGGTGGGCGGGGGGCCGGGCCGGATACTCTGGATCGCTTGCGCGTAGGGGTGATCTCAGATGTCCATTCGAATCTTCCGGCACTGGAGGCGGTTCTCGAGTCGATCGAGGCCGCCGGCCCGGAGGAGATCTGGTGCCTCGGGGACATCGTCGGCTACGGCGCCCAGCCGGATGACTGCACGGCCCTGGTCCGTGAGCGCTGCGCCTTCGTCCTCAACGGCAACCATGACCTCGCGGTGACCGGGGGGATCGAGGCCTCCACCTTCTCGGAGACGGCGCGGGCGGCGGTCGACTGGACCAAGGCGAACGCCTCGGCGGCGACGATGGAGTACCTCACAGGGCTCTCCCCGGAGGGCGAGCGGGAGGGCTTCGGCCTCTTTCACGCCTCCCCGCGCGACCCGATCTGGGAGTACGTCCTCTCGATCGACCAGGCGGAAGCGGGCCTCGACGCGCAGAAGGAGCGGATCTGCCTGATCGGCCACTCCCACGTCGCCCTCTTCTTCACGCGGCCGCCCTCGACCGGCCGGCGCAGCTTCGCCACCGGCGCCCAGGCGGGCGACGGGGACCTACTCGACCTCGCCGAGGGCGAATGGCTGCTGAACCCGGGGAGCGTAGGCCAGCCCCGCGACGGCGACGCCCGGGCTGCCTGGCTGGAGATCGACACAGATGAGCGGACCGCCCGCTACCACCGGGTCGACTACGACGCGGTCGCCGCCGGCGCGGCGATCCTCGGGGCGGGACTGCCGGAGGCGCTCGCCGAGCGGTTGCAGATCGGTCGCTGATCTGTGTCCCATACCCCACAAATGGGCGACGAATAAGCGACCATCTCGACAGAAACTTAAGGCCGAATGCAGGGTAAATATCGACTCAGAAGTGTTCTCTAGACTCGAATCATGGGTCGCGTCCGCGCAGCCTCGCTCGTCTTTGCCGCGCTCGCGGTGGGCCTCCTGTTGGCCGCCTGCGGGGGCGGGAGCAACGCCGAACTCCTGCCCGGGGCGACCGCGGACCAGATCAACGCGCACCTCGATCAGGTCCGCGTCAGCTATGAAGAAGGCGACTGTGCAGCGGCCGAAGACGGGGTCGCGAGCGTCAGCACCGAAGTCGACGAACTCGGCAAGGTTGATGCGAAGCTGAAGAAAGCCCTGCGCCAGGGCGCAGCAAAGCTGTCCGAGGTGGTTCATAGCTGCAAGGAACAGGAAGAAGCAAAGGAACAGGCTTCCGAAGAAACGGAATTCGAAGAACAGGCGGAAGTCGAAGCCGAAGAACTGGCGGAAGTCGAAGCCGAAGAAGAAGCGTTCGAAAAGGAACAAAAAGCCGAAGAACGCGAACAAAAAGCCGAAGAAAAAGAACAAGAAGAGGCCGAAAAACACGCCGAACAGCCCGGTCCGTCCGAACAGGGCGAAGAAGCTAACGGCAAAGCCAAAGGCCACGAAAAGCAGGAAGAAATCGAAACCCCCGTCGAAGGTCCCGAAGAAGTGACTCCCCCGAATCCGGGTGAAGGCCCCGCGGGCGGAATCGGCCCCGGCGCGGAAGCGGGAGGCCCCTGATGGAGGCCGGGACCCTCTCTGGGCGCTACGAGACCGGCGAGCGGCTCGGCTCGGGCGGCATGTCGAACGTCTATAAGGCGACCGACCGCATCCTCGAGCGCCAGGTGGCGGTGAAGATCCTTGCCGAGCACCTCTCCGACGACGAGCGCTTCGTCGCCCGCTTCCGGCGCGAGGCCCTGGCCGTGGCGCGCCTGATCCACCCGAACATCGTCCAGGTCTACGACTCGGGCGTCGACGACGGCCGCCACTACATCGTCATGGAGTACGTCGCCGGGCGCTCCGGCGCGCAGATCCTGCAGCGCCACGGCCCGGTCGACCCGGAGACCGCGGCGGAGATCGGCATCCAGGCCTGCGCCGGCCTCGACTACGCGCACCGCCGCGGGATCATCCACCGCGACGTCAAGCCGGGGAACCTGATGATCACCGGCGGGCCCGTCGGCAACGGCGAGCTGACCGTGAAACTCACCGACTTCGGCATCGCCCGGGCGATCGAGCAGACGCGGATCACGCAGGTCGGCTCGGTCGTCGGCACCGCCGCCTACCTCTCCCCCGAGCAGGTGCGCGGCGACGAGGCGACCCCGGCGACCGACGTCTACGCCCTCGGCGTCGTCCTCTACCAGTTCCTCACCGGCCGCCTGCCCTACGAGGGCTCCTCGCTGGCCGAGCTGGCGGTGCGCCAGCAGAACGAGAAGCCGCTGCCGCCGAGTACCTACAACTCCGATGTGCCGGAGCCGCTGAGCGCCGCCGTCCTACGCGCGCTGGAGGGCGACACGAGCCGCCGCTACGCGAGCGCCGACGAGTTCGCCACCGGCCTGCGGATGGGCCTCGAAGGCGAAGACGTCACCTCGCTCGACAACTTCGGCGGCGGCAACACCCCGACCCGCGTGATCGGCAGCGACACCGCCGCCACCCGCCACCTGGACCGCACCACGGCCCAGACGGAGTTCCGCCCCGCGCCGCCGCCTCGCCGCCCTGAGCCGCGTCACGACCCCGAACCGCGCCGCGCCGCGCCCTACGCGGGCGACCCCCAGGCCCGCGCCACGTCGCGCGCGGCCCCGGCCCCGCCGCGCAAGCGCTCCGCCTTCTCCCGCTTCGTCCGCTTCGTCCTCGCCCTCGTCGCCCTGGTCCTGGTGGCGGGAGCCGTCGCCACCGGCGTGATCCTCACCACCGACAAGGCGGCCGGCGTCCACATCTCCAAGGTGGCCGGTGACACGGTCGACAAGGTCGTCGAAGAATTCAAGGGCCTCGTCTCCAAGAACAAGGAAGAATGACGGCGCGCTGAGCCGTCAGCCGGCCTGGGCCGCCGCGGCGGCCCAGGGGGCGGCGCCGGCGAGGACGGCGCTGCGGTAGGCCTCGAAGCTCCCCGCCTGGATCGCGCGGCGGGCGTGGGTCGTCAGCTCGCGCATGTAGGTCAGGTTGTGGAGGACGATCAGGCGGATGGCCGTCAGTTCTTCGGCGCGGCTGAGGTAGCTGATGTAGTCGCGGTCGTGCCGGGTGCAGGCCGGGCACGGGCAACCCTCCACGAGCGGGGAGCGGTCGCCGACGTGGCCGCCCTTGCGGAGGTCGAGGCGCCAGCGCGTCTCCGGGCTCGGTGCGAGAGCGACGCCGTGACGGGCGAGGCGGGTCGGGACGGCGCAGTCGAAGACGTCGAGGCCGAGGGCGATGCCGCCGAGCAGGTCGTCGACCTCGCCGATGCCGAGCAGGTGCTTGGCGGCCTCGTCCGGCAGCAAGGGCGCGGTGTAGGCGAGGACGTCGTGCATCTCGGCCTTGTCGCGGCCGAGGGTGCCGCCGATCGCGATCCCGTCGACCGGCGCCGCCGAGATGTACTCCGCCGATTCGCGCCGCAGGTCCTCGTAGGTGCCACCCTGGACGATGCCGAAGAGCGCCTGCCCGGACGGGCCGTGCTCCTCATGCCACGCCGTGCAGCGGTCGAGCCAGCGGTGGGTGCGCTCGGTCGAGCGGGCGGTGTAGTCGCGGTCGACGTGGAACGGCGTGCACTCGTCGAAGGCGAGGGCGATGTCGGCGCCGAGCGCCGCCTGGACCTCCATCGACACCTCCGGTGAGATGAAGAGCTCCCGGCCGTCGCGGGGCGAGCGGAAGCGGGCACCCTCCTCGGTGATGTCGACCTCGGAGCCGTGGCCGCCGTTGCGGCCACTCCCCTTCACCTCGTCGGCGACCCCGCCGTGGGCCAGCGAGAAGACCTGGAAGCCGCCCGAATCGGTGATCAGCGCCCGGTCCCAGTTCATGAAGCCGTGCAGGTCACCCGCGGCGGCGATCCGCTCCGGGCCCGGGTTGACGAACAGGTGGTAGGTGTTGCCGAGGATCAGTTGGTAGCCGAGCGCCTCCACCTCGTCGACGTCCAGCCCCCGTACCGACCCCTTGGTCGCCAACGGGATGAAGGCCGGCGTCTCGATCGGGCCGTGGGGGGTCGTGACGACGCCCGCGCGGGCAGCCCCGTCGCGGGCGTCGATGCTGAAGCTGAGTCGCTGCGGGTCTTGTCGCACTTCCCGCAGCGTATGTGGATTTGGTCCTAGGCCGCGCTGCCGACCGCTTCCGGCGCGGTCGAGTTCTCGGCGGCCTTCCCGCCCGCCCCGACCTGGGCCTGTCCGGGCGCCGGATCGTGGGCTCGGGTCTCGGTCGCGATCTCGATCTTGGTCGGCTGACGCTCCGCCGGCTTCGGCATCCTCACCTCGAGCACGCCGTTCTCGAAGGTCGCGTTCACGCTCGTCGCGTCCATCCCGCGCGGCAGTCCGAGCGAGCGTGAGAACCGTCCGGACGACCGCTCGATGCGGTGGAAGCCCTCGCCCTTCTGCTCGTGCTCGGCCTTGCGCTCACCCGAGATCGTGAGCACGTTGTCCTTGATCTCGATCTCGATGTCCTCGCGGCTCATGCCGGGAAGATCGGCACGCAGAACGAGCTGATCGTCGGTCTCGACCAGGTCCATCGCCGGCACCCAACGACGGGTCGCGACGGCCTGCCCGGTGTCGCGGCGACCGAAGAAGCTGTCGAACAGCCTGTTCATGTCGCCCTGCAGAGTGTCCAGATCCCTACCTGGATCCCAACGCACGATTGCCATTTCACTGTCCTCCTCTTCGCTACTGCCCTCACCGGTCCGAGGGCCATCTCTGTGCTACGGGTGCATTATGAAATCTAAGTGTGCAGGTGTCAAGTGTTATGAGCAAGGGACGCAAGGGTCTGCGGCGAGCGCGGGTATGAAAAGCGAGGAAAAACTCCGACGCCGTCGAGAGAGACGCGCGGAAGACGCCACGAACTCCACACTTCCGCGCAGGCCCCGTGCGCTTCGTGCGCCGTCCGCCCGACCCCGGGTGTTGATGGGCCGAAAACTTGCCTATATGTCAGGTTTTCGGCCCATCAACATGGGGGTGTCGGGGAAACGTGACGAGGGTGTGGAGCTCCGGGCGGAGGGCGCACGAAGCGCACGGGACCCTCACGTCCCAGGACCGACATAGGACTGCCGGGGCGGCCGGGACCATGGCCGTCCCCCACACCCCTACTCGATCAGCGAACGACCCGTCATCGGCTCGGGCTGGGCGATGCCGAGGAGGGTCAGCGCCGTGGGGGCGACGTCGGCGAGGATGCCGCCGTCGCGCAGATCCAACCCCTCCTGGGTGACGATCAGCGGCACCGGATTCAACGAGTGGGCGGTGTTGGGGGAGCCGTCGGGCTCGAGCATGTTGTCGCAGTTGCCGTGGTCGGCGGTGATGATGCAGACGCCGCCCTTGGCGGTGACCGCCTCGACCACGCGGCCGAGCTGGGTGTCGACGGTCTCCAAGGCCTTCACCGCGGCCGGGATGACGCCGGTGTGGCCAACCATGTCCGGGTTGGCGAAGTTGATGACACCGAAGCGATATGTGCCCTCCCCCCACTTGGTGACGAAGGCGTCGGCGGCGGCCTCGGCGCTCATCTCCGGCTTATGGTCGTAGGTCGGCACGTCGCGCGGCGATTCGACCAGCGCCTGTTCTTCGCCTTCCTGCTCGCCCTCGCGCCCGCCGTTGAAGAAATAGGTGACGTGGGCGTACTTCTCGGTCTCGGCGACGTGGAGCTGCCGACCGCCGGACTCGGCGATCGTCGCCGCCAGCGTCGTCTCCGGCCGCTCCTCCGGGAAGGCGACCGGGTAGGTCCACTCCTTGCGGTAGGAGGTCATCGTGGTCATGTCGAGCGTCGGCCCGCCCGCGCGGCTGAACTCGTCGAACCCCGGCTCGGCCAACGCCCGGGTCATCTCGCGCGCCCGGTCGGGACGAAAGTTGACGAAGATCGCGACATCGCCCGCGGCGGCGCCGTCGTAGTCGCCGATCACGGTCGGCAGCACGAACTCGTCGGTTTTCCCGTCGTCATAGGAAGACTGGATCGCCTCGGCCGAGCTCGCCGCTTTCTGGCCCTGCGCGTGGACGATCGCGTCGTAGGCGAGCTTCACCCGCTCCCAGCGCGTGTCGCGGTCCATCGCGTAATAGCGCCCGCTGATCGTCCCGACGCGACCCGCGGCGCGCAGCCAGGTCTCCAGCTCGGTGAGGTACTCGCGGCCGCCCGTCGGCGCCGTGTCGCGCCCGTCGGTGAAGGCGTGGAAGACGACATCCGGCACGCCTTCCTGGGAGGCCAGCTCGACGATCGCCTCGAGGTGCTCCCACCCTGAGTGGACGCCGCCGTCCGACACCAGCCCGAGCAGGTGCAGCCGCCCCCGCGGGCTTTCGCGCGCTCGCGCGCAGGCGGCGACCAACGCCTCGTTTTCGTAAAAGGAGCCGTCCGCGATGGCGGAGTCGATCCGAGCCAGGTCCTGCTTGACGATCGCGCCCGCGCCGAGGTTCAGGTGCCCGACCTCGGAGTTCCCCATCTGTCCGACCGGCAGGCCGACGTCAGGACCCTGCGCGGAGAGCTCGGTGTGCGGATAGCGCGCCCAGAGATCGTCGAAGACCGGCGTGTCGGCGAGGGAGACCGCGTTGCCCGGGCCGGGCGGGGCGAGCCCCCAGCCGTCGAGGATGACGAGCGCGAGCGAGGGTACGAGCGGCATCGCTGCGGAGCCTACGCCGCCTCGACGATCGCCGCGAAGTCCTCGGCGACCAGCGCTGCGCCGCCGACGAGCGCACCGTCCACGTCCGGCAGCGCCAAGAGCTCCGCCGCGTTCCCCGGCTTGACCGAGCCCCCGTAGAGGATCCGCACGTCGTCGGCCGCCGCCCCGCGCGCCCGCAGGACGTCGCGGATGAACGCGCAAGCCTCCTGGGCCTGCTCGGGGGTCGCGACCTTGCCGGTGCCGATCGCCCAGATCGGCTCGTAGGCGACCACGACCTTGGCGACGTCCTCGTCGGAGACCTCGGCGAGGTCGGCCTGAAGCTGGCGCTCCAGCACCTCCTCGGTCTGGCCGCCGTCGCGGGCCTCCTCGGACTCGCCGACGCAGAGGATCGGCTCGAGGTCGGCGGCCAGCGCCGCCGGGACCTTCTTCGCCAGCGCCTCGTCGGTCTCGCCGAAGAACTGGCGCCGCTCGGAGTGCCCGAGGACGACCGCCTCGACGTCGAGCTCCACCAGCATCGGCGCCGACACCTCGCCGGTGAACGCGCCCGACTCCTCGTAATGCACGTTCTGGGCGGCGACCCGGACGGCGGTGCCGCGCCGGCGCTCGACCACCTCGTGCAGCGCCGTGAACGGCGGGCAGACGACCACGTCGTGCTGGGTCGCGGCGATCCGCGGCAGCAGCGCGTCGATGAACTCGGCCGCCTCGGCGACGGTCTTGTTCATCTTCCAGTTGGCGGCGATGTAGGGCGTACGGGGCATCAGCTCTTCTCCTCGTCGATGGGCTTGGCGTCGATCAGGGCCTCGACGCCCGGCAGCTTCTTGCCCTCGAGCAGCTCCAGCGACGCGCCGCCGCCGGTCGAGAGCCAGTCGACCTTGTCCTGAAGGCCGAACTGCACCATCGCGGCGACGGAATCGCCACCTCCGACGACGGTCTTGCCGGGTGCCTCGGCCACCGCGTCGGCCACCGCGCGCGTCCCGGCCGCGAACGGCTCGATCTCGAAGGCACCCATCGGGCCGTTCCAGAGCACCGTCCCGGCGTTCGCGACGGCCTCGGCGTAGAGGGCGCCGCTCTTGGGGCCGATGTCGAGGCCCATCCAGCCGTCGGGCACATCCACGCCGTCGAGCTCCTGGCGCTCGGTATCGGCGGCAAACTCCCGGCCCAGGACCAGATCCACCGGCAGGATCAGCTCGCAATCGGAATCGGCGGCTTTGGCCAGCGCCTCTTCGGCCGCCTTGACGCTGTCGTCGTCATAGAGCGAGCTCCCGATCTCCTTGCCCTGCGCCTTGAAGAAGCTGAAGCACATCGCGCCGCCGATCAGGATCTGGTCGGCGACCTCGAGGAAGCGGTCGATGACCCCGACCTTGTCGGAGACCTTCGCCCCACCGAGCACGACGACCAGCGGCCGGGCGGGGTCCTCGACGACCTTGCTCAGTTCGGTGACCTCGCGCTCCAGCAGCAGCCCCGCGTAGCCGGGCAGGTGGCGCGCCACGCCCTCGGTCGAGGCGTGCGCGCGGTGCGCCGCCCCGAAGGCGTCGTCGACGTAGACCTGCGCCAGGGAGGCCAGCGAGCCGGCCAGCATCGGGTCGTTCTTCGTCTCCCCCGGCTCGAAGCGGGTGTTCTCCAGCAGCAGCACTTCGCCGGGACCGAGGCAGCCCGCGGCGAGGTCGACCTCGGCGCCGATCACCTTCGGCGCCTGCGTCACTTCCACACCGAGCAGCTCTCCCAGCCGCTTGCTCACCGGCGCCAGCGACAGCTCCGACTTCGCTTCGCCGCCGGGCCGCCCGAGGTGGGAGGCGAGCACCAGCGCCGCCCCTCGTTCGCGCAGCAGTTCCAGGGTCGGCAGCGCCGCCCGGATCCGCGTGTCGTCGACCACCTCGCCGTCCTTCAGCGGGACGTTGAAGTCGACCCGGACGAGGACGCGACGCCCCTTGACGGAGGCGTCGCGCACGCTTGCCT
>JAFDWG010000345.1 GCA_018268605.1 Actinomycetota bacterium | reverse complement strand
GGGGAAGCTTCTCTACTCCGCGGCGACCTCGCTCGACGGCTTCATCGCCGGGCCCGGCGGCGACATGCAGTGGCTCGGCCGCTTCATGGGCGGCGAGCCAGACGAGGCCGCGGCGGCGCTGCCCACGAAGGTCGGCTCGCTGTTGATCGGGCGGCGCACCTGGGGCGGGGACGATCCCAATCGCGGCGACGCGGAGAAGGAAGGGGCGTTCGGTGGCACCTGGCGCGGCCCGCAGTTCGTCGTCACCCACGACCCGCCCGCCGAGCCCCCAGACGACGTCACCTTCGAGACCGACCTGGCTCGGGCGATCGCCGCCGCGCGCGAGGCGGCGGGGGAGAAGTACGTCTGCGTGCTCGGCGCCGAGGTTGCCCGCGGGTGCCTCGAGCTGGGTGAGCTCGACGAGGTCCTGATGTACGTGGAGCCGATCCTGCTCGGCGACGGCGTGCCGATGTTCGACCATCCCGGCGGGGCGGAGGTCGTGCTGGAGCGGATCGGCGTCGAGGTCGGGCCGGTCGCCACGCACCTCTGGTTCCGAATCGCGCGCTGAGGGTCAGGCGCCGAGGCCGCTGGTCGGTCCGCGCAGCACCGAGTCCTGGGAGTGGTCGAGGCCCCCGCTGACCGACTGGCGGCTGACGTCGAAGTAGGTGTATTCGCCCGGCGCGGCGGGCAGCGGCACCTCGACCGAGGCTTCACCCGATTCGCCGACCTTGAAGGAGGCGACCGGGACCAGCTTCGAGTCGCTGCTCATCAGCCAGACCTCGTAGTAGTCGCCTTCGGACGAGGGCGGCAGTCCCTTCGCCTGGAGCAGCATCGTGTCCGATTTGGGCATGGAGATGTCGGCGCGTGAGTTCTTCGGGGCGTCGATCGGGTGGAGGATGAGCACCGTCTTCGCTGGAGGGGAAGAGTCTCCGCCGGAGGCGATCAGCGCCCCGACGATCCCGCCGAGCACCGCCGCGACGAGGATCATCGCCGCGACCGGGACGGGACGGAGTAGGGCGAAGCGCCGGTGTGGCTTCGCGGACCGGACGGATGCGGGCTCGGGGGGAAGGGGCTCGGGGGCCGCCGCCGGCCACGCGTCTCCCGGGAGCGCCTCGAGCTGCGCCATCGTCCCGCGCGTCGCCTCGACCTCCGCGCGCAGCGTCGGATCGGCGGCGACTTCGCCCTCGAAGCGCTCGCGCTCGGCACCCTCGAGCTCCCCGAGCGCGTAGGCGGCGATCGTCTCCTGGCGGTTCATCGGACCCCTTCCTCGGCGATCAATTCGCGCAGTCTCGCCAGCCCGCGGATCATCCGGGTCTTCACCGTCCCCAGCGGGACGCCGGTGCGCGCGGCGATCTCACTCTGCGAGAGCCCTTCATAGAAGCGCAGCCGCAACACGCCGGCCTCGCCGGCGGGGATGCGCTCGAGCAGCGCGGCGACCCGCCAGCGGTCGAGCAGCCCGTCGAGCTCGGGGTCCTCGCCCGACTCCTCGATCGTCGTCGGGTCGATCGGGGTGGGGCGGCGCCGGCGGCGCTCGTCGGCGGCGCGCGAGCGGGCGATCATCAGTGCCCAGGTGAGGATCGAGGACCGGGCCGGGTCGTAATCGGCGCCGCGCCGCCAGATTTCGGTCAGCACCTGCTGGCGCACTTCTTCGGCGGTCCCGGGGTCGGGGAGCGAGTCGCGCAGGAAGCCGGTCAGGACGCGCCCGTAGCGCTCCTCGAAGGCGGCGAGCGCTCCTTCGTCCTCGGCGCGCAGCCGCGTGACGAGGGTGATCTCGGCGGGGTCGAGGTCACGTGGCGGACGGGAACGGGCGGGCTCAGGCTTCACGGTTGCCACGTAAGAACTTACGCCAGCGGCACCTCTCCGGATGCGAACTCCTCATCCATCGCCCGCCTTCGGCGCGTAACGCAGTGCAACCAACCCCCCGACCGAGGAGGAAACATGCTCAAGCGCCTGATCGCCGTCGCCATGGTGGTCGTCGCCCTTGCCGTCCCGGCGTCCGCGGCATCGGCCGCCGGCGGCAAGAACATCGTCGAAACGGCTGCCGGCAACCCGCAGTTCTCGACCCTGGTCAGCCTGGTCGAAAAGGCGGGGCTCGCCGAAACGCTCGCCGGCAAGGGTCCCTACACGGTGTTCGCGCCGACCAACGCCGCCTTCGCCAAGGTTCCGAAGAAGACCCTGAACATGCTGGCGTCGAACAAAGCGATGCTGAAGAAGGTTCTCCTCTACCACGTGATCCCGGGCCGGGTGCCCGCCGGCAAGGTCGTGAAGATGAAGTCCGCGACCACCGCCGAGGGCGCCAAGGTCCAGTTCAGCGTCCGCGGCAGGAGCGCCTTCGTCAACGAATCGAAGATCATCAAGACCGATATCAACTGCAGCAACGGGATCATCCACGTCATCAACGCGGTGCTGATTCCGCCGAGCATGAACTGAGCACCGGAGCGTAGGCTCGAAGGTGTGTGGCTGCAGCGCACCATCACCTTCGAGCCGCGCCCGCGCGGCATCCACGTGGTCACGAGTGAGGTCCTCTCGGCCCTCCCGGAGCTCGACGACTTCGCCGTCGGCGTCCTCCACCTCCTGGTCCAGCACACGTCCGCCTCGCTGACCCTGAGCGAGAACGCCTCGCCCGAAGTCCGCGCCGACCTCGACGCCTGGCTCGACCGAGCGGTCCCCGAACGCGCCCCCTACTGGACCCACACCCTGGAGGGCGATGACGACATGCCGGCCCACGTGAAGGCGGCCCTGATGGGCCCGTCCCTGACGCTGCCCCTCCGCGAAGGCCGACCCGCCCTCGGCACCTGGCAGGGCATCTACCTCTGTGAGCACCGCAACCACGGCGGGGAGCGGTCGGTGGTTGCGACGGCGTGGGGGGAGGAGCGGGCCCCGGCCGGCTGAAGCCGGCGCCCACCCAGGACTGCAATAGGACTGCCGCACCGCCCGGCACAACCCCCGATCAAATCTTCCGATCCGGGTACCTGTGGCCGCGATGCTTGTCGCCGGGTTGATCGCTGGGATCGTCGCCTCCGTGCTGTTCAACCTCGGTATCGCGCTGCAGGCGATCGAGGCGCGGCGGGCGCCCAAGGAGGAGTCGCTTCGCGCCTCGTTGATCTGGGACCTCCTGCACCGGCCGCGGTGGGTGGCCGGGCTCGGGATCGAATGGTTCGGTGTGCCCCTGGAGATCCTCGCCTTCGCCTGGGCACCGTTCGTCGTCGTCCAGCCGCTCCTGGCCTGCGGGCTCCTGGTGCTGCTGGCGATCGCGCATCGCCTCCTTGACGAGAGCCCGAGCGCGGGCGCCATGGTCGGCGTCGGCTTTGTCATCGTCGGCATCGCCCTGATCGCCTGGGGAGCACCCGGCCAGCAGGACACCCACCGTGGCCCGGGAGCGGTGGTCGCGGTCGTCGGCGGCCTCGTCCTTGCCTCGGGGGTCCCCTTCGCCCTCCGCGGCCGGCGGCTCGACAACGCGATCACGGCGGTCCTCGGCTCGGCCTGCGGGTTCGCGGCGACGAACGTGGCGATGAAGCTGATGGCCGACGACTTCGGCCACGATCAGTTCCTGCGGGCGGGAATCTGGCTGGCCGTCGCCGCGGTGGTCGGCTTCGGCGCGACCGTGACCGGGATGACGGCTCTGCAACGGGCTCCGGCGACGACCGTGATCCCGATCTCCACCGCCGTGCAGACCTTTCTGCCGGTGGCGCTCGAGCCGCTTTTCCTGCGCGAGAGCTTCCGCCAGGCGAGCCTCGACGGGGTGCCGCTGTTGCTCGGCATCGGGGTGATGCTGGTCGGGATCGTGATGTTGGCGAGGACCCGCCAGGTCAGCACGCTGGCGGCGGGAGCGGCGGTCGAGGAACCGGACGCCGGACGCCCGCCGGACAGCGCCGTACCATCACCGCCGTGACCTACTCGATCATCGCCTTGGACCCCGAGACCCGCGAGTGCGGGGTGGCGGTGCAGTCGCACTACTTCTCGGTCGGCGGCCTCGTCCCGTGGGCCGAGCCAGGGGTCGGCGCGGTCGCCACCCAGGCCGCCGTCGACATCGCCTACGGCCCGCATGGGCTGGATCGGATGCGGGCCGGGCGGACCGCCCCGGAAGCGCTCGCCGAGCTGGTCGCCGCGGACTCGCAGCGGCAGTTCCGGCAGGTGGCGATGGTCGACGCCCACGGCGGCATCGCTGTCCACACCGGCTCGGAGTGCATGGCGTTCGCCGGGCAGACGATCGGCCACCAACACTCCTGTCAGGCCAACCTGATGCGCACCGAGGAGGTGTGGGACGCGATGTCGGAGACCTACCTCGCGTCGAGCGGGCCGATGGCGGAGCGGCTGATCGACGCGCTCGACGCAGGCGAGGAGGCGGGAGGAGACCTGCGGGGCCGGCAGTCGGCGGCCGTCCTCGTCGTCCCGGCGGAAGGCGAGGCGTGGCAGCGAAGTGTCGAGCTGCGGGTCGAGGACCACGAGGACCCCCTCGGCGAGTTGCGCCGGATCTGGATGCTCGATGCCGGCTACCGGATGCTGCGCGAGGCCGACGCCGTCTTCGACCAAGGCGACCGGGCCCGGTCCGCCGATATCTACATCGAAGCCTGGGAGCGACTGCCGGACAACCACGAGCTGAAGTTCTGGGCCGGGCTGGCGATGGTCGAGCGCGGCGAAGAGGAGCGCGCCGCCGCGCTCCTGCGCGAAGCGATCGACGACCACGACGATTGGCGACGGGTGATCGACATGCTGACGGCGGAGATGTCGCCGTCGATCGAGAAGACCCGTCGGTTGCTCGGCGACTACGGGGTGGCGGGCGGCGCCGGCCCGACGTAGGAGGCGCGCGGGCGGAAGCGCAGCCGGTGCTCGTACTCCTCGAGCCCGTGCGCGACGATCCCGGCGATCCGGGCGACGGTGAAGATCGTCGCCGCGGAGCCTCGCCGCAGCCCCTGAGCCCGCACCAGCGCCGCCAGGGCGAAGTCGACGTTCGGTGCCGGCAGGTCCCGCGCCGCCGCCGCGTCGAGGAGCGCCGCGGCCACGGGATCGGGGCCGATGCGGTCGAGCAGGTGGTCGGCGCGCGGGTCGCGGTCGCGGTAGACGCGGTGGCCGAAGCCCGCGGGAGGGCCGGCGGCGAGTCGCGCGTCGAGGGCCGTGCCAGGGTCGGCCCCGGCGGCGACCTCGTCGAGCATCTCTTCGACGGCGGCCCCGGCACCTCCGTGAAGCGCCCCGCCGAGCGGCCCCAGTCCGGCGAGGATCACCCGGTAGGGACCGGCCCAGGCCGAAGCCGCGACCCGCGCCGCGAAGGTCGACGCCGCCAGTTCGTGATCGGCGAGCAGGATCATCGCCGCCTCGAGCGCCTTCACCTGCCCAGCCCGCGCCTTCGCACCGTCGCCTGCGAGGGCCCCCCATAACCGCTCCGCCACCCCACCCCGAAGCGCGGTCGTCCTTTGGCCCGCTGGACGGGCCAAAGGACGACCGCGGCCGAGGGCGGCGAGGGTTCCGGCGAAGACCTCGGTGCCGGCGCGGCGGACAACCTCGGGGTCGCGGGAGTCGCGCTCGGGGTCGCGGGCCGCCAGGGTGGCGACGACGGCGGCGATCCGCTCGGCGTCGGGGGCGTCGGGACCGAGCGCCGCGCCGAGAGCCTCGACCGCGGCAGCGCGCTCGCCGTCCAGCCCCCAGGGCGTCGGCGGCGCCCCGTCCCAGAGCAGCGCCACGACTTCCTCGAAGCCGCGGAAGCGGGCAAGCTCGATCGCGTCCCGGCCCCGGTAGGACAGGCGCCCGGCCGGGTCGAGCAGCGTCAGCTCGGTCTCGACCACGACCTCCAGCGCGCTCGAGCGGTCCGGGCGCCGCGCCCGCGCCGCCAGTCGCTCGACCTCCTCGGGGTCGAACCGCGATTCGTGCGGGCCGCTCTCCGGATGGCGGACGAGGAGCCCGCGGCTGACGTAGGCGTAGACCGTCTCCCGCTTCACGCCGAGCCGGCGCGCGACCTCCTCGGTGCCGAGCCTGTCGACCGCGTCGCTCACGCCCCAAATGCTGACAGGGGTCGCGCCGCCGGGCCCACATATAGGGACGCCGGGCGGATCAGCCTGCCGGTCCGCTTCTGCTCGAGGATGTGCGCCGACCAGCCCGCCGTGCGGGCGCAGACGAAGAGCGGCGTGAAGAGGCTCTGCGGCACGCCCGCGTGGTCGAGCACGACGGCCGACCAGAACTCGACGTTGGTCGCGAGGACGCGGTCGGGCTTGTGCTCGGCGAGCGCCGCCAGCGCCGCCCGCTCCAGCTTCCGCGCGACCTCGAGCCGCGGCGAGCCGAGCCGCTCGGCCATCCCCCGCAGCACCCGGGCGCGCGGATCCTCGGCGCGGTAGATGCGGTGGCCGAAGCCCATCAGGCGCTCGCCGCGGTCGAGGACGCCGCGCACGTAGGCGCCGGCGTCCCCGGTCGCTTCGACCCCGTCGAGCATCCGCAGGACCCGCGCCGGCGCGCCGCCGTGCAGCGGCCCCGAGAGCGCTCCGACCGCGGCCGAGAGCGCTGCCGCCACGTCGGCGCCGGTCGAGGCGACGACCCGGGCGGTGAAGGTCGAGGCGTTCATCCCGTGCTCGGCGGCCGTGATCCAGTAGGCGTCGATCAGCGCGACCGCCGCCGGGTCGGCCTCGCCGCGCCAGCGCAGGAGGAAGCGCTCGGCGAGGGTGCGGCCCTCGTCGATCCGGGACTGGGGGACGGGGGCGACCCCGCCGCCGCGGGCGGACTGGGCGACGAAGGAGAGCGTCGTCGAGCCGGTCCGGGCGAGCTGGTCGCGGGCGACCTCTGGGCTGACGTCGACGAGCTGGCCGAAGCCCCACCCGGGCGCCAGCGCGGCGATCGCCGACTGGACGTCGACCCGCGTGTCGCCGGTGCGGTAGCCGAGCGGGTGGGTGCCGGCGGGCGACAGCGGGCGATCCGGTCGGCCGTCCACGAGCAGGCCCCAGACCCCCTCGAAGGGCACCGTCCCGACCAGTTCCTCGATGTCGACGCCGCGATAGCGCAGCGCCCCGCCGTCGCGGTCCGGCTCGGCGATCTCCGACGCGAACGCCAGGACGCCCTCCAACCCGTCACGAACCTCGTCGATCGCAGCCATCTCGCTCACCTCACTCGGTCGTTTGTCGTCGCCGACTTTGCGCTCGATCTCGACCCCGATCAACGTTGATCGCGATCAACGCTGGGATGGGGAACGAGGACATCTCGATAGGCTCGGCGCATGAGCGAGCAGAGCCAGATCGGGGTCACCGGCCTCGCCGTGATGGGGGCCAACCTGGCCCGGAACATCGGCCGCAACGGCTGGCCGGTCGCGGTCCACAACCGCAGTCCGGAGAAAACGCGCCACTTCATGGCCGAGTACGGCGAGGAGGGCGACTTCACCGCCGCGGAGTCGAACGAGGAGTTCGTCGCCGCCCTGGCACGCCCGCGGAAGATCATCATCATGGTCAAGGCCGGGGCGCCCGTCGACGCGGTGCTCGGCGAGCTGGCGCCGCTGCTCGACGACGGCGACATCCTGATCGACGCCGGCAACTCGCACTTCCCGGACACCAAGCGGCGCACCGCCGAAATGGAGGAGCGCGGCCTGCGGTTCCTCGGCATCGGCGTCTCCGGCGGGGAGGAGGGCGCGCTGCTCGGGCCGTCGATCATGCCCGGCGGAACGCGTGAGGCCTACGGCGAGGTCGAGGACATCCTCACGAAGATCGCCGCCCAGGTCGACGGCACGCCGTGCTGCACCTTCGTCGGCCCCGACGGTGCAGGCCACTACGTGAAGATGGTCCACAACGGCATCGAGTACGCCGACATCCAGCTGATCACCGAGGCCTACGACCTGATGCGCCACGTGGCCGGGCTCGAGGTGTCGGAGATCGCGAAGACCTTCGAAGAGTGGAACGAAGGCGACCTCGAAAGCTTCCTGATCGAGATCACCGCCAAAGTCCTCGCCAAGCAGGATCCGCAGGGAGACGGCCCGCTGATCGACAAGATCGTCGACCAGGCCGAGCAGAAAGGCACCGGCCGCTGGACCGCCGAGGACGCGCTCGAGCAGGGCGTGCCGCTGACCGGGATCACCGAGGCCGTCTTCGCCCGCGCGCTGTCTTCGCTGAAAGAGGAGCGCGCCGCCGCGTCGAAGATCCTCGCCGGCCCGCAGCCTGCCCAGACCGCGGACCGCCGTGAGCTCCTCGACGACATCCAGGCCGCGCTCTACGCCTCGAAGGTCGTCGCCTATGCGCAGGGCTTCCAGCAGATGGCGGCCGCCTCGAAGGCGAACGACTGGGACCTCGACCTCGGCGCGATGGCGACGATCTGGCGCGGCGGCTGCATCATCCGCGCCCGCTTCCTCAACCGGATCAAAGAGGCCTACGACGAAGGCGAGGTCGTCAACCTCCTCACCGTGCCCTACTTCCGCGACGCCGTCGCCGAGGGGCAGGACGCCTGGCGCCGGGTGATCGCCGCGGCGGTCGAGCAGGGCGTCGCCGTACCCGCCTTCACCTCCTCGCTCGCCTACTACGACGGCTACCGCCGCGAGCATGGCCCGGCCGGACTGATCCAGGGTCTGCGCGACTACTTCGGCGCCCACACCTACCGGCGGACCGACGTCGAGGGCTCCTACCACGTGCGCTGGCCCCAGGACGGCAGCGAGGTCCGCACCGACGCGTAGGCGTCGCACCCGGGCATGCTCCTGGGACGAGGAGGGACCAGGACGCTCGCCCCACGGCGTGCCGCTCCCACCGGACTTCGACGACTAGCCGGCTCACCCTGGGTACACCGACTCCATGCCAGGCTTCGCCATAGTCCGCGCCGACGACGTCGACGACCCCTACGCCGGGACCGACGTCCCCGGCGAGTTCCGCCGCCTCACCGACGCCGTAGGCTCCGAGCAGCTCGCGGTCACCCTGATCCGCGTCCCTCCGCACTCGGACTTCGAACAGGGCACCGGGCACACCCACTCCGAGATCGAGGAGCTCTACATCGTCGCCGCCGGGACGATCACTTTCCGTTGCGACGACCACGTCGAGAAGGTCGCCGCGCCCGCCGTCGTCCGCGTGTCTCCCGGAACCCCCCGTTCTCACCGAAACGAGGGCGACGAGCCGGTCGAGATCTGGGCCGTGTCCGTCTCCGGCCACCGGGACGCGACGAAGATCGACGACTTCTGGGAGGCCTCGCCGGAGGCGAAGCAGACGCGCTAGGGGATCAGGACGATCTTGCCGAGGGTGTGGCGGTCTTCGAGCTGTTCGAAGGCCTCGCGGACTTCGTCCAGTGGGTACTCGGCGGCGATCGGGATCTCGATCTTCCCGGCCGCGACGAGTTCGGCCATCTCGCCGAGGATCTCAGGGGTGCTCGCGGTGCTCGAGCCCTCGGCCTTGGCGCCGACCTCCGCTGCCCGCTCGAAGGAGATGATCGTCTCGATCTTCTCCGGCGGCACGTCGAGCTGCAGGGCCAGATCGACGTACTCGGGGCCGAAGAGGTCGATGAAGGCGTCGATGCCGTCGGGCGTCGCGTCGGTGATGCGCTGAAGCTGTCCCTCGCCGTAGGTGAGCGGGGTGACGCCCTTGGCGCGCAGCCAGTCGTGATGGTCCTCGGAGGCGAGGCCGACCACGTTCGCGCCGTTCACCTTGAGAAGCTGGACGACGACCGTGCCGACGCCGCCGGCGGCGGCGGAGACGACGACCGTGTCTCCCTCGGAGATGTCGACCGCACGCACCGCGGCGAAGGCGGTGACACCGACCACGTAGAGCGCGCCGGCCTCGGACCAGCCGAGGTCGGCGGGTTTGCGCACCAGCTGGTCGGCCGGGACGACGACCTCCTCGGCGTGGCTTGAACGCTCCTCGCTCCAGCCGAGCACCTCGTCGCCGGGCGCGAAGCCGGTGACGTCGATGCCGACCTCCTTGACCACGCCCGCCAGGTCCGAACCCTCGCCGGAAGGGAAGGTCGACGGCCATTTGTCCGCCAGGAGGCCCTTGCGGATCGAAGCCTCGCCGGGGTTGATGCCCGCCGCCCGCACCTCGACCACGACGTCTTCTTTGCCGAGCTCCCGCAGCTCGACCTCACAGACGGTGAGGACGTCGAGGCCGCCGTACTCGTCGAATTGGACCGCGCGTGGCACGAGCGGAGTTCTACCCGATCGCGGTGAGCCTGAACCCCGCACGCGCCAGGACCGTGGCTTCGTCGCGCAGCTCGCGGTCCGTCTTGCCCCGCACCGAGATCGTCACCGTAAGCCAACGGTTGCCGCGCACGGCGAGCAGCGAGTTGAGGTTCGGGATCCAACTCGCCGCCGAGTTGTAGGCGGATCTTTCGCCGACGTGGGGGACGGGGTGGGGGACCTTTTCCGGGTCGGGAGCGTTGAATTGGACCGTCTCCTCAATCCGGTTGTGGTAGCGCCGGTTGGCGGCGAAGCCGCTGTCGAGGTAGATGTTGATCGACGTGCCCTCGCCTTCGAGCCGACACCGGGAGAGCGGCGGCTTCGGCATCGAGTGCCGGGACAGTTCCGTGCCGAGCCCTTCCTCGACGAGCTTCGCCAGGGCGAGGCAGTCGGAGGGAGAGAGGTGCGCCTTCGTCGCCGCTTCCTTCGTCGGGTTTTCGCCTTTGATCCCACGGGAGACAGGCGGGCTCGAGGACGAGGACATCCCGCCGCCCCCGCAGCCGACAATCACCAGGCACAGCAACAGCCCCACGCATCCCACGCGCCTCATGAAGTCAGTTCTACCCGCTGCGGCGACGTTCAGCCCGCCCGGACCTGAGTCTCCGACACCCCGCTCGACCTCCACGGCTGGGAGGAAAACAAGCCCGGCGTGATGGGCCGCAGCGAGTATTCCGGCTCGACCTACAGCCCCGACGGTCGCTGGCTCTTCGTCCACATCCAGTATCCGGGGAGGACCTTCGCGATCACCGGACCGTGGGAGAAGGGCTGGGGTTAAAGCCGCAGGACGAGCGCGGCGACCGCGAGCAGTGGGACGGCGACCGAGAGCCTCCGCAGCCCCGCGTCGAGCGGCGCCGTCAGCGAGGCCCGGTCGAGCACCCGCACGGTACCGTCGGCGAGCCGCTGCTCCCCACTGAGCGAGAGGGTGCGGCGGCGCAGCTCGCGGACCGGCGTGGAGAGCGCCCGCTGGACCCGGGTCAGCGTGTAGCAGGCGACCACGACCGCGGCCGCGGCGAACCCTTCCCGCACCGAGTGGACGCCGAGCGCGTTGACCCACCACCCGGTCAGCGCCGAGAACCCTCCCCAGGAGGCAGCCAGCCAAAAGTCGGTGTGGAAGCGGCCGCCGAAGAGCTCGAGGTTGTAGGCGGGGGCGATGAAGGCGCCGAAGAGGATGAACGGGATCAGCGTGGGGGAGATGACGATGACGCCGACGACGCCGATCACCAGGGCCCCGCCGAGCCCACCGACCGCCATCGCGATCAGCGTGCCGCGGGACAGCTGAGTTCCCAGCGGTCGTCCGTTCAGCTCGTCGAGACAATGGGCGCCGACCCCCACCGCGAGGAAGAAGGCGGCGACCGCGGCGGCGACGCGGATCGGGTAGACATGGGCGGCGACGGCGGCGCCGAGCGCCACGTTGGCGACGTGCCAGAGCGTGTAGGGCGGGTGCAGGACGTTGACCACGTCGCGGGCTCCGCCGGGCGCCAGCGCGTAGAAGGCGGGGCGGGGGGAGCGCTCAGCCGCCAACCGTCCCCCAGATGACCACGCCGCCGCCGAGGCTCATCCGCCGCACCTCGACCGCACCGATCCCGGCCGCCCGCCACATCGCGACCTGGCGGGCGAGCGGATATTCGCGGTAGAGGCTTTCGATGCTCGGGCCGAGGAAGCGGCCCGCCTCGAACCAGCCGCGGGAGTCGAGGCGCGCCAGCGCCGGAAGGCCGATCCGGGTGTAGAGGCGCCAGAGCGGCAGCCAGACCCCCCGCGGCAGGCAGAACTCGAGGCTGGAGACGCGGCCACCCGGCTTCACGACCCGCGCCAGCTCGCGCAGCGTCGCCGCCGGATCGTCGACGTAGCGGAGCAGGTAGGTGAAGGTGAGATGGTCGAACTCGCCGTCGGCGAACGGGAGCGACTCGGCTTCGCCCTCGATCAGCTCGACCCGCTCGGCGAGGGCCGGCGAGGCGGCGATCATCGACCGCGCCCGGCCGAGCATCGCGGGGCTCTGGTCGATCCCCATCACCCGGCATCCCCAGCGCTCGACCAGGGCGCGACTGACCATGCCGGTGCCGCAGGCGACATCGAGCACCCGATCCCCCGGGCGCGCCGCCACCGCCTCCACGGCGGCCCGCCGCCAGCGCGGATCCTGGAAGAAGCTGAGCACCGTGGCGATCTCGTCGTAGCGCGCCGGTAACTGCTCGAACATCTCGAGGGCGTGCTGCTTTCGCGCTGATTTCTTCTCCGCCATCGCACCAGCGTCCCAGACGAGCCCGGTCGGCCGGTGTCGTAGGGTCCTCCGATGGCCTCCAACGCGATCCTCGTCGGCACCGTCGCCCTCGTCACCGGCGCCTCCAGCGGCATCGGTGAGGCGACCGCGCGGCGGCTCGCCGCCGAAGGAGCGGCGGTGGCGATCGCCGCGCGCCGCTTCGATCGCCTCGAGGCGCTGGCCCGCGAGATCGAGGACGCCGGCGGCCGCGCCCTCGCGATCGAGGCCGACGTCACCGACCGCGCCCAGTCCGCGGCGCTGGTCGAGCGCACCGTCGCCGAGCTCGGCCGCCTCGACACCGTCGTCAACAACGCCGGGGTGATGCTGCTCGGCTCCACCGTCGACGCCGACGTCGAGGAATGGGACCGGATGGTCGACCTCAACGTCAAGGGGCTGCTGTACGTCGCCAAGGCGGCGCTCCCGCACCTGATCGCCGGCGCCGAGGCGGAGCCGCGCCGGGTCACCGATCTGGTCAACGTCTCCTCCGTCGCCGGGCGCCGAGCCCGCGCCGACAGCGCCGTCTACAACCTGACCAAGCACGGGGTCGGCGCCTTCTCGGAGGCGCTCCGACAGGAGATCACCGAGCGCCACGTGCGCGTCTCCTTGGTCGAGCCCGGCGCCGTCAGCACCGAGCTCGCGAGCCACAACCGGCCCGAGGTGCAGGCAGCGATGAAAGGCCGCTTCGCCGACCTGGAGCGCCTCGAGGCCGACGACATCGCCGACGCCATCTCCTACATCGTCACCCGGCCGCGCCACGTCGCGATCAACGAGATCCTCGTGCGGCCGACCGAGCAGCAGGGCTAGCTCGCATCCTTTTCGAGCTCGAGGAGCTTCTCGGCTCCGCCAAGGGCCTCGACCGCTGAGCGCCCGCCCGCTAGAACTCCCGGCATAGCCGACGGGCGCCACCAAGCGATCATCGACGCGATCCGGGAGATCCCAGAGGGCTTCGTGCGCACCTACGGCGACGTCTCGCCCGGCGCCCCGCGCCTCAGCGCCCGGCTGCTCTCGACCGAGCAGGTCCCGGACGGCCTCCCCTGGTGGCGCGTCGTCCGCGCCGACGGCAGCCTCGCGGTGGGGCCGAGGCAGCGCGCGCACCTGATGGCCGAGGGCGTCCCCTTCAACGGCGACCGCGTCGACATGGACGTCGCCCGCATCCCTCACGACCCCTGATGCGTTCGTACTCAGGTGTCGCATGCGGCCCAAAGTACGAACGCAAACAGAGCGGCGGACGGGAGTCGAACCCGCGTCATTAGCTTGGAAGGCTAAGGCTCTACCATTGAGCTACCGCCGCACGCAGGAGGGAGCGTAGCCGTCGGCGCGCCAATCCGTCAGAATGTCGGAGCACTCCTCGGGGAGTGGCGCAGTCTGGTAGCGCACTCGGCTGGGGGCCGAGCGGTCGCAGGTTCAAATCCTGTCTCCCCGATACAACAGAGCGCCGGCGGCCGAAGCCTCGCCGCCTCTGCCGTCCCTACCGCTTGACGATGCTGTGGATCTCCAGGATTTCCGGTTCGCCGGGGTTGATGCCGACCTCGGAGAGGACGGGCATCAGGCGCTCCCCGAACGCCTCGAGTTGCTCTCGGGAATCCCAGATCTCGCTGACGCGCAAGCTTCCCTCGGTGCCGAAGCAGACGTGGTAATCGAGTCCGTCGGGAGGGAAGTCGCCTGCGGCTTCCAGCTTGCTGACGGATTCGTCGTACTGGGCCGCCGTCAATGCAGGGGGGACAAAGCGGATCAGGACG
>JAFDWG010000344.1 GCA_018268605.1 Actinomycetota bacterium | reverse complement strand
ACGCGGCGCTCCAACGGGGCGGCCAGATCGAAGGCACCGTGCGCCTGGCGGCGACGGGCGCGCCGCTCAAGGGCGTTGAGGTCTGCATCACCGAAGCCGGCGAAGCGTGGCCGCTCGGTTGCCTCAAGACTCCGGCCTCGGGTGGCTACCGCTTCACCGGGCTCTGGAACGCATCGTTCAAGATCGTCTTCTCGCCCGAAGCGAGCGAACTCGAAGAAGGCGAATTCTTCGAAATCCCGGTGGACAGCTATCCGACCCAGTGGTGGAACGGGCAGCCGACCTTCGCCTTGGCGACGCCGATCGGGGTCGTCCCCGGGGCGACGGTAGGCGGCATCGACGGTAGCCTCGGCCCGGGTCCGGTGGTGGTGACTCCGCCGGCGCCCGTCACTCCCGCTCCGCCCGCGAAGACGGTCGTCGCACCGAAACCAAAACCGAAGCCGCTCAAGTGCAAACGCGGCTTCGTCAAGAAGAAGCTCAAGGGCAAGCCCGTTCGCTGCGTGAAGCGGCACAAGCCCGCGCGTCATCACCGCCGGCACCGGTCGTAGACTCAGGCCCGATGCGGGCGCTCGTCCAACGTTGCAGCCAGGCGGCAGTCGATGTCGAGGGGACGCGGGTGGCGCAGATCAAGGCGGGGATGGTGGTGCTGCTCGGGGTGAGGGTAGGGGACACCGAGGCGGAGTGCGACCGGTTGGCGGAGAAGGTGCTCGCGCTACGGATCTTCGACGACGCGGAGGGGAAGATGAACGAGCCGCTCGGGCCGGAGCGGGAGATCCTCTGTGTCAGCCAGTTCACCTTGTACGGGGACACGCGCAAGGGGACGCGGCCGAGCTACATCAAGGCCGCGCGGCCCGAGCGGGCCGAGCCGCTCTACGACCGCTTCTGCGAATTGACCAACGCGAAGAAGGGCGTCTTCGGGGCCTGTATGGGAGTGGCTTTGATCAACGACGGGCCGGTGACGGTGATGGTCGAGGTCGAGCCGTGAGCACCGTCGGGGGCGGCGCGGGGGAGGGGATCGTCGAGGTCCGGCCGGGCCGGTCGATCGCCTGGACCGCGGTCGGTGACGGCCCGCCGCTCCTCCTGCTGAACGGCTACGCGGCGACCGGCGCCGACTGGGACCCCGTGTTCCTGGGCGGGCTCGCCGCCCACTTCCGGGTGATCACCCCGGACAACGTCGGGCTCGGGCGCTCCACCCTCGGTGAGGGGGAAGCGGTCGGCGGCGCGGCGGGGATGACGGCGGACTCGATCGCGCTGCTCGACGCGCTCGAGATCGAGCGGACGGCCATCGTCGGCTGGTCGATGGGCGGCTTCGTCGCCCAGTCGCTGGCCCGCGAGGCACCGGGACGGGTCAGCGCCCTCGGCCTGATCTCGACCCACCCAGGCGGCGCCGACACGGTCGACGCGGCACCCGGTGTCTTCGAGGTCCTGATCGACCACTCGGGCACGCCGCGCGAACAGGCGACGCGGCTCCTCTCACTGCTCTTCCCGCCCGATCGCGCCGCCGAAGCCGACGAACGCTTCGGCGACCTCGTCGCCGCCGCCCGGGCCGCGCTGCCCGAGCCCGTGCTCTTCATGCAGGAGGAAGCCATCGTCGAGTGGCACAACCGACCCACCTCCCTGCCGGTCCTCGACCCGCCCGTCCCGACCGCGGTCGTCCACGGCGGCGCCGACACCGTCGTCCCGCCGGGCAACGCCGAGGCGCTCGCACGCTTCCACCCCGGGGCCTCGGTCGCCGTCCTGCCCGACTGCGCCCATGCGCCGATGGCCCAGGAGCCGGAGGCCGCGGTCGAGGCGATCGTCGCCGCCGCGGGCGCCTAGGTAGACCGGCGCGGCGCCCGCTACCGCGGGGCTCAGGACTGCCCGGGAGCGACGGTCCAGCCGGCCACGATGATGACGATGCCGATCGCGACGATGACGACACCCGCGTACTGGAGGACCGAGGCGATGCGGGGCGACTCCACCTCGGCGACATCTTCGCCGCGTCGTTCGCGGACGTAACGCTCGTCTCGCCCGCGCTCCTCGAGCCGCGACTTGATCAGCAGCCCGGCGACGCCGGCGACGATCCCGATCGCCAGGATCACACCGCCGATGACGTAGAGGATCTGGGAGGAATCGGCGTGGTCGGGGATCATCGCCCGGCGACTCTAGCCGCCGGGCGATGTCCATCGGGGCATCGCCCCCTGGTCAGGTCCCTGCCGATTTCTTCACCGACTTCGCCAGGATCGCGTCGATCACGCGGTAGCCGGTGCAGTTGGTCCGAGACGTCGTCAGTTCTCCCTGGAAGCGCCCTTGGAAGAGGCTGCCGACGAGGGTGACCGTCCACACTTCCGGCCCGCTCGTTTCAGTGACCCCGAAGACGGTCCCGTCCGGGGCGATCTTCGCGTGCTTGATGACCGACGGGATTTCGAGTTTCACGTCCTGTGCCTTGGTCGGGCCTTTACAGGTCGTTTCCGCTTCGACCTTCAGGTTCTTCAGCACGGTGCCGCTGCTCGCGACGGTCAATTCGATCGGCCATTCTTCGCGTTCTTTGGCGTTGGACGCGACGTAGGCCCCATCGTCGGCGGCGCCCGTTACGCGTGCCTTGGAGGGCTTCCGCACGACCTTCGTGACTTCTTCCAAGTACAGCGGCGCGGCCATGCTTCCGCTCTTCACCACCGGGCGGAACGTGTGGCGTCCGGGCTTCGTCGGCTTCACGTAGAAGCTGTTTTCGCCCTTGTTGCTGCCGGGCGCTTCGGCAACTTTCGTCCAGGCGCTGCCGTCCCATTCCTGCAGTTCGACGATGGCACCGCCCAGTTCGGCTTCGTAGCCGAAGAAGACCCGGGTCAGGTAGCCCGCGAAAACCTGTTCGCGGAAGAGGACTTCTGGTTCTTCGACGTGGGGAACGACCTTGAAGGATCGGACCGGGCCGACTTCGATCCCGTCCGGGACGACGGTCGATTCGCGGTACGGCTGCCAGTAGACGGTTCCTTCGTAGAGGGTCGCGGGGAACGGTTTGCTCGGCAGTTCGAGTTCCGAGGTGCACTGGGCATTGCTGCCCTTGATCGCTTCCGCCGCGCCTTCGCCCGCTTCGCCGAAGCCGCTGGTGCCGAGCTGGCCGGTCGCGGCGCTGACGGTCGAGCTGGTGGAGAAGTGGACGCCGTAGCTTTCCGCTCCGCCGAGGGCGGGTGGTCCGAACACGATGATCGGCGGCAGGGGTTCTTCTTCTTCGCCTTCTTCGGGTGGTTCGGGGACGACTTCGATTTCTTCTTCTTCGCCCAGTTCGTAGACGAACTGGGGACAGGTGAAGCTGACCTTCAGCGCTTCGGCACTGGCTTCGACCGCGGCCCCTTCACCTGGGCTCTGCGGGTCGATCGGGGGGCCGGTCGCAGGCGAGGCGCCCGCGTAGCCGACCCCGAGGACGAGGACGGCCAGCGCACCCGCGGCGATGACGAGAAGGACAGGACGCCGGGTAGAGCTTCGAAGGATTCTCATCAGACGACACTAATGCGATTGACCACAAGGTTCAATCACCCCTCAGAAACTTCTTGCGGTAATCGGGAAACGCTTGCCTCGAGGTTGTCGAGCCGGGCGCTGATCGCCTGGAGCTCGGCGAGGATCTGGTCCTCTTTCGCCTCGGTCTCGACGCTCAGGTTGATGAAGCGGTCGGCGATGAAGGCGGTCAGCAGGGCGACGAACCCGATCCCCACCAACATGATCGAGATACCGATGATCCGGCCGCCGGTGCTGTGGGGGACGATGTCGCCGTAGCCGACGGTGGTCACCGTGGTGATCGCCCACCAGATGCCGTCCCAGGACGAGATCCCCTGGTCCTGTTCGACGCCCGCGAAGACCGCGCCGCCGACGATGATCGTGCCGAGCGCGACCATCGCGGCGTATTTCATCCCCTCCAGCGAGAGTAGCCGGCGTAGGGCGAGCACACGGAACACGCGCAGGAGGCGCACGAGGCGGAAGAGGCGCCCGTTCTGCCAGCCCTGCGGCGCGAAGGGAGGGGTGAGGATGACGACCGCGAGGTCCAGCAGGTGGCCGCGCGCCCACTTGCGCCGGTCGGGGACGACTGCGAGCATCACCGCCGCCTCGCCGAAGAAGGTCAGCCAGGTCGCCCAGTTGAGGACGGAGGCGACCGTTCCCCAGGGTTCGCCGAAGTGCGACTCCTGGATGATCAGGATCGGGATCGTCAACAGGGCCGCGACGACGACCGGCCATTCGAGCCGTGCCTGGATTCGCTGGGCGCGGAGCTCTCGTGGATCGATTTTCGCGGTCTCCTCCACGGGACCGCGGATCTTGGCCGATCGGTCCGACGGATTCGGTCCGTTCCGTGCGGGTCAGTCGTAGCTCATCAGGTGCCAGACGAACCAGCCGACCCCGACCATCGCGGCGACGGTGACCGTCGATCGGGAGGCTTCGGCGCCCTCCGGTTCGAGGAACGCGAACAGGCCGGATGCCAGGACCAGCAGGACCAGGATCCATTGCCACCTGAAACCGGCCTCACCCGAGGTTTTCACCCGAGCGACGATACGCCCCTAAGGGCCACTCTCAAGTTAATGAGAGATATCTCAGTGAGCGGCCCGACGGCCTCATCTGGCCTTAATCGATCGCTCCTACGGTGGCCGGTGATGTCCCACCCGCCGAGCTTGTCCGGCTTCCCTCGCGCGGAAGGCGATTCGTCCTGGCTGCGGCGTCCGCTGGCGCGCCTTGCCCTGGCCGGGCTCTTCGGCACCGGGGTGCTCATCTGCGTCTCCGCCTCGCGGAGCGAACTACTGGAGCCGACGAGTCTTCGTCCTCTGCCCGAATGGCTGACCGGCCCACTGGCCGGGATCGGGCCCGAGCTCGACCTGGCAGCGCTGATCGTCGTCTTCGGCGTGATGCTCTTCTCCTACGGGGTGGCGGCCTACACGGCCGAGCGGCTGTCGCCCCGCGTCGTCGTCGCCGCGATCGTCGGCTTCAATGCGGTCGCCCTGTTCGCGCCGCCGCTCTTCTCCAGTGACGTCTTCAGCTACACCGCCTACGCGCGGATCGGGACCGTGTTCGGGGCGAATCCCTACCTGCACGGCCCGAGCGCCTTTCCGCTCGATGCGCTGCACCCGCTGATCGGGGCTCAGTGGGCAGCGACGCCGAGCGTCTACGGCCCGCTCTTCACCGCGCTCAGCTACCTGTTGGCGCCACTCGGGATCGCTGCGACCGTCCTCGCCTACAAGGCCGTCGCCGCGGCCTCGAGCCTGGCCGTCACCTATCTGGTCTGGCGTGCGGCGAAGCTCCGCGGGATCGAGCCGATGCGGGCGGCCGTGCTCGTCGGCCTGAATCCGGTGATCGTCCTGTTCGGCGTCGGCGGGGGCCACAACGACATGCTGATGCTGGCGCTGATGGTGGCGGGGCTATACCTGTTCCTGCAGGGCCGCGATCGCCCTAGCGGGGCCTTCCTGGTCGGCGCGATGGCGATCAAGCTGACCGCCGGCGTCCTCTTCCCCTTCGCCCTCGCGGCGCGGGGAAGAGAGGGGCTCCCGCATCTGCGTCGAGGGATGCTGATCGGCGCGCTTCTCGCCGCGGTCGCGGTGGCGCTCCTCGCGTTCACCGTCTTCGGCACCGGCCCGATCGCGATCCTCCACACTCTCCAGGGCATCCAGAGCGAAGGCGGCCCCCACAGCTTCGCCGGCTTCCTCGCCAGCGCAGTCGGGCTTCAAGACTTGATCAGGCCGGTCAACACCGTCCTCGGGCTGCTGTTCCTCGGTGTGCTGGCGTGGCTGGTCCGGCAGGTGTGGACCGGGAGGCTGGACTGGATCGCCGGGGCGGGGTGGGCGACGGTGGCGCTCCTCCTCACCACGGGATTCCTGGTCCCTTGGTACGTCGCCTGGCTGATTCCGCTGGCCGCTCTTTGTCGTGACCGACGCCTGCTCGTGGCCGCGATCCTTCTCACGGGTGTCGGCCTGACCACCCTCTGAGGATCAGCGCCGTAAGTAGCGGATGTGCGTCGCGAGCGGCGAGTGGAGTACCTCGACCGGCTCGAAGTCGAAGTTCTCGATCCCGTCGAAGATCCGCTCCCCCGAGCCGAGGAGAGTAGGGGTGATGTCGAGCGCCAGTTCGTCGATGACCCCGGCCGCCAACGCCTGGCGGACCGTCGAGGCGCCGCCCGCGATGTCGATCCCGCCACCATCGGCCACCTCGCGGGCCTGCGCATACGCGGCGTCGAATCCCTCGGTGACGAAATGGAAGCTCGTCCCGCCCTCCATCTCGATCGACTCCCGCTCGTGGTGGGTCAACACGAACACCGGCGCGTGGTACGGCGGCTCGGGGCCCCACCAGCCGTCCCACTCCTCGTCCCACTCGTCCCGGATCGGCCCGAACATGTTCCGCCCCATCACATAGGCACCCCGCGGCCGCATCAACCAATCGACAGCCGCCGCGTCGGCCTCATTGGCCCGCTCATCCCCCAGATGCCAAGCATGCACCTCCATGCCCCGCTTCCCCAACGGATCGTCCCGGCTTTGTTCCGGCCCAGCGACAAATCCGTCGATCGACATCGACATATGGCAAGTGGTCTCCGACATCAGCGCCCTCCCGAGCTTCGCGTTCCGCAAGCGCCCCGAACGTAGCGCACTCCTCGTCGCGCAGGGATCTGAAGCAGCCGCGGCGGGGGCCACGGGCGAAGATTCGTTTCCGAAACTTCGCCGTCGTCGTCTGTTGGATCAGACGGATGGGTTCCTCCCTGTTCATTCGTCGGTTTACAGTCGCCCTGCTTGCGGGCTTGGTGATCGCCGCACTCTCCGCGACGAGCTCCGAAGCAGCCGAACTATCCGTTTACAAACTTCCCGACGCGACCCATGCGAGCTCACTCTCGGTGGCGCCGGACGGGACCGTCTGGTTCGTGCCGATTCGGGGAACCGAGTGGCAGGGCGAGGGCGACTCGATTCTCGGGAGTGTCAGCCCCGAGGGGGTGGTGACCGAACACGAAGTCATCGGTTTCGGTGCAATCACGAGCGTTGCGGTCGGTGCCGGAGGGGTGGTTTGGATCGCCGGGAATCAGGGTGAATACACAGCGCGATGGCGTCTGAAGGTCGGCCGGTTGTCGTCCTCGGGCGCGCTGCAGGCGTCTTATGTGGTCGGTCGTGGTGGATGGGTCACGTCGCTACGTGCTGCCGACGATTCGGTCTGGTTCGTTCGCGAGCCGTACGCCGGTCGCGGACCGTCGACGATTCAGAGCATCTCGGCCGGCGGCGCCGTTCGCCGTATTCCTCCGCAGCAAGGTTGCACGGCGAGGACGGTTGCCGCCGAGTCAGAAGCAACGGCGTGGTTCACCGAGATGTGCGGCAACACCAGCCGTGTTGCCAGAAGCCCACGACGGGCCTATGTAGCGGAGGTCCAAGTGGACGGCACGATCGTGCGCCACCAGCTCGGCACGGAAGAGAGGCCCACCTCGATCACCGTCGCCTCCGATGGGACCGTCTGGTTCGGCCTGATCCACAAATATCCGCGGGCCGGGTACGGCTATTGGAAGATCGGCCTGATCACCGCGGCAGGTTTTCTTGCCGAATATCAGCTCCGTGATGGATCGGCCTATTACCCGTTCGCTGTCGGGCCCGATGGTCGCGCCTGGTTCCCGAGCACGTTCGGCCGCGGCTACCTTCGGGCCATCAATTCGATCGCGGGCGACGGGGAGATCGGGAACCCGACCTGTGCTGACCCCACTTGCGCATTGGAACCATCGAATCTCACTGTCGCCCCCGATGGAAGCCTCTGGTATGGGCTCAAAAGCCCGAATCTGAACACGGGCGGAGGAGGTAGCGGGATCGCGATCGAGGAAGAAATCCTCAACCAGGCCGGATACGTCGCACACCTCTCTCTTGCGACGTCCCAGGTGAGTAGATCGCTACCAACCACGCCCGATCCTCTTCCCGGCCAGTCGGGCGCTTCCGTCCCGTCCCCTGGGGTGGCTACCGACTAACCGAAAATGGGGTCTGATCCGGTCGCGATCGTCTCATCCACCGCTAGGTTGGTGCGACGGCGTGCCGGACCCCGCGTCTGACGATTCACGACTCACCACGTGCGGCTGACCGGCCGGACGGCCTGCCACGCACGGAGGCGGCGCGCCCTGCAGCCCCAGGGCACGCCGCCTTTCAGGTCTCCACTTCGCGGTAGTGGTCGCGCCAGATCAGTCGATAGACCCCGAGGCGACGGGGCAGCCCGTTCAGACCCGGGATGAACGGGATGCAGATGAAAGCCAGGGACAAGGCGCCCATGACGACGAAGATGAGGGCGTCGGCGTTGGGCGAGGACTTGAACGGTTCGATCTGGTACCAGAAGCTGAAGAGCCAGAGCCAGACCTGGCCCGGGAAGCTGCCGGTCTCGTTCATCATGCCCCACTGCGTGCCGAGCAGGTGCTGGTCTTCGGCGAGCTTTTCGAAGTATCCGCCTGCCGAGAGGAAGAGCAACGGCTTGGTGTAATTCGTCGCGTAGAAGTTGTCGCCCCCGGCGACCAGGGCGCCGTCGAGGGCCCCCGACTGGCCGATCGCCAGCAGCGCGGTCATCATCGGCGCCACGGGGCCGTATCTGCCCGCGGGCAGCACCGGGATGCCGCCGGCGAAGCGCACCTTCGGCAGCGCCTTTTCGTAGCTCGCCGTCCAACGTTCCTGAAGCCCGGCCGGTGCCGCTTCGTAGACCGAGAGGGCGTTCTGTAGCCGCGGCGCCCCGGGGACCTCGTGCAACGGGTCGAGCACGTAGTCCTTCGCCGTTTCGATCGGCACCTTCACGCCGGCCGCTTCCTGCAGGGAGATCGGCCCGATCTTCTGGACCGAGCCGGTGCCGTTGTTGTAGGGAGGACCGTAGGTGGCGATCTCGCTGGTGCGGTTCAGCTCGGTGACCGCGACCCCGAGGAAGTCGGCGGGGTCGGCCTTGGACCAACTCTGGATCGTCACCGGGGGTTCATCGGGAGAGGAGAAGAGGATCGCCAGGCCGATCGCGAGCGCGGTGACGACACCCAGGGCGACGACCAGCTCTTTGACCAGGTCATAACGGACGAACGGTCCGGGCCAGGGCGCGCGGTCGTCGGGCACGGCGGGCGGGGTCATTCCGTCAGGCATCGGGCGCTCCGCCGCCGTCCCCTGCGGTCGCGGTACCGCTTTCCCAGCGCTTCTGCGCCACTCGTGCCGCGTAAGGCGGGACGACCCCGGTCCGGCGGACGAGCAGGATGTGGCCGACCACCAGGAGGACGACGACCACCGGCAGCAGGATCACGTGCCAGGTGTACATCTGGCCGAAGTCGGCGACATTGAAGAAAGAGCCGATGCCGACCGAATTGAGCCCGTCCTTGGCCTCGCTCGCGATCCACTGCGAGTCGAAATTCTGCTGTGAGACGTAACCGGTGAAAGCGGCGCCGATAGCGACCAAGAAAGTGATGGCGCCGGTCACCCAGGTGCGGCCGCGGCCGCCACGCCAGGCGCCCATGAAGAATTTGCCCCAGAGGTGGACGACCATCGCGAAGAAGAAGATCTCCACGGCCCAGAGGTGGATGCTGTTGACGAAATGGCCGAGGCCGGTGAGGTGCCACCATTCCGGGCCCTTCATGCCGAGGATCACACCCGAGGCGATCACCACGACGAGCGCCGCGATCGTCGTCACGCCGAAGACGTAGATCCAGGAGGACACGTAGGACGGCTGGCGGTCGGGGAGGATCTTCTCCGGAGGCATCTCGCGGACCGCGCGTTCGCGGATTCGCGTCGTCCACATCTGGTGTTCGCCGTCGGTGCGATGGCGTGGAGCCTCGGTGCTCACGGTTCCCGCTCCCGCTTCGGGAACGGGATCAGCAGAGCGGCGAGGAAGACGATGATCATCAAGACGATCACCAGGAAGTTGGGCACCGAGATCTGGATGAAATGCCAGCTCAGGTAGTCCGCCCTCCCGTTGAGGTCGAAGATCGCGCCGATCGGAATCGAGCTCGGCATGGCCCTAGGTTCCATCGCGCCGCCACCGCGATCATCCGTAGCCCTCCACATGCCTCGGCGTCGAGGGCTCGACCGCGAAATGGCGATCGTCACCCGTTCGCTGTCCCCTTTCGGCGAAGCTCCTACAGCGGACCGTCGCGTCCGCGGTCATCGGCTACCTCAGGTTCGGAGAGGGGCGCCTGGCGCCCGAAAGCGCCCAAGGCCTACCGGACGGGAGGTCCCATCGCGCGCCCGGCGGCGTGCTCGGGATCGGGGCGGATCGACCGCGACTCCTGCCGGCCCTGCGACGGTCCTCACGACGGTCGCGTCCCTCGGTGACCAGGGCCTCCAACACGAGCCGGTAATGGTCGGTCTGGCACATGACGTGACGGTAGGCCGGGTTCCTTCACCGTCGCTTAGGGAGGGCTAAAAAGTTGCCTCTACCGATCCCATGCGGAGTACGCGCCCCCGGCCGTTCATCCCCATCGGGTCCGATCAGTTGAGACCACTTAAGCCACTTGACCCCTTGGGAGCCAGTTGTTCAGCTCTGCAAGCGAATGCCGGAGGAGGGACTCGAACCCCCGACACGCGGATTATGATCTTGCCCGGGAATTTTCCGGGGGTTGCGGCTGGTCAGCTATTTGGCTTGAGAAGCGGGATTGCGCCGATCGCCGTTTTCGTCATTTTCCCCTGTCTCCGGACATGCTGTTAACCCGGTGTTGACCTGAGGCGCCGGCTGGGACCCAAATCCGGACTGCTTCGCGCACTAAAGTTTCCCGCATGACCCCAGCGTCAACGATCACGGTCGAGTTCGACCGCGTGCTGCTTGAGCGACTCCGTCGGGGCCGCCCGGACAAGTCCGATCGTGAGTTGCTCGAAAGGGCCGCTCGGATCCAGCTTGGACGAGAGGCAAGCGCCCGCGCTCGCGAGCGCTTTTGCGGTGTTTCGTCGGAGCAGATCGAGCGAGAGGCGGTCAGGGTTGGGCGCGAAGTTCGCGAAGCGCGAGCCGCCAGACGACGCCCCGGCAGTTGAGACGACTCGTACTCGACGCCACCGTCCTCCCTCGGGGCGGTCGATCCACACGAAGAGAGTCCTCCCAGCCTGCTCGTCCGCGAGTTGGGCGGAAGCAGTTTCGGGGCGATTGTCTGCCTGGAGCTTCTCGTCGAGGTCCAGGAGACGCCGCGCAAAGCCCTACTTCCTGAACCGTCTGGGTAGCGCGATCGTCAGCGACCTCGTCATGGGCATACCCGAGGAGACCACCGTCCTGGCCGACCCGTCCGACGCTCGGGCGCTTCTGCGAGATCGCGACGGCGACTACTTGGTGGCGCTCGCCCACGGTGACGCTGCTGCGGTAATCGTCAGGCGCGACAAGGATCTAGTCGACCATCCGGCCCTGGAGCCACCGGTGCTCAATGCGCGCGACGCCTGCGATTAGCTCCGGCTGCTCGACTGAGTCCCGCTCCTCGGAGAGGGTCGTCGTGGCCGCGCAGGGTCCGGTGGCGCGTCTGAAGGGATGCTCGCACGGTTTCCTGAGCGATCGATAGCATTTCGGCCATGCGAGAACGGATGGAACAGCGGTCGCGCTTCGGCTGGCTACTGTGGTTCGTTTGGTTGCTGGCGATCGTCGTTGCCAGCGCGAAGGGTGAGTTCGCCCTCGTCGGCATCATCGCGTTCCCCTTCGCGCTTGCTCTCTACTTTCTCGACAAGCGGGACAAGGTTCGTTTGGTGGCGCGCGGAGAGTCAGTTCACCATTCAGCGGGCCGCTGACAGCGGCCCGGTCGATCGTCGAAGAAGCAGTTGGTCGAGGGTCGCTAACTTAGGTTCGCCGGTCCGCTCGATATGAGAACCACTCGGGTATCTTTCGGAGGGCCAAGCGTCCAAGAGTCCGCTTCAGAAGGCGTGCCGCGGATCGTGTCAAGGACTCAATAGAGGGGGAATTGTGGTCAATCCGATAGTCGACGCCTTGCTCACCGACTTCTGCGCGCGCCAGGAGATTGATCCCGGCGATCGATCCGGGGCCTTCGAGCACTTCGCAGCCTTTGGTGTTCTGAATGCAGAGCGGCTGGATCAGGGGGAGTATCAAGATGCACTGACCGACCCGGGAGAGGAAGGACTCGATGCCGTTGCCGTGATCGTCAACGGGGTGCTCGTTGCGGATCCCTCCGATGTGAACGAGATAGCACAGGAGGCGTCGACGCTCAGCGTGAAGTACGTCTTCCTCCAAGCCAAGTCGTCCGAGACGTGGAACGGAGGCGAGGTACTTAAGTTCACCCGGGCGGTCCGCCATTTCTTCGGTGACGCTGACATCGGTACATCGGCGGTCGTCGAGGCTGCGCGGCAGGCGCATAAGGCCGTCCTCGATCACGCTGCCCAGCTCGATGAGAACCCGTCCCTGAAGGCGTACTACGTCGGGACCGGCAAGTGGGACGACTCCGTCGCGGCCAGAAAGCACCTGGATGAGTTGAAGAGTGACCTCGAAGACCTGGATCTCTTTTCCTCGATCCAGTGCGACGGTATTGATGGTGCTCGCCTTCAGCAGCTCTACCGTTCGGCCACGTCTGCCGCGACTGCGACGGTCGAGTTCGAGTCGAAGGTGACCCTGCCTCGAATCGACGGCGTTGAGCAGGCGTTCCTCGGGGTCCTGCCGGCTCGCGAGCTGATGAAGCTGTTGGCTGATGACGACGGTGAGGAGATCCGAAAGTCGGTCTTCGAGGACAACGTCCGCGACTTCCAAGGCGGCGATGCACCGGTCAACGCCAGGATCCGCGAGACGATCAACGGCCCCCACCGTCAACAGTTCGCCGTATTGAACAATGGAGTGACCATCGTCGTGCGCGAACTTCGCGTGACGGCGAATACCTTTCGTCTCACGGACTACCAGGTGGTTAATGGCGCCCAGACCTCCCACGTGATCTTTTCCAGCAGGGACGTACTCGCGGAGGGACAAGACATCCTGGTGCCCACCCGGATCATCCAGACCGACGACGAGGATCTCATCACCGCGATCGTCACGGCTACCAACAGCCAGACCGAGGTCAAAGTCGACGAGCTCAACGCCAGGGCCGTCTCTGAGAGGAACGTCGAGAAGTTCTTCGCGGCGACCAAACCCCCGAGGAACCTGCTGTATGAGCGGCGCTCGAAGCAATACGACAATCAATCCAACGTCGTGAAGGCGCGGGTGATCGACCGGTACACGCTCGTTCGGGCAACCGCCGCGACGTTCGCCGACGAGCCGCATCTCTCCACCGGGTACCCGATGCAGTTGCTCTCCCGTCTCGCTGGCGCGAAACGCCCGGAAGAGGGGCGTCCGAGGCAGCGCTTCTTCGGCGACGACGATGAACCGATCGTCTATTACGCCGCCGCCTCCGCCCACTATCGCCTCGATTTGTTCTTCAAGACGGGTCGGCTCGAGGCGCGCCTCAAGCCAGCCCGCTGGCATTTGCTGCGTCTGGCCCGCGCCCTTGCGCTCGAAGGGCCGACCCCAGCGTTCGAGAACAGAAAATTCCGGGACTGGGTGAAGCCCTTCGTCGACAAGGTTTGGAGCGATAAAGACGGCCCCGCCCTGTTCCTCGCCGCTGCCGAGGTAGTTGACTCGTCAGGGATTGAGCTCTCTCGACGCTCCCTTCGAAATACCGCGGCGACCCAGGATCTTGGACTCGCCGTCGATGCAGTATCTGCTGGTTAGATCACGATCTCGCCCGGCAATTCTCCGCGGGCTGCGGCAGGTCAGTGATAAGCGGGATTGCGCCGATCCGCGCTCTGGTCATTTTCCGCTGTCTCCGGACATGCTGTTGACCTGGTGTTGGCGTGAGACTCCGCGGCTGAGGGGGCGACGACGTGATTCCGCGCTCGTCCGGTCCGCGATTTAGCGTGCCATCAAAATGAATCCATTCCCGTCGATGAAGGCAAAGCGCCTCTTGGCCGTGCTCGAACGGCAGCCGTTGAATTATCAGCTGGTCCGCCAGTCTGGCTCGCATCGACGGATGCGTTCTCCGGACCATCCGCCATTGACCTTCGCCTTCCACGATGCTGCGACGATCCCGGGTGGCCTCGTCCGCAAGATCCTCATCAAGGACGTCGGGCTTGATGAGGAGGATGCGAGGAAGCTACTCTGACGTGGAGGATCTAATGGAAACCGTGCGCGTCATCTATCACCATGAAGCCGACGGCTGGTGGGCCGAGTCGCCCGATGTCGAGGGTTGGTCTGCTGCCGGCGATACCTACGCTGAGGTCGCCAAACTTGCCACGGAGGGCATTCCTTTTGCCCTTGACCGCTCCGACGTTTCCTTGGAGCACTTCGTCCCCGTGGGCGAGAGCGTCGCTGCTTAGTTTTCCCGCCCTCGTGATCGCCAACCCGAGAGCGAGCCTCACTCAGGGGAGTTGAGTCTCTAACGCTCGGTTTGCGGCGGCGTCTCGCGCAGCTTTTTCATCCGAGCCTGCAACTCGTCCACCTCGCGGTTCAACGCCTCGACACGATCTGCGAACGACACCGGGCGAGAAGCGAGCTTCTCCTCGTGTTCTCGAAGATCGTTCACATCCTGAAGGGAGGACAGTGAGCCGCCCCGTCAGGGTCGGCTCGCCAGACGTCGTCGGCCCTGCCTGTAAGTCTCTGCCGTCATGGCCCCCAGGATTGTTCTATCCGTGTCGCGCGACAAAGCAAAGTCCACGCTCGCGGGGCTCATCGAAAACGGCGAGCAGGTCCAGGTCTCAGCCGACGCAGTGAGGGACGAGGGCACCTTTGAAGACTGGAAGCGGGAAGCCAAGCGTTGGAATGCGTACACGAAGACCGCTCTTCAGACGATCTGCGTCGACGATGCCCTTGTCAAAGAGTTCGAAAGTGCAGTCTCAGGAGTTGGTTTCATCAGCGTGGGACCGGTCCCTCTGGGTCAGCGGTTGCGCGACTGGATCAAAGACCACGTCCGCGAACTCGATTCTCTTCAGTCCATGGTCGATCGACTTGATCTATTCGACGTTGCAGTCGATGCCACGTCTGTCGGCGGCAGCGATGCGACGAGTCGCGAGATGTCCACTCAGGTCTTCGTCGTGCACGGCCGCAAGAGGGACTCGGCCGACGTAGTCGCCCGATTCGTCACCAAGCTTGGGCTGGACCCGGTCATCCTGGACGAGCAGGCAAACGAGGGGCGAACGATCCTTGAGAAGCTGGAGGCGAACGCCGAGAGCGTTGGTTTCGCAGTCGTGCTCTTGCAGGCCGACGACTGCGCTCGGGGTCCTGATGACGAGGACTGGCCCGATGAGCCGAACCGAGCCCGCCAGAACGTGATCCTGGAGCTGGGATTCTTCGTCGGCAAGATCGGACGTGCGCGTGTAGCGGCTCTTGTTGCCCCGCCGGTGGAGCAGCCATCGGACATCCTTGGACTCGCCTACATCCCGTTCGATGAGTCATGGCAACTACGGCTTGCTCGAGAGTTGAAGCACGCGTTTCCAGGCTTGGATCTGAACCGCGTTGCCTAGCTGATACGGCGCGTTCTCTTACTCTCCTAGGATGGCCGCTGGCGACAAGAAATCCCTCCGAGCATCCGTCCGCTTGGCGCAGGAGCGCTACGAGTCCGAGGTCGAGGCCACGCGCGAAGCCCGACGCAGAGCTTTCGCAGAAGCCCAGCAGCAAGGCCTGTCCCTCCGCGAGATTTCTGAAGAGGTCGACCTGCACCTGAGCCGGATCGGCCAGATCATCGAAGGCAAGTAGCAACCGGTTTTCTAGATATTCTAGAAACTAGCTGCTACTCTCGGGGCCGCAGACAAAAAGCGCCCCCGCGACGCTGGAACGTCCGGGGGCATGGCACAGGAGGTTTGGCTCCCATGCACCCGCAATGTAGTTCGGGAGGCGCGAGCGCGCCCGCGTCGTCCGCCGACAGCGATCCTCAGAAGGTCTATGAATCCGAACAGCGAGGGCTCCTCGGCCTGCTGCTCGAAGAGTTCCCGGCCATCCTCACCTACCGCGAGGCCCTCACCGCGCGGGTCGAGGACCCCGAGGACTTCGGCGAGGCCGACAGGTTCCGGAACGCGGCCCGGGGGCTCGTCGCCTCCGGCCTCGCAACCCGTCAAGGCGAACTGCTGATCCCGAGCCGCGCCGCCCGCGAGATGGCCGTCCTCGGCTTCGACCTCGGCTGATGGAGGAGGTGACCCGGCGCGTCGCTGAGCAGATCGGCCGGCGGATCAGGCGCCGCCGCCGCGACCAGGAACTGAGCCAAGAGACGATTGCCTGGCGGGCCGAGATCCACCGGACCCAGATGTCGATGATCGAGCACGGCGAGCGCCTGCCGAGGGTCGACACGCTGATCAAGATCGCCGCCGCCATCGGGACGACGCCCTGCGAGTTGATCGACGGCCTGGTCTGGGAGCCCGGCGACGGGCGGCCGGGCCGCCTGGTCGTCACCCCGCCCGGCGGCGACGATGGCTAGGCAGGACATCCGGCCCGTTCTCGCCGAGCGTTTCGCCTCCAACGTCAGGCGACTCCGGGCGTCGGCCGACGTCTCCCAGGAAGAGCTCGCCTTCCGGGCCGATGTCCACCGGACGCAGGTCGGCCTGATCGAGGCCGGGGAACGGCTGCCCCGCCTCGAAACGCCGGTCAGGCTCGCGGGTGCCTTGGGGGTCACCACCAACGACCTGGTCGAGGGCATCGCCTGGGAGCCCTTCGAGCAGTTGTCCGGCGGTTTCGCGATCTCGCCGGATGTCGTCGACGCTGATGCCTAGGGTCCGTTCGGAACATGTCGCGGTCCGGTTCGGCGAGAACCTGCGGCGGGTCCGCCGCCGCGAAGGGCTCTCCCAGGAACAGTTGTCCGTCTGGGCCTCCCTGCACCGCACTGAGGTCGGGAAGCTGGAGAGTGGCGAGCGGTGCTGTCGGATCGACACGCTGCTCCGGCTCGCCGGAGCGATGGCCGCCCGGCCGGAGGAGCTGCTCGACGGGATCGTCTGGGTCCCCGCACCCGAGACGCACGGAAGCTTCAGCTTCAACTCAAGGCCACCGAGCCGTCAATCCAGAAAGGCAGAGAGATAGGAGCTGATCCGACAAAGGGCAGCAAGAGCAACGCCAAGTATGAAGAGAAGATCCTCACGCAACAGAGCATCCAGAAGAGCCACGTAGACCCAGCTCCAACCACCCCACCAGGACCAACAGCAGAACCCTTCACACCCCATCACCCGGTGGTGATCCCGCGGCCATCTCCGCTCGATACGGTCTGGTCTCCGGCGTCCTGCCGACCGCGACGGGCGTCCCATCACGAATGAGAAAGACCGCCGCCATCCTCATCGCGCTCTTCCTCGCCTCCTGTCCGGTGGCCGGGGCGGTGGTGGCAGGCGAGAACCCGACCGTCCTCATCGGACACGGCCATTTCGGGCAACGCCACTGGTTCGTCGCGGCGACCCAGGACCGCAAGGGGATCTGCTTCGAAACGGGCGCCTACGTCCGCACCCCGAGGAACGGCGTCGAAGGGGGAGGCCAGTGCTCGGCGCCTGCGGTCAAGCGAGGCATCCTCGACACGCTTCCGGTGCCTGGCCACCGTGCCGATACCACCGCGATGACGGTCGTCGGCGGTGCCTTCAACGCGGCGGTGAAGGCGGTCGAGGTGACCTCCTTCGACGGGACCACTGAACGACTCGTCCCGAGAAAGGTCTCCGGGCCCAGGGCCGCTGGATCGACTGTCGCGGACTTCCGCTATCTCGCCTTCGCCGTCCGCGGACCGTGGTGCGTCGAAGGGCTGGTGACGCTCGGCTCCGCCGGTCAACCTCTCTTCGAAACCGATTGGGAATCGATCGGGGGCTACGCCAAGCCCCACGATCCCAGGTCGGCGTGTCGGGGCTTCCCCGGCCGCACCCCCTGAATCGACCCGATACGAAGGCGCGTCTGAAATGACAACAGGGGCATGGATGCCCTGCGCGCCGAGCACCGACCGACACAGAGGCCCGGTCTGCAAGCCGGTAGGTGCATGGACCCGGTGCACCAACCGACCCCGTCGGCCTATGGAGACATGGCATCAGCCCGCGACGGATCTGTCCGTCCCGAAGGACATCCCTGCTGATGCTCTCGATCGGCAAGCTCGGCTCGGGTCAGGAGACCTATTACCTGGAGAAGGTCGCCGAAGGCGCCGAGGACTACTACTCGGGCCGCGGTGAGGCCGAAGGGGAGTGGATCGGCCAGGCGGCCGCGCAGTTCGACCTGGAGGGGAAGGTAGAGGCCGACCAGCTGACGGCGATGCTGACCGGCCGTGACCCGACCACGGGCGAGCCGCTCGGACTGAAGTCGGCGCCGGGCCGCGAACCGGTCCCGGGCTTCGACCTCACTTTCTCGGCACCGAAGTCGGTCTCGCTGACCTGGGCGCTCGGCGGCCATCCGGTCTCCGGCCAGGTGATGGAGGCCCACCGCGCCGCCGTCGAGGCCGCCCTCTCCTACATGGAGCGCTCCGCCTGCTGGGCGCGGAGAGGCAAGGGCGGACGCACCTTCGTCGCGGGCCAGGGCTTCCTCGCCGCGGCCTACGTCCATCGCTCCTCGCGCGCAGGCGACCCCCAACTTCACACCCACGTACTCGTCGCCAACGCGACCCTCGGTCCCGACGGCCGCTGGTCGCGGCTCTACCACCCGGCGATCTACGAGCACGCGAGGACTGCGAGCTACCTCTACGCCGCGCACCTGCGCCACGAATTGACGCAGCGACTCGGGGTCGAGTGGGAACCCCTTTGGAACGGCCTCGCCGACATCCGCGGCTTCTCCGCCGAGGAGCTGCGCGCCTTCTCGACCCGCCGCGCCGAGATCCTCGCCGCCGTCGGCGACGACGCCTCGTCCAAGGCGATGCGGGTCGCCGCCCTTGAGACCCGCCAGGCTAAGGACCGCGACATCACCGACGAGAGCATGAGGGAGGGGTGGAGGGTGCGGGCCGAGGAGATCGGCCTCACCCGCGAGCGGGTCTGTGAACGTCTCGGTCACGACCTGCCCGGCCGCTCGGTCCTCACGACGGAGCAGGTCGGACGCTCGGTCACCGGCCACGCCTCCCACTTCGACCGCTGCGACGCGATCCGCGCCGTCGCCGAGAACCTCCCGCACGGCGCCCCCGCCCATGAGGTCGAAGGGATCGCCGACGCCTTCCTCGCCGGCTCCTCGGTGATCCGGATCGCCGAGACTCCGCGCGGTCCCCGCTTCACCACCGAGCGGATCTGGGAGCTGGAGCGTCGCGCGCTCGCGACGGCCGAGGAGATGGTCGGCGCGACGGGACGTGCGGTCGCGGACCCGATCGTCGTCTCCCGCGTGCTGGCGACCCGATCGACCATCAAGTCCGATCAGCGATCGGTGGTGGAGCGCCTCACCCGTGGCGGCGAGGCTCTCGTCCTCGTCGTCGGCGAGGCGGGCACCGGCAAGACTTTCGCCACCGTCGCCGCCGCCGAGGCATGGGCAGGCTCCGGGATCCCGCTGCGGGTCGCGGCACCGACCTGGCGCGCGGCCAACGTCCTTCGCTCCGAGGGGCTCGACGCGACGAGCGTCGCCCGCCTGCTCGCCGAGTTGGACGACGGGCGGCGACCGCTGGGACGCGGCTCAGTCCTCCTGGTCGACGAGGCCGGGATGGTCGACACGGCGAACCTGGCGCGGCTGATCGGTCACGTCCACGAGGCCGAGGCAAAGCTGGTGCTGATCGGCGACCCGGCGCAGCTCGGCGAGATCGAGGCCGGCGGCCTCTTCGCGACCCTCGCCTCGCGCACCGATCCGGTCCGCCTCGACCAGGTCGTCCGCCACAACCACGACCTCGACCGAGAGGGCGCCCGGCGAATCCGCGAGGGACACGGCGGCGAGGCGATCGAGGTCTACCGCTCCGAGGGTCGCGTCGTCGTCTCCACCGACCCGGAGGGCCGGCGCGAGGAGATGGTGAGTGACTGGTGGCGCTCCTACCGCGAGGGCGAGGACGCGCTGATGATCGCGAAGCGCAATGCCGAGGTCGGGCGGCTGAACGCATTGGCGCGCGCGGTGATGAAGGCCGACGGCCGGCTCGGCGGGCGCGAGGTCGAGGTCGGCGAGGCCACCTTCGCCGTCGGCGACCGGGTCATCACCCGGGTCAACGACCAGCCCGCCCGGATCTACAACCGCGAGCGTTGGCTGGTCGAGTCCGTCGACCCGGAGGGGCGGGGTGTCGTCCTGGCAGCCATCGACGCCCCCGGGCGGCGGGCCGTCCTCGACGCCGACTATCTGGGGCGGGTGAACCCGAGTGACGGGTCGCCGGCGTTGCAACACGCCTACGCCGCCACCACCTACCAGGCGCAGGGCTCGACGGTCGACCGTGCCTACGTGATGGCGGACTCCTCGATGAACCGCCAGGAGATCTACGTCGCCGCGTCGCGCAGTCGCGAGGAGACGTGGTTCTACGCGACCCCGGAGGTCGACCTCGAGCGGGCGGAGTACGCGCCGCACACGGCGGGGCGTGAGGGACTCGACCACATCGCCGCGGCGGCCGAACGCGACGGCGCCCAGGTCTCCGCCCACGATCAGGCGCTGCGCATGAGGCTAGAAGGACTCTCTTCGCCCGAGCTGATGCGACTGCGCCACGAGCTCGCCTCCGAGGCCGGGGCCGAGCGCCGGATCGAGCAGCGCCACTCCCAGCTCGACGAGGCGACCGCGGCGGGGGAGGCTCAGCGCGCGCGCTTCGACGCGGAACGCGCCGCGCTCGGCGAGCGCCCTCGTTGGGGCCGCGACGCAAAGCACGAGTACGACAGGGCGCTCGCCCTGCTCGACGTCAAGGAAGCCATGCACCGGAGGGCCTTCGAGCGAGACGCACGTGAACGCGCCGAGCTGCCACCGGAGTCCCACGATGCGCGAGCCGAGGTCGCGGTGATCGACGGACTCCTCGACCGGCGCCGGGACATGGCGCTTTCCGCGGCCAGGATCTCGGCGCCCGACCACATCGTCGCCGAGCTGGGGGAGAGGCCGGTAGAGGGTCGCGAACGGGCCGCCTGGGACGGAGCGGTACGCGACATCGAAGGCTTCCGCCTCGCGAACGGGATCCGGGACCGTGACTCCGCTCTCGGTCCCGAGCCGGATGACCGGGCGGCGCGCGTAGAGCGCATCCGTGCACAGGACTCGATCGGACGGGCGCAACGAGAGCTCGGGATCGAGGGGGTGCCGGGGATCGAGCGGGGGCGGGCGATGGAGATCGAGCTATGAGGGGGTGGCGCTGAATGGCCGCGCTTCGCGTGGAGGTCGACGAGGAGCTGATCGAGCAGATCGCCAGGCGCGCCGCCGAGCTGATCGGCGAGCGCTCGGAGTCCGAGTCGAAGGACGGTTGGCTTCGCGGCGCCGATCGGATCGCCGCCTACATCGACGCGCCGCGCTCGCGCGTCTACGCGCTGGTCTCGGCCCGGCGCATCCCGGTCCACCATGACGGCTCAGCGCTGATCGCGCGGCGCTCGGAGCTCGACCGTTGGTTGGTGCAGGGTGGCGGGCTTCGGACCTGACCGGCCGCTCCGCGGGTGTTACGGAAAGCCGGTGGACGGCGGCTTTGGCACCCGCGATCGTTGCACCGTCCTCGCGGCCTTCAAGCCCCGGCTGCGCCGGGGCTCCTGGGCCCTCGCCTGCGGCTCGGGTTCCGGCCGCTGCGGGCGGCGCGGTTCTGCGGTTGTCAAAGCCGCCGGACGGGTGGGGGACGGGAGTTCGGTCCGATCCGAAGTGTCGGGCGGCGATTCAGGACAACGCTCAAGGAGAGACTTCATGGCAAAGCTGACCAAGACCTCGACCCCCGGAATCTACCGGCGGCATGTGCAGGGGTGCCCCAACATGAGCGGCAAGGGCCGCTGCGACTGCAACTACGCGGTGGCGAGGCGACATCGCGGACGGCAGCGGCTGGAGACCTACCGGACCTTCGATGAAGCACGGGCGGCGAAAGGCCGTCAGGACGCCGGCGACAGCAAACCGAAGTCGAAGGTCAAGTTCGGCGAGTACTTTGCGGACTGGATCGAGACCTACGCCGGGCGGACGAAGCGGGGCTTCGAGGAGGAGACCCGCACCGAGTACCGGCGTTCGATCAACGACGACGCGATGCCACTCTGGGCGCATCTGCCGATGGTCGAGATCGACCAGGCCGAGATCCGGCGCCTCTACAAGTCGATGCTCGACAACGGCAAGTCCCACGCGGCGATGAAGAAGACGCGCGGGGCGCTGTCGCCGCTCTTCAACACCGCGATCGAAGAGAGGTTGATCGACTTCAATCCGGTGACCGGCGTGAGGATCCCGGCACCGCCGAAGAACGCCGCCGAGGATGAAGACGAGGAGCGCGGCAAGGCTCTCAAGCGGAGCGAGCTGGCCGCCTTCCTCGATGCCGTCGATCCTGACTGGCGGCTGTTCTTCGAGTTCCTGACCGTGACCGGCGTCCGGATCGGCGAGGCGATCGGGCTCAACTGGAAGAACGTCGTCCTGACCGGCGACGAACCGCGGATCAGGGTGCGGGAGCAGATCTACAAAGGGCGGCGGAAGAAGTACCTGAAGAGCCATGAGGGCAAACGGGACATCCCGCTCGCCCGCGCCTGGGTCGATCGACTGACCCACCACCGGGACACCACCTACCAAGGCGATGACTCGCCGGTCTTCGCCTCGGCGGTCGGCACTCCGCTGGTACCGGGGAACGTCTACCGGCGGGTGCTCGCGCCGGCCGCCATCGACGCCGGTTTGTACGTGCAGGTGGGCCCCGATGTTGCCGCCGTCGAGCTACATGAGGTGGTGATGCGATCGGGCCGTCGGCATCTTGTGCCGGCTGACGGCGAGGAAACGTTGTGCGGAAGGAGCTCTTTTGAACCGGCGGGCGAGGACCAGGTCGGGCCGTCCTGCGCGATCTGCGAGATGGCGGCAGACGGGCGCGGGCGGAAGGGCCGCAAGGCGACGATCGCCTTCCACGCTTTCCGCCACACCTGCGCCTCTTTACTCTTCGCGGAGGGTCGGAATGTCAAGCAGGTTGCGGCATGGCTGGGACACGCAGACCCGGCGTTCACGCTTCGTGTCTACGTCGGCCTGTTGGACGAAGGCATGGGGGGCGGACTGGATTTGACCCCCCTTCCGAGACTCTGACCCCGCGCCCCATCGTTCATCGGCCCTTCGATCGGCGATCTTGGCGACGCCGGCGACGCAGTTCAAGTCTCTCGCGTTTTCTCTCCCGTTCTTCGCCCTCTACTCGTCTTTGGCCCATCGCGCGCCCGACTTGACCACGGACGAGCTGATCGGTGATGTTGTCGATCACGATTCGCTTCGTGAACAGAGAAGGCCCCAGGCTCGCGAAAAGTTTGCCAACGACCTCATCGGCGAAGCTTGCGGTGACTCGATCGATTCCCGCGAAGTCCAAGACAACGTTCGCGTCGGAGTGGGCGCCGACTAGGTTTTCGGCCTTCACGCGGACTGGGCGTCCGGCTATCCGCGTGGCGGTGCTGGTTGCCTCGTCCTTGACGATGACGCGCACGTCGCTCTGGTCCAGCTGATAAGTCGTATCTAGGTAGTCCCAGTCGGCGATGCCAATGCCGTCTTGGAGCAAAACCGCCTCCAGATCCACCTCGTGGTTGACCGGGATCTCGAAATAGACGACGGTGCCGTTGAGGGCCGCCTCCGGGCTGTAGGTTTTGCCGGTCGGTTTGAGGTTTTTCCCATCCGCGTGCATCAGCGCTCTTCCCGAATGCACGGTGAATGATCCTCCTGCTGCGGTGGCGATCCGCAGGGTACCTGCGAGTCCGTTCCCGGCGCCGACCGAGCGGTCGCGCGTGACCCCTTGCTGAAGGGCGTGTCGAATCGCCGAAAGGTCAGTCAACAATTTGGGGTGTCCCGTGCGGATGGTCGTGGGGATTCCACTCCCCGCGTCCGCGACAACGAATTGGACCCGACGGCGTCCCTTCGGCACGGTGACAGCGACCAGCCCTCCTTCAGAGGCGTCGGCGTGCTGGAAGACGTTGTCCGCGATCTCGTTGAGCGCCCATTCAAGTCCGTGGAGAGCAGAGCGTCTCACGTCAGTCTCGCGCAAGACCACCTCGCAGGTGCGATTGACAAGTCCCAAGAGCTCTTCGTCGGTGCGGTAGCGGGCGACGGGGAGCCAGCCGAGCGGCTGACGGTCGTTGGGCTCGTAGTTGACGGGACTCAAGTGATGAGCCCAGTTACTGTGCTCGAAGACGCCCCGGGTCTTCGGGTTCGCCGGCCCGATTACGTCGAAGTGCATTCCGCTCTGGCGGCAGGCATCCGCCTGAACTACGAGTTGTGCCATCGCGACAGGCGCGACGAACTGAGTCCTCTTGAAGTCGAACGTGAAACCACCCTTCCGTTCACGTTTCGCTTCATACATAAGACGGCGAAACAGGGTCGCGTCTGGATGGAGAACCTGTTCGCCAAAGACCAAGCGATCCGTTCCCGACAACGTAAGCGTGGCTCTCGGGGTCGATCTTTTCGATTTCGTTCCTCCGCTCATTCCCTCTGAGCGTACGAATTCGGTCGGTTAAAGGCCGGAATCAATCCTCGAGGGCGGTCCCACAAGTGGCCGGTGCACGTCCCGACTTCCGACCTGAGACAGGGGCTCGACGCAATGTTGACCTGGGTGTTGACCTGGACCCTGAAGAAGGGGCTTGAGAGCGAAGGGTTTGGCTCTACAAGCGGATGCCGGAGGAGGGACTCGAACCCCCGACACGCGGATTATGATTCCGCTGCTCTAACCAGCTGAGCTACTCCGGCAGGGGAGGGCAGGATAGCGATCCGGTTAGGGGTTCGCGGCGGCGAGTTCAGTGGCGCGGGCGGCGA
>JAFDWG010000343.1 GCA_018268605.1 Actinomycetota bacterium | reverse complement strand
AATACTCGAAGTTCACTTCATTGAGGGTGGGATCGACACCGGTGTCACGCACGACCGCGTCGACGATCAGGTCTGCGTTCAGGAGTCGTAACAGTTCTCGCAGCGTGTCGAAGGACGGCGAGGACCTACCTGACTCGATCCGCGAAATCGCCGACTGCGTGGTGTTGGCGCGGATCGCGAGCCCCTCCTGGGAGATCCCGTAGGCCTTTCGCGCCTCCCGCAGCAGTTCGCCCGCCGGCCTCTTCGGTTTGGTCGCAGTGGCCCAGTAGCTTGTCCGAGATCGAGCGAGCGACTTGGAGGAGGAGCGGAGATGGCTACTGCGGCGTCACTGAATGCGAGGGAGCAGGTCTTCATCGGCGGCGAGTGGGTCGAGCCGATGGGGGCGGATCCGCTGCCGGTGGTCAACTCGGCGACGGAGGAGACGATCGCCACCGTTCCGGGCTGCACGCCAGTTGAGGTCGACCATGCCGTGGAGGCGGCGCGGGCGGCCTTCGAGGGGTGGTCGACGACGCCGCGGGCCGTGCGGGCCGAGGCACTGGCGGCGATCGCCGCGGGGCTCGGCGAGCGGGCCGAGGAGCTGACCGACACGATCACCGCCGAGCTGGGGATGCCGCGCAAGCTGACCCAGATGATCCAGGTCGGGCTCGGGATCAATCACTTCGCGGCGATGCCGAAGGCGCTCGAGGAAGTGCGCTGGGAAGAGGAGGTCGGCAACTCGCGGGTGCTGCGCGAGGCGGCCGGAGTCGTCGGCGCGATCACCCCCTGGAACTATCCGCTTAACCAGATCGGCGCCAAGGTCGCCCCGGCGCTGGCGGCCGGCTGCACGGTGGTGCTGAAGCCGAGCGAGATCGTTCCGTTGAACGCCTTCATCCTCGCCGAGGTGATCGAGTCGGTCGGCCTGCCCCCCGGCGTCTTCAACCTGGTGACCGGCATCGGGCCGGTCGTCGGCGAGGCCATCGCCGGCAACCCGAGCGTCGACCTCGTCTCCTTCACCGGCTCGACCCGCGCCGGGCGTCGCGTCTCCGAGCTCGCGGCGGCGACGGTGAAGCCGGTCGCGATGGAGCTCGGCGGCAAGTCACCGAACGTCCTCCTCGAGGACGCCGACTTCGCCCGCGCCGTCCCCGACGGGGTGGCCAAGTGCTTCCTCAACTCCGGCCAGACCTGCAGCGCGCTGACCCGGATGCTGGTACCGCGCGAGCGGCTCGCCGAGGTCGAGGAGCTGGCGGTCGCGGCGGCCGAGGGCTTCGCGCCGGGCGACCCGCTCGACCCGGGGACGCGCCTCGGCCCGCTCGTCTCCGCCACCCAGCGGGAGCGGGTCCGCGGCTACATCGCCAAGGGCGAGGCCGAGGGCGCCAAGCTCATCGCCGGCGGCGCCGAGCCGCCGGAGGGCCTCACCCGCGGGTACTTCGTCCGCCCCACCGTCTTCTCCGAGGTGACGCCGGAGATGACGATCGCGCGCGAGGAGATCTTCGGCCCGGTGCTGGCGATCATGCCCTTCGACGATCAGGACGACGCGGTGCGGATCGCCAACGCGACCGAGTACGGCCTCGCGGGCGGAGTCTGGGCCGGAGACGAGGAGCGCGCGATCGCGGTCGCCAAGCGCCTACGCACCGGCCAGATCGAGATCAACGGCGGCGCCTTCAATCCGCTGGCTCCGTTCGGGGGCTACGGCCAGTCCGGCCACGGCCGCGAGAATGGCCGCTTCGGCCTCGAGGGGATGTTGCAGACGAAGTCGCTGCAGCTGTAGCTCTCGTCCAGCTGGGGAGTCAGGCCGGCAAGGTGAAGCGGACTCGGGTCCCAGGATCCGCGTCTTCCAGCCAGATGCGGCCACCATGGGCCTCGACGATCGCGCGGGAGATCGCCAGGCCGAGGCCGGCGCCATCCTCGCCGCGGGCGGAATCGCCGCGGTAGAAGGCCTCGAAGACACGCTCGCCGTCGCCCGCCGGAATGCCCTCACCGGAGTCGGCCACCTCGACCTCCACCCCACCCGGCCCGCCCTTCGCCCGCACGGTGACGCTGCCGTCGGTCGGCGTGTGGCGGATCGCGTTCTGGATCAGGTTGAAGAGGACGCGCTGGACCTTCTCCGCGTCGGCCTCGGCCATCACCTTGCCGTCGGGCAGCTCGGCGGCGAGGTGGATTCCGCGCTCCTCGGCGGAGGTGCGGAAGGCGGCGACGGTGTCCCCGATCAGGTCGCCGAGCTCGACTTGGCGCATCGTCCAGGTGATGTCCCCGGCCTCGATCCGGGAGAGCTCGAAGAGGTCGTCGACCAGGTCGCTGAGAACCGCGACGTGGGTGCGGATCTCCCGCAGATAGCGATCGCGGTCCTCGCCGGCGACCCCGTCGTCGATCGCCTCGACCAGCAGGCGCAGGGACGCGAGCGGCGTCCGCAGGTCGTGGGACGCCGCGGCGACCAGGCCGCGGCGCGCATCCTCGACCTGCCGGCGCATCCGCTCTTCCATCGACTGGCGCACGGCGAGGCCGGCGGCGACCGCGGCGGCCGCCAGCGCGACCAGCACCAGCAGGATCTGGTCGAAGCCCATCTGGTGCGGGATGCCGACCGCGGCGGCCCCGGCGAGGAACGCGGCGACGGCGATCAGCGCGGCGCGCCACATCCCCCGGATCATGGTCGGAACCTGTAGCCGACGCCCCACACGGTCTCGATGAAGCGCGGCTGCGCCGGGTCGTCGTCGAGCTTCGCGCGCAGCCGGCGGACGTGGACGGTGACGGTCGAGGTGTCGTCGAACCACGGCTCCATCCAGACCGCCTCCATCAGCTGATCGCGGGAGAAGACGCGGCCGGGGTTGGCGGCGAAGAAGGCGAGCAGATCGAACTCGCGCATCGTCAGCGCGATCTCCTTGCCGTCGAGGACCACGCGGCGCGAGGAGGGCTCGACCCGCAGCGGGCCGTGCACGATCGGCGGCGCCTCCTCGTCGGCGACGGGCGGAGCGATCCGGCGCAGGACCGCCTCGACCCGGGCGACCAGCTCGGCCGGCGAGAACGGCTTGACGACGTAGTCGTCGGCCCCGTTGCGTAGGCCGACCAGGCGGTCGGACTCCTCCCCGCGCGCGGTCAGCAGGATCACCGCGATCCGTGGGCCCGGCCGTTCCTGCAGCCGTTCCATCACTTCGATGCCGTCGATGCCGGGCAGCATCACGTCGAGGACGACGAGGTCGGGGCGGTGCTCGTTGGCGGCGTCGAGTGCCTTGTAGCCGTCGGGCGCGGTGTAGGTCTCGAAGCCTGCCCGCTCCATGTAGCGGCCGACGATCTCGACGATCGTCGGCTCGTCGTCGACGACGAGCACGGTGGCGGTCTTCTCCGCTGCGGCCGGCTTATCCGAAGGTGAAGGCATATCCCTGCACGCCTTCTTCGGGGACGAGTTCGAGCACGTGGTGTTCCACCTTCGGCAGTTCGACCAGGTTGTAGAGACGTTGGTTGGTCACGGTGACGTAGCCATTGTGGACGTCGGAGCCGTCGTCGGCCGTGGCGATCGGCTTCCCGTCCAGCATCACCTTCATCCGTCGCGGCTTCCCGGGCGAGCCGAGCACGAGGTAGACGCGGCGGGCGCCGAAGTTGAGATCGAGCCTCGCCCCCTTCCCCGCCGTCACCGCCTCCCCTCCGATGTTCCATTCGCCGCCGTAGGAGAGTTCGTTTTCCTGGGTCGTCTGGAGGGTGAAGTCCTGGCGACCGACCTTGATCATCCCGTTGGAGAAGTTCCTCGCCCGGTAGGCGCCGAGGTAGGACTCGGGGGTCGTCACGGTCGGTTCGGCGGCCATCCCGTGGGCGTCCGCCCGGGCCTTGCCGGGTTCGTGGCCGGCTTCGGCGAGAAGCTCACGGATCACCTGTTCTTTCTCGCCGTATTCGCCCTCTCCGAAATGGGCATAACGGATCTCGCCCTTGGCGTCGACGAAGTACTCGGCGGGCCAGTAGAGGTTGCCGTAGGCGTTCCAGGTCCCGTTTTCGTTGTCCTGGACCACCGGGTATTCGATCCCGTCGGTCTTGATCGCTTCTTCGACGTTGGAGGCTTCGCGCTCGAACGGGAACTCGGGGGTGTGCACACCGACGATCACCAGGCCGTCCTTGGCGTAGCGCTTGTTCCAGGCATTCAGGTAGGGCAGCGTGCGGATGCAGTTGATGCAGCTATAGGTCCAGAAGTCGATCAGGACGACCTTGCCGCGGAGGCCCTTCATCGTCAGCGGCTTGCCGCCGGGCGTGTTGAACCACTTCTCGGTGTCGGTGAATTCGGGCGCCCGGCCGATGTCGTTCAACGGCACCGTGGCTTCCTGCTTCGCGGTCAACCGAGCTTCGCCGGTTTCGCCCAACGGTTCTTCGCCCTGGGCGGCACGCTCCTTTTCGATCTGCCGTTCCCCTTCGGCTTCCGCCGCCCGCAACCCCAGCGTGCCCTGCTGCCCGCTGTCTTTGAATTCCTGCAGCGCGGTCTGCGCCGAGCCGCTCTTTTCGATGCCTTCAGCCGGATTCGTCAGCCACGACGGCAAGCTGGCGACGACGTTCGACTGGAACTTCGTGTCGTATCCCTGCCACATCGAGAAGGCGACGATCACCATCACCAGCCCCATCGCCATCTGGAAGGCCCCGCTGCGGCGGGCGAGTGGCGCGGTCAGCTTGCGGCCGCCGAGCATCAGCAGGTAGAGGACGAGGGCCGAGCCGATCGCATAGGCGATCACCACTGCCAGACGGCCCGCGTTGAACGATTGGGAGGCGGAGTAGGTGAGGACGCCGGCGAGGATCGGGCCCGCGCACGGCGCGTAGAGGATGCCGAGGCTGAGGCCGAGTCCGACACCCCCCCAGAAGCCGTCGTTCTCGCCGTCGGTCTTCACGCCGACCCGGCTGGTGAGGCGCGAGGCGAACGCCTCGACCCGCGCCGCCAGCGGCGGGATCAGGAGGACGATGCCGAAGCCGAAGAGGACGACGATCGCAATGTCGCGGAGAAGTTCATTCGGCAGTCCGAGCGCGCTGACCAGGTAGACGAGCGCGAAGAGCGCGAAGGTGAAGGAGAAGACCAGCCCGACGACGACTCCGAGCGGCCTCCGTCGGCCACCCGTCGCTCCGGCCGAGAGGGCGATCGGCAGCACCGGCACCACACAGGGCGACACCGCGGTGGCGGCGCCGGCGACGAAGCCGAAGATGATCAGTAGCGCCATTTCTCAGAAGCCTTCCAAGACTTCCTTACGAGACTGTGACGCAGGCCGGTTCAGTCAGCTGCGGGGCGGGATCGAGGTGATCGCGCCGGGGGTAAGGCCGGCGACCGCGGCGGCGCGGCCGACCTCCTCACCGATGCCGAAGTGCTCGCAGATCGTCAGCTCATGCTCGCGCAGGAGCGGCCGAGTCGGGTCGACGACGGGGGCGCCGCGCAGGCGCGACTCGTCGATCGCCGCCCAGACGCCCGCCCCGGCGGCGCCGGCGCAGACGTCGACCGGCACCGCGACGACGCGGGCGCCGCGTTCGCGCCGGCCGCTGCCGCCGAGCTTCGCCACCAGCCATGAGGGATGGTGGTCGGTCGAGTCGATGTAGACGGACTGGACCTCGCCGATCGCGCCGCCCTCGAGGTCGGCGAGTGGCCCGCCGACCCAGGAGATCGCGTCGGGCAGCGGTACGCGCGCGCCGAAGGCCTCAGCCATCGGTATGCCGCTCCAGGAGTTGCCCGGCTGCGCTCGCCGGGTCGACTTCGCGCCGGACCACGGCCTCGAGCAGCTCCGCCGTCCCGGCATCCTCGGCCGCCCATGCTTCGAGCCGCCGCCGCATCCGCGAGGTCGCGATGCCGATCACCTCGCTGCGCAGGTTGCGGGCGCGGCGCTCGGCCAGCGTGCCCTGCTCCTCGATGAAGGCGCGGTGCTCGTCGATCTGCCGGGCCAGCTCGTCGACCCCCACCCCGTCCATCGCTTCGGTCCGCAGCACCGGCACCTTCCAACTGCCCTGTTCGTGGGACAAGGCCAGCACGCCACGGACCTCGCGCACCATCGTGTCGGTCATCGGATGGTCGGCCTTGTTGACGACGATGATGTCGGGGATCTCCATCACGCCCGCCTTCAGCGCCTGGATCGAGTCGCCGGAGCCGGGCATCAGCGCGAGGATGATCGTATCGGCGTGGTCGACGATATCGATCTCCGCCTGGCCGACGCCGACGGTCTCGATCAGCACGTCGTCTTTGCCCGCCGCGTCCATCACCAGCGCCACCTGCAGGGCCGCCTCGGAGAGGCCGCCGAGGGCGCCGCGGCTGGCCATCGACCGGATGAAGACGCCGGGGTCGAGGAAGTGCTCGGAGAGCCGGATCCGGTCGCCGAGCAGGGCGCCGCGGGTGAACGGGCTCGAGGGGTCGATCGAGAGCACCGCGACCTCGCGGTCGGCCTTGCGCATCTCCCCGGTCAGGGCGCCGATCAGAGTCGACTTTCCCACCCCGGGCGGGCCGGTGAAGCCGATGATCCGCGCTTTCCCGGTCCGCGGGTAGACCTCGCGGACGAGATCCCAGCCCGCCGGGTCGTCGGACTCGATCAGCGTGATCGCCCGCGCGAGGGCGCGCTTGTCGCCCGCGACGAGGCGCTCGGCGAGTGGTGCGTCTTTGGCGACGTCGGGCACGGGTTGGCCAGTCTAATGCGGCGTCCGGTGACACCTCGCGCGGCACTAGAGTTGCCCCCGCGTGCTCCGCTTCCTTGCCCGCAATCGGATGCTCAACCGGCGCTACGGGTTGCTCGCCTGGCGTTATGCCTGGCGGCGGCTGCTCACCCCTGCCGGTCGTCGCTGGCGCACCGACGGCTTCGTCTTCTTCGGCAGCGGTCTCGAAATCGAGATCGGCAGGCGCGGACGGGTCGACTTCGGCCGCTTCGTCTGGATCGGCGACCGGACCAAGCTGCGCTGCCACGAGGGGCTGGTCGAGATCGGCCCGAAGACGGTGATGGGCCAGGAATGCACGATCACCGCCTTCCAGCACATCCGGATCGGCGAGCAGTGCGTGATCGCCGACAAAGCGATGTTCATCGACTTCGACCACGGCGTCGTCGAGGTCGAGCGACCGATCCGCACCCAGGGCATCTACAAGCGCGACGTCGAGGTCGGCTCGAACGTCTGGATCGGCTATGGCGCCTGCGTCCTGCGCGGCGTGCGGGTCGGCGACAACTCGGTGATCGGGACGAACTCGGTGGTCACCAAGGACGTGCCCGCGAACGCCGTCGTCGGCGGCATCCCGGCGCGGATCCTGCGGATGCGCGAGGCGCCGGAGCGCCTGGGCTGGGAGCGGCCGGTCGAACCGGACCCGGAAGCGCCTACGACCCTGCAGCCTCCCGAGGTGGAGGAGCCGGTCGAAGCGGGTACCGGTGCGGAATGCCCGACTCCGAAGAGATCCTCGACGAAGCCACCGCGATCGAGCGCCTGAATGGCGCTCGTCGCCTGATCGAAAAGATCGTCTCCTTCGACGGTGAGCCGGTCACCAAGGTCGCCGCGCTGCGCTTCGAGCGCTCGACCAAGGACGCGCTCGACTGGCTGGTCGAGTGCGAGCGTGAGGCCGTAGAGCGCCTGAAAGATGCGATCGAGCCGACCGGCCGCGAGGGCCGCTCCGAGGCTCTCGAGCACCTGATGGAGCACCTGATCCTGCGCAAGCAGGATCAGGTCGATTTCCTGGAGCGGGCGGCGGGTTAGGGGCGTGCGTCAAGTCTGATTCCGTGGTCTTCCCCGACTGTTCCGTCGGGCACCGGAACACGCTGGTGTTGTGCAACACGCACGGAAGCGTGGACTTCGTGGCATCTCCCGCGTGCTCGCCGCAGGCCCTTGCGTCCCTTTGCCGGTCCCCTACTTCCCCTCCCGCTCCTCGATCAGCTCCGCGACCCGGCGCTCGATCATGTCGGTCCCCAGGCGCAGGAAGCGGACGATGGTTTCCAGCTCGGCGTTGGAGAATTTGTCGAGCCAGGCAAGGGAGCGCTCGGCGAGCGGGCCGTAGAAGCGCTTGGAGGCCTCGTCCAGCTTCTCGGTCTTTTCGATCAGGACACGGCGGCGATCGGCGGGGTCGGCAATCCGGCGCACGTAACCCTTCTCGACAAGACGATCGATCACCGCGGTGACCGCGCCGCTGGTGAGACCGGCGTCGATTGAGAGCTTGCCCGCGGTGACCGGGCCGAGGCGCTCGACGATGTCGAGCGCTCGCGCGTCGGTCCGGTTGACCCCCATCCCTCGTGCGGCGCCGTCGTCCATCTTGTCGGTCGCCAGCTGGTTCGCCCGCACCGCGTCGAACAGCTGACCGATCAGTTCCGCCTTCTTCATCCGTCTCGTCTCATGTGGTCGGAAAAACTGTTATCTTGATTTTTAAGATACTTGAGGATCAAGGGAATTCTACAGGAGGATCGAGTGGGAGATACGAACGCGATCGAGGCGGTTGATCTACGGAAGTCATACGGCGAGGAGGTGCAGGCGCTCGACGGCCTCACCTTCTCGGTGCCGGCGGGGACGGTCTTCGGTCTGCTCGGCCCGAACGGGGCGGGCAAGTCGACGACGGTGAAGATCCTCACGACGCTCGCCCATCCCGATGGTGGCTCGGCGCAGGTAGCGGGCCACGACATCCTGAGCGAAGCGCCCCGGGTCCGCGAGTCGATCGGCGTCGTCTCCCAGGCGGGCGGCCTCGACCGCGAGGCGACCGGTCGCGAGAACCTGCGCCTGCAGGGCCAGGTCTTCGGCATGGGCGGGCGCGAGTTGGAGCGGCGGATCGACGAGCTACTGGAGCAGTTCCGGCTCGCCGACGCGGGCAAGCGCCTCGTGCGGGAGTACTCGGGCGGGATGCAGCGGCGCCTCGACGTCGCGCAGGGGCTGGTGCATCGGCCGAAGGTCCTCTTCCTCGACGAGCCGACGACCGGCCTCGATCCCGAGGTTCGAGCGGAGATGTGGGACGAGATCGCACGCCTCGCCGGCGCCGGCCTGACCGTCCTGCTCACCACGCACTACCTCGAGGAGGCCGACCAGTTGGCGGCGCAGTTGGCGATCGTCGACAAGGGTAAGGTCGTCGCCGAGGGCTCCCCCGACGCACTGAAGCGCGAGCTGCGCGGCGACGCGATCCACATCGAGCTCGGCACCGAGACCGCCCCGGAGGCGGCCGTGCGCGAGGCATTGGCCCGGGTCGACGGCCTCGACGAGATCATCTTCGACGACCGCGTCCTCCACGCCCGCGCCGAGGACGGCGCACGGACCGTCCCCGCAGTGTTGGCGGCGCTCGACGGTGCCGATCTCGAGGTCGCCGCGGTGACGGTGGCGCGGCCGTCCCTCGACGACGTCTACCTGCGCTTCGCCGGGCGGACCTTCGGCGAGGCCGAGAGCGACGAAAAGCCGCGACGAAACGACGAGGAGAAGGAGGCGGTGCGATGAAGGCGCTGCGCGACACCCGACACATGACCGTCCGCCACCTGATGGCGCTCTGGCGCCAGCCCTGGTGGATCGCCGTCTCGCTGATCCAGCCGGTGATCTGGCTGCTGCTCTTCGGCGCGCTGTTCAAGGCGGTGACCGACATCCCGGGCTTCGGCTCCGACAACTACATCCAGTTTCTCGCTCCCGGCGTGGTCGTGATGACGGCGTTCTTCGGCGCCGGATGGGCGGGCATGCCGGTGATCGAGGACATCGACCGTGGCGTCATCGACCGCTTCCTCGTCTCCCCGGTGAAGCGGGGTTCGCTGATCTCCGGGCGGCTCGCGTCCTGGGCGCTGACGACGACGATCCAGTCCCTGATCATCGTCGTCCTGGCGCTGATCGTCGGCGCCACCTTCTCCAACAGCGTCCTCGGCGTAGTCGTCCTGTGCGTCGAGGCGGTCCTCGTCGGCGCGGCCTTCGGCTGCCTCTCGATCGGTCTGGCGCTGCTGATCCGCAAAGAGGAGACGCTGATCGCCGCGGTCCAGTTCCTCGTCCTGCCCCTCTCCTTCATGTCGGTGACCTTCATGCAGAAGGACCTGATGCCGGGGTGGATGCAGACCGTCTCCGATTTCAACCCGCTGAACTGGGCGGTCGAAGCGGGGCGCGACGCGGTGACGGCCGGGCCCGACTGGGGCGCGATCGCCGGCAAGACCGGGCTCCTGGTCGCCTTCCTCGGCCTCTGCGCCTGGTTCGCGACGCGGGCGTTTCGGACCTACCAGCGGGCGGTCTGAACGCCGACCTCGGCGTCCGGCACGCTCAGTGCTGGGCGCCGAGCCGGCGCACGCCGCGCTCGGTGACCGCCCAGATCTCCTCTCCGGCAGAGGTCTGAAGCTCGCCGGAGACGACGCCTTCGGCGCCCAGTTTGCGTAAAACGCCGGCCACCTCGCCGGCATCGCGTTCGAGCGAGGTGGCGACGGCGATCGCGGTGCGGTCGTCGTCGGCCCGTCCCGCCTGGGCCAGGACGGCGAGAATCGAGGCCTCCCCGGCGCTCAGTTCGCCGGTGGCCGGCTCGATCGGCGCCGCCGCGTTGATCGGCCGCGACTCCTCGTCGGACTCCGGATCCAGCTCCGGCTCCGCCACGACGGGCGGGGCCTCGACCGGTGCGACCTCGACGGGGGGCACGTTCTCTTCGAACTGCACGGTCGGCTCGGGAGGGACATCCTCCCCACGCCGCTTGCGGCGGACGATCGCGGCACTGAAGACGGCACCGACCGCCAACCCGGCCAGGGCCAGGCTCCGTCGTTGGTCGCTCAGTCGTTGCAGCGGGCTGCGGCGCGTCTTGCGCTTGGAGAAGGGCACGCGCGCAGGTTAGCGGCCGGCGTCATCGATATTCGTTAACGAATTACGCAGCTTCGATATCCGTCTGGGCGAAGTCGTCGCCGACGAACAGGAGGGCCTCGTCCGCAACCCGGGCGGTCGCGTACGACATGCAGTCGCCGTAGTTCAGTGAAGCCGGATGGCGCCCTCTGCCGAACCGGGAGAAAGCGTCGGCTGCGGCTTCACGGTGTCTCTCCCCGAACGGAATGACGACCACTCCCAGGTCGCGGCGAAATCGGGATAGAGCGATGCGCCCCATGTCGTCTCGGGTGCGACGAGCCAGGACAAGGTCCGCCTCGACCAGAGTCGGTGCACCAGTCGCGAGCAGGTCCGCCTCGCGCATCTTGAGCTCGAGCGCCTCATAGCCAGGTTCCTGGATGAGGACGGCCACGAGCGCTGAGCCGTCGAGGATCACACCCCGTCGGGCCCGTACCCGAGGATCTCTTCGCGTTCGGCCTTGGTGATCGTCCTGCCACGGACGTCATCCGGGATCAGAGGCCAGATCTCCGTCTCGAGCCAGCGCCGGAACGACTCGGCGTCCTTCTTTGGATTCGGCCTGCCCGACCGCAACCGCAGCCGCTCCAGGCGTTCGCGCGCCGCCGTGCGCATCGCGCCCGTCTTCGTCTCCCCCGTCATCGCCGCCAGCTCAGCAACCAGCGCCTCCGTCTCTTTGTCCTTGATGTTCAAGGCCATGGTGGTATCTAGCCATGAAGGTGTAATCCCCATTCTGCGGGCGGCCAGCTCATTGAGCCGTCTCTCTTCGGGCGTTTCCAGCGTCCGCTCCATCTGCAAGAACGCTAGCACCATGCAGACAATAACTCTCCTGACAAAACCTCTCCTGACGTTGTCTTTCCCCATGGCGCGGGAAGACGATCGACGGGAGCTGTCGGAGGCGGTCGCGCTGCGCTTCGGTCAGAACCTGAGGCGCTGCCGCCGGCGGGCGGGTCTCTCGCAGGAGGAGCTGGGGGAACGGGCGGGGCTGCACCGGACCGAGGTGGGGAAGCTGGAGAAAGGCGAGCGCCTCCCCCGCGTCGACACCATGCTGCGGCTGGCGGGGGCGATGGCGCTGCGCCCCGAAGAGCTGGTCGAGGGCATCCACTGGACCCCCGCGCCGTCGAAATTCGGCACCTTCACCTTCGGTACCCCGCCGCGGATGCCGGACGAATAGCGGCCGGGTTAGGCGGGGCCGAGCTTGGCGCCGACGAGCTCGGCGTAGACCTCGGCCGTGCGGGCGGCGACGTCGGCCCAGTCGAAACGCAGGACGTGATCCTTGGCCTCAGCGATCAGGCGGGCCTCGAGCTCGGGGTCCGAGAGGACGCGGATCGCGACTTCGGCCAGGGCCTCAGGGTCGCGGGCGGCGAAGCGCAGGCCGGCGCTCTCGTGCGGGACCACCTCGCGCAGGCCGCCCGTGTCGGCGACGATGCAGGGGCAGCCGGAGGCCATCGCCTCGAGCGCGACGAGGCCGAAGGGCTCGTAGATCGAGGGCACCACGGTGAGGTCGGCGATCCCGTAGAGGGCGTGCAGCACGTCGTCGCCGATCCAACCAAGGAAGGTGCCGTGTTCCATCAGTCCGAGCTGCTCGGCCTGGGCCTTCAGCTCGGCCTCGTGGGTGCCGGACCCGGCGACCAGGAAGCGCGTGCCGGGAACCGCGGCGATCACCGCCGGCATCGCCTCCAGCGCCAGCTGGAAGCCCTTCTCATAGACCAGGCGCCCGATCAGCAGGACGAGGCGCTCCTCCGGTGCCGCGAACTCGGCGCGCAGGCGGGCCAGCTCGGCCGCGTCGGGGCGCGGCAGGTCCCCGGGGTCGATGCCGTTGGGGATCACCGTGATCCGCCCCGCGGGGATGTCGAAGATATCGGCGATCTGGTCGCGCATGAAGGCCGAGCAGGCGATCGTCCGCTGCGAGCGGTTGGCGATCCAGCGCTCGACCCCGTGGATGTAGGTCTGTGGGTACTCGTTCACCCAGCCCTGGTGGCGGCCGTACTCGGTGGCGTGGATCGTCGTCACCAGGGGCGCGTCGAAGAGGCGGGCGAGCTGCTCGCACGCGCCGGCCACCAGCCAGTCGTGGCCATGGACGAGATCGAAGTCGAAGATGTCGCCGAGCTCGACCCCGGCCTCCAACATGTCGGCGTTCATCTGCCCGACCCAGTTGACGAACTCGTCGAGGTCGCGCGGATGCGAGGGCTCCCGGATCCGGTGCACCTCCACCCCGGCCACCGTCTCCTCGGCGGGCGAGTCCTCGCCGCCGCGGGTCAGTACGTGGACCTCGACCCCGAGCTCGACCAGGGCCTCCGAGAGCTTGCGGACGTGGCGGGCCAGCCCACCCTCGATCAGCGGCGGGTACTCCCAGGAGACGATCAGGACGCGGGCAGGCACGACCGGCGGTCGACCTTCAGGGCTCCAGGAGGGGCGCGAGCGTCATATCCGGGGCCAGCGAACGCATACGCGGATCGGTGACACGGTCGCATCCTATGGCCTCGAGGAGGGCCTCGGAGTGATCGACCGCCCGCCTCCAGGCGTAGTCGCCGGCCTGGCCGCGCCGGTCGAGGAACGCCCAGTCGCTCGCCTGGGCGCCCAGCAGCTCCCGCGCGGCGCGCTCCCCCCGGTCCCCGCGCACCCCGCCGCGCACGGCCCGCAGCAACCGCAGCTCCAGCCGCCGCGCCGCCCAGGCGAGATCGGCGACCGGCGGCGAGTCCCAGGTCGAGAAGTCCTTGTCCTCGCCCCAGCTGGCGCGGCGCAGGGGTCGAGGCTGGGGCTCGTGGTCTTCGAGCGCCTTCGGGGCGGTCACCAGGCGAACGCCCGCCTCCGCCGCGCCCTCCAGCACGGCCTCGAGCCATAGCGGGCCCTCCGACCACCAGTGGCCGAGCAGCTCGGTGTCGATCGCGAACGTGACGAGGCCCCGCCGTCCTCGCTCCGTGACGTACTCGCGCAGGCGCGCCGCGATCGCGTCGAGGAACTCGCCGGCCTGGCGCCGCGCCGCCGCCGCGGCCGCCACCGGGTCGTATGCGCCGCCGCCGATCCGCCAGAGGCGCATACCGCGCAGCGATTTGCCGTCGAAGACCGCGTAGGCGGGATCGGACGGATAGCCGCTGAGGTCCCAGAGCCAGGAGATCGCCTCCCAGTCGATCGGCAGCGCCACCGGGCCCGCCTCGGTCGCCACCGGGCGCAGCGCAGCGAACGGCTCCTCGTGGGCGCTCTGGTCGACGCAGAACCACTCGATGCCGGCGCGCGCCAAGTCCCACTCGAGCCCTGGGTCGTAGGCGCACTCGGGCAACCAGAAGCCGCCGTGCCAGCCGAAGCGGCGGCGGTGCGAGCGGATCCCGGCGTCGAGCTGCAGCGCCAATCCGGCGCGCGTCGCCAGCAGCGGCAACAGCGCATGCGTGGCCGAGGAAGCCGCCAGCGCCACCCGCCCCTCCCCGGCCGCCCGCTGGAAGGGCGCAAGCGGATCGCCCCCGGCCTCGTCGAGCAACTCCAGCGCACGCCGATAACGGTCGCGCTCGGCGGTGCAGGCCGGCCGCAGATCCTCGTCGACGTCACCGAGGTCCGCTTCCGCCGAGCCGATCCGGTATTCGACCAGGAAGCGCCGTAGCCGCTCCGCCGCACCGGTGTCCTCGAGTTGGTCGGCGAGCACGGGGGTCACGGTCAATGTCAGGTCCCGCGCGACCTCGAGCACCGGCAGGTATGAGCGGACCACCGCGTCGAAGAGCCACTCCTCGCCGAACGGATAGGTCCCGAAGCCCTCGACGTATGGCATGTGTGAGTGCAGAACGATCGCCAGGTCGCCGACGCCGTCGGCGCGGCCGCCCCGGGCGCTCTCAGGGCCGGCAGACGGCAAGGAAGTCGAGCGCGCGGTCGAGGTCCTCGGTCGCGAGGCGGAAGTCGGAGGCGGCGATCGCCGCCGTGAAGCGGTCGTAGAAGGGTTGCGTCAGGCCGAGCCGCTTGTGGACGTCGTCCCACCCCAGCTTCAGCGCCCAGCCATGGACCCGCAGCTTGCGCGCGTGGAAGAGGCCGAGGATCTCCACCCTGCCGAAGTGGGCCTCGCAGAGCTCACGGAACTCCTCCGCGCGGTACTCCTTGATGTGCCAGGGATTGTCGGACTTCTCGGCGCCCTCCGGCGCCAGCGTCAAGAGATTGGGGGTCGAGACGTAGGCGACACCGTCGGCGCCGAGCATGGACTTGAAGTGGTCCAGCACCGCGCCGGGATCCTGTACGTGCTCGATCGTCTGCAGGAAGGTGATCGCGTCGCAAGGCTCGGCGAAGAGTTCGACCGCGTTGCGATCGAAGCGCAGATTCGGGCGCACGTAGCGCAGCCGCGCGTGTTCGTGGGCCTCCGGGTTGGCGTCGACGCCGACCACGCTCGCCGCGCCGGCGGCGGCCATCAGGTCCGATCCGTACCCCTCCCCGCACGCCATGTCGACCACGCGGAGTCCGCCGACCCGAGCCGCGATCCACTCGTACACGGCCAGGTGGCGCCGGAACCAGTAGTTCTCGGCGGGGACGTCGGGGAGCGTCCGCTCGCCGGTCAGCGGCAGCGGTGGCACCCCCTTTGGCTGATTTGCCTGCAGGATCTCCTCGGTCACGGGGCCGCACCGTATCGGAGGCCCCGCGCGTGTTTCCCGACTGACCCATAGTCTTCCCGCCGCATGCCCGCCTCGCCCACCGCAACGCCCGAGCACATCAAGGACGTCAACACCCGCTACCACGACGCCGCGGCATCCGAGTACGACGCCAAGTGGGGCATCGACTTCGGCGACATCGGCCAGGATCAGGTGCGCGGGAAGCTGGTGAAAGCGCTCGGCGGCGCGGCCGGGAAGACCTTCGGCGACGCGCTCGAGATCGGTTCCGGGACCGGCTACTTCTCTCTGAACCTGATGCAGCAGGGGACGATCGGCGCGCTGACCGCGACCGACATCTCCCCCGGGATGCTCGGCCAGCTGGCGGCGACCGCGGCGGCGCTCGGGCTGGAGAACGTGACCACTGTCGTCACCGAGGCCGAGACGCTGCCCTTCGAGGAGGAGAGCTTCGACCTCGTCCTGGGCCATGCGGTCCTCCACCACATCCCCGACCTCGACCGCGCCTTCGCCGAGTTCAAGCGCGTGCTGCGGCCGGGCGGGCGGATCGTCTTCGCCGGCGAGCCTTCCCGCTACGGCGACCGACTGGCGGCGCTGCCGAAGCGCACCGGCCTCTTCGTCGCGCCCGCCTGGCGCCGCGTCGTCGGCGCCCGCGAGCGGGCCGTCGCCGAAGCCGACCAGTCCGAGGGCCACTCGCTCGAGGGCGAGGTCGACGTCCACGCCTTCGCCCCCGCCGACCTCCGCCGCCTCCTCGAGCGCGCCGAATTCGACGACCGCCACGTCGGCGGCGAGGAGCTCCTCGCCAACGCCTGGGGCTGGGGCCTCCGCACGGTCGAGTCGTCCGCCGAGCCCGACTCCGTCCCCTTCGGCTGGCGCAAGTTCGCCTTCCGCAGCTACATCGCCCTCCAGAAGGTCGACACCAAGTTCCTCGAGCCCCACCTCCCCGCCGAGCTCTTCTACAACCTCCTGGTCAGCGCGCAGAAGCCCGCGTAGCCGCGAGGATCCCTTCCACGTGCTCCGGTTCGTGGGCGACCTGCCAGTGGGTGAACCGCAGGGTGGTGAGTCCCGCGGCCGTATGGACCTGATCGCGCAGGAGGTCGTGGGACTGCTTGATCGCGTTTCGGTGGTAACGCAACGAGTCGGTCTCCACGACCAGCTTGAGACCGGGCCAATAGAAGTCGACTTCGTAGCCGTTGACGATGACTTTGGTGAGCGGCTGCGGGAGGCCGGCGGCGATGGCCAAGGGCCGAAATAGCCGCTCGAGCTCCGAGTCGGAGAGGCGGAAGGTTTCGGGATCGAGGAGTCTCCGAAGACGCCTGACCCCGGGCTCGCCCCCGTGCAACTCGCAGTAGCCGCGCAACCTCGGTAGATCGAGACCGATGCCTCGGGCGGCGTCGGCTTCGTTCACGAGACGCTCGAGCGAGGCGTCCGAGATCGGCGTTGCCGCCTGATCGAGGATCGTCCGCTCCGGGGTGGTGACGGGTATGCGCCGATGAACCGTGACGTCCCGGTCGGGCAGCGACGGCCGTGCACGTCCTTTGACTCCGCCCAACCGCGACCAGACGCGGTGACGCACAGTGATCTCGACCAGGTGCCACTCGGGCCCGATCCCCCAGAGGGCAGCGGCGCTGCCATGACTGAGCACTGCGTCATCCCCACTCGCCAGCAACAAGGCCATCCAACGCCCCTCACGAGTCAGCTCCGGCCGACCCACTGAGTAGATCCCACGCTGGACTCGGTGCAGTCGACCGATCGCGATTCGGTGCTTGATCGCGTCCGGAGTGAATCCGAGGCCCAACAGATCCCGTCGCGCCAGAACTCCATGTTGTCGGCGAGCCATTTCCCAGGCCGCGGCATTGCGCGATGCAGTTTTTGTGGGCGCCATAGCCCCCTAAGGAGCTGCAGCGGTGAATTCACCCCCGGCCCGGAACGGGGCTCGCCGGAAATTGCGGCGAGGGTTACTCGTCGGGGCGACCGAGCACTTCGCGCCGTTCGCTCTCGCGGCGGACGCGGAAGAGTTTTTGGCGGGCGTCGATGCCCTTCAGGCGGCGCTCGCCGGCGAAGGAGTAGGTGAGGCCGACCTCGCCGGCTGCCTCGCGGGTGGCGGTGTCGACGAGGACGCTGCCAGGACGGGCGATGCCGGTCACGCGGCTCGCCAGGTTCACCGAGCGGCCGTAGTAGTCGCCCGCCTGGGGCAGGGTCGGGCCGGTGGCGATGCCGGCGCGCAGGACCGGGAACTGGTCCCCTTCGGCGGCCGCCGCGGCGACGAGGTCGAGGGACTGGGCCACCAGCGGCTCGGCCTCGGCCGAAACCAGCATCACCGCGTCGCCGATCGTCTTCACCAGGCGCACGGGCGGGGCGATGATGCTGGTCGCCAGCTCCTCGAAGTGGCCGACGACCGCCCCCAGCTCCTCCGGCGCGATCTCCTCGCCGAGGCTGGTGAACTCGACCAGGTCGGCGAAGCAGACGGTCCTCTCCACCACGCCTCCGATGTCCCCGGCCGCCAGGTCGGCGGCGCCGATCACATCGCGTTTGATCAGCTCGAGCAGGTTCGCCTGAAAGGCGTACTCGAGGAATTCGGTCCCCATCGGCAGGAGGAACTCGGCCGTCCCGACAAGCCGATCGGCGAGATCGCGCTCGTTGTCGCCGGGACTGGCGAGGTTGCGGACCACCAGCTCACGGTTCGCTTCGGCGACCCGAGCCGTCGCCATCCCCACCACCCGGGCATTGCGCAACATCTCCTCGACCGGGAAGCCGGCGTCGAGGATCGCCTTCATCCGTCGGGCCGCATCGAGGTCGTCCTCCGTCCCGACCTGTTCGTCGAGGTCGTCGCCATAGGGGATTCCCAGGGCCGCCCGGAAGGCAAGAGCCAGATCGAGGTCGAGGCCGGAGCGTTCGGCGATTTCCCGCGCCGAGTACCGCGGGCCGTCGCCGGCGATCGCCCGCTCGACCGGCAACACGGTGAGGTGGCCGGTGGCGACGGCGTCGCGGAGTTCCTCCAGCGAGACCCCTTCGTCGCTCAGCCGTTCGAGCAGCTCCCGCCGCGCCTCCCGCGCCTCGCCTTCGAGGTCGTCGAGAAGCCCCTCGGCAGCAAAATCGATCTCGGCCCCGCCAGACACGGGTCCAATTCTTATCCGTAAGCGACGGCGCCGCCGCGTCGGGGGTCGCCGCCGCCGCTCAGCGCACCGGTCTCGGGGTCGCGGGCGGCGGCCTGGACGCCGCCGAAGAAGAGGTTGATCTCGGGACGGCGGGCGACGGGGATGCCGCGAGCTTCCAGGCGCGCCAGGGCCGCCTCGTCGATCCCCGGCTCGGCCTGGACCAGACCGGCCTCGAAGTGCAGGCGCGGGGCCGCGACCGCCTCCGCGGGCCCCATGCCCTGCTCCACCACCCGCACCACGGTCTGCAGAATCGCCGAACGGATCCGGTTGGACCCGGCGCTGCCGACCGCGAGAACCACCTCGCCGTCGCGCAGGACCACGGTCGGCGCCATCATCGACGGCACCCGCTCCCCGGGCGGGATGCGGTGGAAGCCGCCGGGATTCAGGTCCTCCTCGCCCAGCATGTTGTTGAGGATCACCCCGGTCCCCGGGACCAGCACGCCCGATCCGGAGCCGTTCGAGCAGGTGACGGCGACGCAGACGCCGTTTGAATCGATCGCCGAGATGTGGGTCGTCGAGCCGAGCAGGTCGGCCCGATGCTGGTTGGCGGCATCCATCGCGGCGACCAGCTGCTCGGCGCCACTGACCGGGCCGAGCTGCTCGAGCCGGTCCATCGAATAGGCGATCAGCGTGCCGCCCGCCGAGGGTGGCGGGTTCGTCAGCACCTCGGTGCCGCGAAAGCGCGCCCGGACCGGCGGGCGCTCGATCGCCGCGTAGGCGGCGAGGTCCTCGCGTCCGAGTGTGCCGCCGTGTTCGAGGACGAAGTCGGAGAGCGCCGCACCGACCTCGCCGCGGTAGAACGGCTCCGCGCCTTCGGCGGCGAAGCCTTCGAGCGCCTCGGCGAGTTGCGGGAAGCGGAACCTCTCTCCCTCCCGCAGCGTCCGCCCCTCTGGCGCGTAGAGCTCGCGCGTCCCCGGCAGACGATCGTGGATGGGCGCCAGGATCGCGAGGATGTAGGCCTGCTCGTGGTTGACGGGGGCGCCCTCGCGGGCAAGCCGGATCGCGGGCTTGACCAGCTCCTCCAGCGGCATCGAACCGAAGCGCCGCAGCGCCTCGACCAGCCCGGCCGGCGTCCCCGGCACCCCACAGGAGACCGGGCCGACGTAGAACGTCTGCACCGTCTCGGCATCGAAGACGACGTCGACCGGAGCGAGCTCCGCCGAGCGCGACGCCCTGCCTGCGCCCGGCGCGGCGACGAAGAAGTCGAGCAGCATCGTCTCCCCGCCCGCGTGCACCGTCATGAAACCCCCGGCGCCGAACCCGGTCAGCGGCGACTCGACCGCGAAGGAGGCCAACACGGCCGCGACCGCCGCGTCGACCGCGTTACCGCCTTCCCGCAGCATGACGGCGCCGGCCTCGGCGCTCTCCGGATGCCCCGCCGCGATTACGCCGGGCACCCGATCAACCCCTCACGCGAGCGGCAGGTCGCTCAGCCGGGGAGAAACTCGGGGACGTCGATCCCCAGGGTGTCGCCGCTCGACCGCCCCGTCTCCGGCGGGCGGCCGCGACCCATGTCTTTGGTGCGGCGGATCGTCGGTTCCTGCGCGGCCGGGCGGCGCGGCGCGCCGCGGCCGTCGAAGCGGGTGGCGACGACGGTGACCCAAATCTGGTCGCCGATCTCCTCGTCGACATTCGCGCCGAAGATGATGTTGGCGTCCGGGTGGGCAGCCTCGCCGACGACCTTGGCGGCCTCGGAGACCTCGACCAGAGAGAGGTCGGCACCACCGGTGATCGACAAAAGGATCGAGCGCGCCCCGTCCATGGAGGTCTCGAGCAGCGGCGAGGAGATCGCTTTCTCGGCGGCGAGGATCGCGCGGCCTTCCCCGTGCGCCATCCCGATCCCGAGCAGGGCCCGGCCCGCGTCGGACATGATCGTCCGCACGTCGGCGAAGTCGAGGTTGATGACCGACGGCAGCGTCACCAGGTCGGAGATGCCCTGCACTCCCTGGCGCAGGACGTCGTCGGCGACCTGGAAGGCCTCGACCATCGAGGTCTGCTGGTCGAGGACCTCGAGCAGCCGGTCGTTCGGCACCACGATCAGGGTGTCGACCTCGTTCGCCAGTTCCTCGATGCCCTTGGCCGCCTGGCTGGCCCGCTTGTTGCCCTCGAAGGTGAACGGTTTGGTGACGATGCCGACGGTGAGCGCGCCGACCTCACGGGCGAGCCGCGCGACCACCGGGGCGGCCCCGGTGCCGGTGCCCCCGCCCGCCCCGGCGGCGACGAAGACCATGTCGGAGCCCTTCAGCAGGCGCTTGATTTTGTCCTGCTCCTCGAAGGCGGAACGGTGGCCCACCTCGGCGTCGGCACCGGCGCCGAGCCCGCGCGTCTGTTCGTCGCCGATGTGCACGGTGACGTCGGCGACGCAGAGCTGCAGCGACTGAAGATCGGTATTGACGGCCATGAACTCGACCCCCGGGATGCGGGCGTCGACCATCCGGTTGACGGCGTTGACGCCGGCCCCGCCGACGCCGACGACCTTGATCACCGGCTGGTGCGGTTCGCCGGAGCCCGGCGCCTCGTAGGCGGGCTCCTCACGGCCGTAGCGCGGGGTCTGCAGGAATTCCTCACGCGGGTCGCGCGGGCGCGGCTCCTCGGCGAACACCCGTTTCAGGCGCTCGGGGGCGGGCTCTGAAGACTCGGGCGGGTCGGCGCGACGCGGTGCGGGCGGCTCCGGCTCGTGGGCGACGACCTCCTCGCGGCCCGGATCGGGCTGCGGCTCGCGCGCGGCGGGCCGCTCGCGACGCACGTAGGGCTCTTCACGGGCAGGCGATGGCGGCGCCGACGCGGGCTCGCTCTCCTGGTCGAAGAAGGTGCCGGAGGCCGGGGGCAAAGGCCCGGAGGACGGGGCGGGCGCGCTCGGTTCGACCGGGGCGGCCTCGGCCTCGGCCTTTCTTGCCTCGGCGGGATCCTCACGCCCGTAACGGGGGCCGCGGCCGGGGCGCGGAGCCTCGGGCGGATCCTCGGGGGCGTCGGCCCCGGTGGACTTGAACAGGTCCGAGAGCGGACCTTCGCGCATCGATGCCCGTTTGTTACGCCGAGCCATGGGAGAGGACCTCCTTGGCCAGATCCCGGTAGTAGCTTGCCGCGCTGCTCTCGGAATCGTACTTGAGCACGCTGGCGCCTTTGACGGGGGCCTCG